>JAESTZ010000080.1 GCA_016763315.1 Robiginitomaculum sp.
AAGTTTGAAGCATCAGTATCAAATTTTTAACGACAAACACACATGGGCGATGACTGTCATTTACACCATGACCTTTGGTTCATTTATTGGTTATGCCGTTGCGTTTGGTTTAGCGATCAAGGTTATCTTTGGCTTTTCACATGTAATGGTTGATGGGGTTATGATGCATAATATTCCCAACCCTGATGGGCCGTCTGCATTGATGTTCGCTTGGACAGGGCCATTTATCGGTGCATTGATTAGGCCTCTTGGCGGAATGGTTGCTGATAAAATCGGCGGTGCAAAAGTTACTCAAATCATTTCGGTGATAATGGTGGCGTCTGCTCTTGGTGTCGCTTACTTCATGAAGCAAGCTTATGCCTCGGCAACTCCGCAGGATTATTTTGTACCGTTCTTGATCTTGTTCCTGATCCTATTTGCCGCCACTGGCATTGGTAATGGTTCAACATTCAAGACTATTGCTGTGGTGTTCAATAAAGAACAGGCTGGGCCGGTATTGGGCTGGACAGCGGCGATCGGGGCGTATGGTGCTTTCATCATTCCTAAAGTGTTCGGCGAGCAGATCAAGGCAACCACTCCAGAATACGCACTATATGGTTTTGCTGCATTTTATGTGCTTTGTATTATCATTAACTGGTGGTTTTACTTACGTAAAAACGCCTATGTGAAAAATCCATAACATTCTTTGTGGTGGGTTGTTACAGCCCACCACAACATTAATTCGATACTTAAATTCTATTGAAAGGGCCGTTTCCATGAGTAATTTTATTGACCGTCTGACTTATTTCTCCAAAGCAAAAGAAAAATTTTCCAACGGCCATGGTATAACTACTGGTGAAAGCCGGGATTGGGAAAAGGCATATCGTGGCCGATGGGCGCATGATAAAATTGTCCGTTCAACTCATGGTGTGAACTGTACCGGTTCGTGTAGTTGGAAAATCTATGTAAAAAATGGTTTGGTAACTTGGGAAACCCAGCAAACCGATTACCCGCGTACTCGTCCTGATCTGCCAAATCACGAACCACGCGGTTGTGCTAGAGGTGCAAGTTATTCGTGGTATTTATATTCAGCAGCCAGACTTAAATTCCCTTTGATCCGTTCGCGGTTGTTAAAATCGTTTCGCAAGGCCAAAGATGAATTGAATGATCCAGTTCTGGCGTGGGGCAGCATTGTTTCTGATCCCGATAAAGCAAACGATTATAAAAAAATGCGCGGATTAGGTGGGTTTGTTCGCGCTAGTTGGGACGAGGTCAACGAAATTACTGCGGCGGCTAATATCTACACTACCAAAACCTTTGGCCCTGATCGTGTATTCGGGTTTTCACCAATCCCGGCAATGTCGATGGTCTCATATGCTGCCGGTTCTCGTTATATGTCGCTAATGGGCGGGGTCTGCCTTAGTTTTTACGACTGGTATTGTGACCTTCCGCCATCAAGTCCGCAAACTTGGGGCGAGCAAACCGATGTGCCGGAAAGTGCTGATTGGTATAACTCGTCTTACATAATCGCTTGGGGTTCTAATGTGCCGCAAACCCGTACTCCGGACGCGCATTTCTTTACCGAAGTTCGTTACAAGGGAACCAAGACGGTATCGGTCACTCCTGATTACTCAGAAGTCGCCAAATTAACTGATTTGTGGCTAAACCCGAAACAGGGTACGGATTCTGCTCTGGCAATGGCTATGGGACATGTGGTATTTAAAGAGTTCCACCTTGACCAAAAGTCAGAGTATTTTACTGATTATGTGCGTAACTATTCTGATATGCCTATGCAGGTTATATTAGAGAAAAAAGGTGATCATTATATTCCGACACGGAATTTGCGGGCTTCTGATTTTGCCGGCAGTCTTGATGCAAAAAATAATGCCGAATGGAAGTCGGTTATTTATGATGAACGCTCTAAATCCCACCGGGTGCCAAACGGAACGATTGGTTCGAGATGGGGCGAAGAAGGTAAATGGAATTTAGAAGCCAAGGATAATGCTTCTGGCGAGGATATTTGGCCTAATTTAAGTAATATTGATGACTCTGATGAAGTCCTTGATGTGGCATTCCCGTATTTTGGTAATCAGGAGCATGAAAGCAAGATTTTTGCTCACACTGATCATGATAGTGTGCAGGTACGCAAATTGCCGGTTCGCAAGGTAACATTAAAAGGCAAGAAAGACGTTTATGTTGCTACTGTTTATGATTTAATGGCGGCAAATTATGCGATCGACCGTGGTTTGGGCGGTGAAAATGTCGCCAAAGATTTTGACGATAATGTGCCTTATACCCCGGCATGGGCCGAGCATATCACCGGGCTGGATAGAGCTAAAATCATTCAGGTTGCCCGTGAATTTGCCGATAATGCTGATAAAACCCGTGGTCGCTCTATGGTGATTTTAGGTGCAGCGATCAATCACTGGTATCATATGGATATGACCTATCGCGGGATTATAAATCTGTTGATCATGTGCGGTTGTATCGGCAAGTCCGGTGGTGGTTGGGCACACTATGTGGGTCAGGAGAAATTGCGGCCACAAACTGGTTGGTTGCCATTGGCCTTTGGTCTGGACTGGAACCGTCCTCCGCGGCAAATGAATTCAACATCATTTTTCTATAACCATTCTAACCAATGGCGATATGAGAAACTTGGCGTTGATGAAATACTTTCTCCTTTGGCTGATCCAAAAAAATGGGAAAACCATTCCTTGATAGATTGCAATGTGCGCTCGGAGCGTATGGGCTGGTTGCCGTCTGCTCCGCAATTGGATGAAAACCCGTTGGGCTTGGCGGCAAAGGCTAAATCATCTGGCAAAACCACCAAAGACTATGTGGTTGAGAAGCTACAATCAGGTGAACTGGAATTTGCGGCGCAGGATCCTGATAAAGCTGACAATTTTCCTCGTAATTTGTTTGTCTGGCGTTCCAATATACTTGGTTCTTCCGGCAAAGGTCATGAATACATGTTGCGGCATTTATTGGGTGCGCAAAATGCAATGATGAGCGATGACCTTGAAGGTATGGGTACTGAAAAGCCATCAGAGGTAAAATGGCATGATGTGGCACCAGAAGGTAAACTTGATCTTGTCGTGACATTGGACTTTCGTATGTCGACTACAGCTGTTTATTCAGACATTGTTTTGCCAACAGCTACTTGGTACGAGAAAAACGATCTTAACACTTCTGATATGCACCCGTTCATTCACCCGCTTAGCCGGGCTGTTGATCCGGCATGGGAAAGCCGTTCCGATTGGGATATTTTCAAAGGCTTAGCTAAGAAATTCTCTGAATTGTGTGTCGGCCATTTGGGCGTTGAAACTGATCTGGTTACCGTGCCGATTTTACACGACACCCCCGGTGAATTGGGTCAAGCATTAGGCGTTAGCGATTGGGGCAAAGGTGATTGTGAACCGATCCCAGGTAAAACCATGCCAAATTTGGTCGAGGTCGAGCGTGATTACCCAAACCTTTATAAGAAGTTTACCTCGCTAGGGCCGTTACTATCGAAACTTGGAAATGGCGGTAAAGGTGTAGGCTGGAATACCGAAGCTGAAGTGGATTTGTTGGGCAAGCTCAATAAAACCGTCACCGAGCCCGGTGTGTCATTTGGCATGCCAAAGATTGAAACTGATATAGATGCCTGCGAGACTGTTCTCACACTGGCTCCGGAAACCAATGGCGAGGTTGCTGTTAAAGCATGGGCGGCATTGTCAAAAATTACTGGACGCGAGCATACACATCTGGCGCGACCAAAAGAGGACGAAAAAATTCGTTATCGCGATATACAGGCTCAACCGCGTAAAATCATTTCATCTCCTACATGGTCAGGGCTTGAGGACGAGCATGTTAGCTATAATGCTTGTTACACCAATATTCATGAGTTGATCCCGTGGCGCACATTAACTGGACGCCAGCATTTTTATCAAGATCATGAATGGATGCGGGATTTTGGCGAGGGCTTGTGTGTTTATAAACCACCAATTTCAACCAAAACCATCACGAATTCGGTGAAAGCTAAAGGTGGAGACTCCAAACAAATTGCCCTTAACTGGATAACCCCGCACCAAAAATGGGGTATCCACTCCACCTATTCAGATAATTTACTGATGTTGACGATGAACCGTGGTGGGCCAGTAGTTTGGCTGTCGGAAACTGATGCCAAAAAGGTTGATGTTGCCGATAATGACTGGATAGAGTTGTATAATGTCAACGGTGCAATTTCAGCCAGAGCCGTTGTGTCGCAGCGAGTACCAGAAGGTATGTGCATGATGTACCATGCACAGGAAAAGACTATGAACACGCCCGGAAGTCGTATTACTGGCAAACGCGGAGGTATCCATAACTCAGTGACCAAAGCAGTGGTAAAGCCTACCCACATGATCGGTGGTTATGCCCAGCTTTCATGGGGCTTTAACTATTATGGCACTGTCGGATCCAACCGTGATGAATTTGTGATTTTGCGCAAAACTAATACTGTTGACTGGATGGAAGAGCCTTATGAAGAGGGTCAACCAATTAACATGCCAATAAATGAGGAGGTAAGCTAATGACCATTCGCGCACAAATAGGCATGGTTCTAAATCTGGATAAATGTATTGGCTGCCATACTTGCTCAATTACCTGTAAGAATGTTTGGACAAGCAGGGGCGGGGTTGAATACGCCTGGTTCAATAATGTCGAAAGCAAGCCCGGCGTTGGTTACCCTAGAAACTGGGAAGATCAGTCAGAATGGAAAGGTGGTTGGGAACTTACCAAAGGTGGTAAGTTAAAACCCAAAATCGGTGGTAAGATGGGGGTGTTGAGTAATATTTTCGCCAATCCTGATCTGCCCCTGATTGATGATTATTACGAGCCGTTTACATACGAATATGATCACTTGAAATCAGCCAAGGAAAGCAAAACCGTACCGACTGCCAGAATGAAATCTGCAATTACTGGCAAGTTGAAGGAAAAGCCGGATTGGGGTGTGAACTGGGAAGAAATTCTTGGTGGTGAATTTGAAAAACGCTCGAAAGACTATAATTTTGCCGATGTTGAAAAGGAAATTTATGGCGAGTTTGAAAATACATTCATGATGTATTTGCCGCGTTTGTGCGAGCATTGTTTGAACCCGTCTTGTGTTGCTTCTTGTCCATCTGGCGCGATTTATAAGCGCGAAGAAGATGGTATTGTCTTGATTGACCAAGACAAATGCCGTGGTTGGAGAATGTGTGTCTCCGGTTGCCCGTACAAGAAAATTTACTTCAACTGGCAGTCCGGCAAGTCCGAGAAATGCACATTTTGCTACCCGCGCATAGAAGCTGGCGAGCCGACAGTTTGTTCTGAAACATGCGTTGGTCGTATCCGTTACTTGGGCGTGTTGCTTTATGACTCAGACAAGATCGAAGAAGCGGCATCGGCAAAGGACGAAAAAGACCTGTATCAAAGCCAATGTGATCTGTTTCTTGATCCGAACGATCCGGAAGTCATTGAACGGGCTTTGGCCGATGGTGTGCCGCAAAGCTGGATTGAAGGGGCGCAAAATTCGCCGGTTTATAAGATGGCGATGGATTGGAAAATTGCATTTCCATTACACCCTGAATATCGTACTTTACCGATGGTTTGGTATGTTCCGCCGCTTTCGCCAATTCAATCAGCCGCCGAAGCTGGTAAATTGGATCAAGACGGCATGATCCCAGATGTGCGTTCGTTGCGAATTCCTAATAAATATCTCGCAAATATGCTAACCGCAGGTGATGAAGCACCGATCATTAGCGCACTAGAGCGAATGATTGCAATGCGGGTCTATATGCGCGGTAAAACGGTAAACGGAGTTGAAGATCCGGCTGTTTTGGAACAAGTCGGCATGAGTAAAGAGCAAATGGACGAAATGTACCAGTTAATGGCAATCGCAGACTACGAGGATCGGTTTGTCATTCCAACTAACCATCGTGAGTACGCCGGCGATGGTCCGTTTGATCAGGAGATTGCCTTTTCTGCCCGTTCTGAATGTGGGTTCTCGTTTGGCAATGATTCTAATACTGGAAGTAAAGCCAAAACCAATTTGTTTGGCACCCAGACCCATGCCAACACTCTTAGTGGAACACCACGCAAACCATCAGGAGGTTCATAATGAGAAGCTTTCGTGTATTGGCGCACCTGCTTGCCTACCCGCAAGCGGAGCTGTTGGAGAATATGGTCGAATTGACGGCGGTTATTAACGATGAGGGCTTGTTAAAAGGCCGGGCGCGTAAAAACCTGCTTAAATTTATGGACGAATTTGCAGCTACTGATCTTATGGAGCTTCAGGAACAGTATGTAGAGCTGTTTGATCGGGGCAGGGCGCATTGCCTGCATTTGTTCGAGCATGTGCACGGTGAAAGTCGTTTTCGTGGCCAAGCGATGATTGATTTGGCTGATAAGTATAAAACCAAAGGCCTGGAAATCGGCACTGGCGAGTTACCTGATTATTTACCGCTAATGCTCGAGTTTATATCGATCAGTGCTGCTGATGAGGGCTTGGAATTGCTAGAACAAGCTGCGCCGGTTATTGCCACTATTGGCGAGAAGCTAAAACGTAATAAATCCGGCTACACAAGCGTATTTACAGCGATTGTAACTTTGTCAGGTGCCAAAATAACGGCAGCAGACATTGAAAAAGCTGCCGATGCGGCATTGCCTGATATCAAATCATTAGACGAATTGGACGAGCAGTGGAAAGAACCAGAAGCGTTTTCTGATGAATTAAATTGCGACACCTGTGGACCTGATGACATAATCATTCCCGAAGCCAGTGGAGGCGTTAATGGCTGAATATATAAATGAATTTTTGTTTGGCATTTACCCTTATATTGCCATTGTTGTAATGGTGGGTGGATCGATTTTACGTTATGATCAGAACCAGTATTCCTGGAAGGCTGATAGTAGTCAGTTATTACATTCCAAAGGTTTGCGCTTGGGCAGTAATTTGTTCCACGTAGGAATTATATTATTGTTTTTCGGTCACTTGGTCGGGCTTTTAACTCCGCATTTTGTTTATGAGCCGTTTATTACAACCGGCCAAAAACAACTGCTGGCTATGACCGCCGGTGGTATTTTCGGCACAATGGCGTTTTTCGGCATGGTGATTTTGATCTGGCGTAGAACTACTCAGGATCGGGTTCGTGCCACTACCAAATTCATGGATATGGCTATTTTGCTGATCTTGTTTGTGCAACTTATTTTGGGCATGTTGACCATTCCTGTTAGCGCCCAACACCTTGATGGCTCGTCTATGGTTGCCTTGGCAGAATGGGCGCAACATATAGTGACATTCCGTGGCGGTGCCGCTGAATTCATCATGGAAGAAGCACTGATATTCAAGCTGCATATATTTTTGGGACTGACAATATTCTTGCTGTTCCCGTTTACTCGTTTGGTTCACATGTTCAGTGTGCCGATCAAGTACTTGCTACGCTCTGGCTATCAAATAGTGCGTAAGCGTGGCTAATAAGGCCATATGGAAGCTGTCCAGCGGGCAGCTTCCAAGTCTCGCGTGCCGGGCATGTCGTAGGTGAAGTGAGAAACGGTTGCGCCTAGTCAATTTGGTATTGTCGTTTCTTTCTGGCTCGATCTAATTCTTCTTCTGTTGCTTTTCTCGTGTTTTGTTTGCTTTTTGGTGGCTCTGATATTGTTAAAAGACTCTTCCACCAAGGGGGTGTGTTTAACATTTCAGGCTCAAGTGTAACTGAACTGCCACGGGGCCTTATGGCCTCAGGGTTAGTTTCTCGTAGAAACAGCCCGTCTTCGAGTGCTTTATCGAACGCTTTGTAATACTCACGTGTACTTTGCCAGCTATCGGTTATTAATTTCTCATCCAGCCAAACACATTCCTGACTTGGCGGCATGGGATACCAGTTTACCAGTTCGGCTATTGATTCTGGCGGCATAGGTTTCTCTAAATATATATAGGCATCTGGGGGCTCCACATCCGTGGAAACAGCCCAGCCATGAATCATCCAGAAAAAGGCAAGAACAAATATCAACTCAAGATATCTTATTACCCCGGTTATTAATCTTTTTTCTGTTTTCTGAATAGTGTGTACGCAAAGAGCTAACCAGAATAAGAACAATAGGACTGCTATAAAATAAAGAAGATTTATGACAGACGGTGCACCGGCAGGGTAATGTCGGTGAAAAGTACCAAGAGTGTCTATGCAGCCATAATCAGGCATGATGTGGCTAAAATAAAGTGTTCTTAAAAAAATAATGTATAAGGAATTTAAGACAATCCAGAACACTAACTCCATAGTGTCGAACGATGTTTTCTTATTGGTTCGTTTGTCTCGTCTTTTTTCCCATTTCCAGACCATTAAGTTCTCCTAAGAGATAGTAGCACATAGATTTGACTGTTGAACGGTTTTTGTAATTTAGCGCCGAACAACGGACATTCCATCTGCGACGTTTTGTCGTTAAGTGATTGACTTAAATCAAGTTGTTAAAATGCGTTGGTAGTAAATTTAATCGTACATCACATCAACAAAGGGAAATACCATGCGCAACATTCTTCTTACCAGTATTGCAGTCTTGGCTTTAGGTAATATCGCAACACCTAGTTTTGCGGAAGAAGCTGATAGTTTAAGTGAAGCCATAACCAAAGGAAAAGCCTCTTTGACCTTTAGGTACCGCGCAGAAGGTGTCGAGCAGGTTGGCTTTGCCAAAGATGCTTTCGCTTCGACTTTGCGGACTAGGCTAAAACTTTCGACTCTTGTGTATAAGGGTTTTTCCGGCGTTCTAGAGGTAGACAATGTAACCAATTTGGGTGCTACCGGATTTAACAGCACAGTAAATGGTAAAACCACATTCCCAGTAATTGCCGATCCGGAAATTACCGAGATTAATCAGGCATATTTAGCATATACAGGAATTGAAAAAACCACTTTGCTGGCGGGCCGGGTAGCGCACAATATTGGCAATCAACGCTTTGTAGGTACTGTTGGTTGGCGTCAAAATGACCAGACATGGGATATGGCGGCGATGATCAATTCATCAATTCCAGACCTTACCATTACCGGAGCCTATGTGTGGAATGTGAACCGTATTTTCGGTAATGATCACCCGTTTGGTGACCTTGATACCAACAGCTTTATCTTTGATGCCAGATATAGCGGCTTGCCATTTGGTAATCTAGCCGCTTATGCGTTGGTTATCGATCTTAACGACCCTGCTGTTTATGGTTTATCTAGTAAAACATACGGGTTACGTTTTGACGGCAAACAGAAAATTGGCAATGGAAACGCATCATTTATCTATGAAGCGGAATATGCAGTACAAAGCGACAATGCTGATAACCCGACCAATTTTAGTACTGATTATTTCCTTTTGTCTGGCGGAATTGTTGTTGGCGGCCTGACAGCCAAAATAGGTTTCGAGCAATTAGGCAGTGATAATGGTATTGCTTCGTTCCAGACACCATTGGCCACTTTGCATAAATTTAATGGTTGGGCTGACAAATTCCTTGGCACCCCCGTTAATGGCCTTGAAGACTTATATTTTAGCTTGTCTTACAAAGTACAAGGTGATGGCGCGATGAAGGGCTTAAAATTTGATGCCATTTATCATGACTTTTCAGCCGATGTTGGTAATGGTTCTTACGGTACAGAAGTTGATCTACAAGTATCAAAGAAATTTATGGAACACTATTCCTTTGGTTTGAAATACGCTAATTATCAAGCTGATGGCTTTGGTAGTGACACACAGAAATATTGGTTCTCACTCGGCGCTGCTTTTTAATGTAACTCGATGTTGATGAGCAGACTTAAATAAACTGCTGCGAAAAATAAATTTGCTAATTTGTAGAATTTTTCAGCAGGACAAATATCAAACAGCCGGCTTTTTTATTAAGCCGGTTGTTTAGTGTCTACTCGTAGTTGTTATCATAAAACCCACGTTTCATTGAGTTCTATAACTATTCACAATGTCAAACAGCCGTAAACTGCCCGGTTAAAGTCGTTTACAAGACCATTATAGCAAGCGCAGATAAAGCGGGTATGGTTGAAACTTATCCTCGCTGCTCAAGGGTTACTAAGGGTGAATGAGGGTGCAATATTTGCCAATTAACCCTTGCTTGAAGTAACATTTTTGCCAATGAGTGTTAATTAAGGGTTCCCCTTAAGGGTCATGTGACCCTTTCTTTCTGTCTCGCGGTCAATTGCTTTTCTGGAGCAACCCTAAGTAAAAGTGGGCACCGGTTTTACAGCTAAGAATTGCGAACGCAAAAGTTCTACATACCCTCAAATACGCCATACCAATTATCACGCCATGAACACCTCGCCAATCACACTGGTGACAACACCAATGGGAGAGGGTCGGGGTGAGGGGAACTATCATGAAAGTCTGACAGCAAAACCGGATCACCTGAATAAATCGAGTGATGCCGGCATTGATGGGGACAACCCTAAAAAATGTAGATGAATATTATAGTTTATTGTTCATCTTTATCGCCACCAAAAGTTCGGCTTAGCCAGCTACGTTTGATCTTTTTTGCCGGCTTTTCAGTTTTAACTGCCACTATTGGCGCTGCTTTAGGCGCGACTTTGCTTGGCTCATCTGGTTTGGCTACTTGTTCTGTTTTTTTTGTCGCGGGCCTGCGACGAGTCTTGGTTGTGCTAGTCGCAGGCTTTTTAGTTTCCTGCTCGACTTTTTTAGCCGTAGTAGTTTTACGTGCCGTGGTTTTGCGTCGTGCCGATTTTTTGGCCACAGGCTTTAACTTTTCAGTCTTGACCTCAACTAAATCATCGCCGGACGTTGTTTTGACCGGACGCTTGCGCACTTTTCTGGCCGGTTTCGACTTTGAAGTTGCAGTCTCTGGCTTTGGAGTTTCTTCCGTTTTAACCGGTTTCGTGCTGCTTTTTTTAGTTGCGGCTTTTGCTGGTTTTGAGGTTTGGGTGTCCTGAGCAATAGTTGCTGTAGGACGTTTACGAACTTTGCGTTTTACTTGTTTCGAGCTTTCCGGTTTTGTTTCCGCCTGTTTTGGGGCAGCAACTTCCTCATTAGTTACCGGCTTTGTGGAAGTATTATCAGCTTTAGCTTCTTTACTGGCCTTTGTGCGGCGGGTGCGACGGGTTCTGGTCGGTTTTGTTGCTTTTTCTTCAACGACGGCAACCTTGGTTGCAACCGGCGCTTCAGTAGTATTTGCATCGACATTTGTTTCAACATCGGTTGATTTACGACGGCGACGAACTTTGCGCTTCGGTTTGTCAGAGGTTTGATCCTGCTCTGCAGGCTGCTCAGTTGCAATTGGTTGCTGTTGTGCCGGCTGGGTTTCTGTTTTTACCTCTGTTGTGTTATCTTCTTTGTTCCTGGAACGTCCGCCACGGCGACCACGGCGGCGCTTTTTCTGACCGGAATTTTGATCTTCCGTAGTGCCATGCTGTTTTGGTGCATCAGGTTTTGTCTCAGATTGAGTATCTGCTGCAACCGCTTCTGTTTCGTTCTTCTCGACAGTGGTTTTTTCTTTTGGTTTACGTCCACGGCGGTTTTTACGACTTGCCGGTTGCTCGGGCTTTTCTTTTTTTGCAGATTTGTCTAATTCAACTACTTCAATTTCATGTTGTGGCGGTATCATTTGCAGGTCAGATTCAATCATTACCCGCATTTGCGCTTGTAACTCAATTTCTGCTAATTGAGCGCGTTTTTCGTTTAGAATATACAATGCAACTGTTGGTGGAGCGATTAGCTTTATAATGTTTGCCCGATTGCGCATTCCCTCGGATTCTATCGCTTGCAATGCTTGTAAAGCACTGGATTCGATCGAGCGAACCACTCCAAGTCCGTTACAAGTAGGGCAAGTCTGACTGGTGCCTTCAATGACCGAAGCTCGTCTACGTTGTCGGGACATCTCGAACAAACCAAACATGGAAATACGACCAGCTTGAACGCGGGCGCGATCGCGTTTTAATGAGTCCTTCATGCGCTTTTCAACCGCACGATTGTTTTTGTTTTCGTCCATGTCGATGAAATCGATAACAATCAATCCGGCAAGGTCACGAAGTCGCATTTGACGACATGACTCTTCTGCTGCCTCTAAATTTGTCTTTAGAGCTGTGGCTTCGATATTTCTTTCACGAGTTGCGCGGCCAGAGTTGACATCAATAGCAACCAGAGCTTCAGTTTGGTGTATTACGAGATAACCACCGGATTTTAGCTGCACTTCCGCACTGTGGATAGATTCTAATTGGTCTTCGACTTTATAGTGTAGGAAAATTGGATGTTTTTCTGTGTAGTGTTTAACCCTATTAGCATGTGACGGCATAAGCATTTGCATAAACTCTTTAGCTTCATTATATGCTTCTTCGCCTTCTACATGGATGCTATCAACGCCTTTATCGTATAAGTCGCGAACTGCACGGCGCACTAAACCACCTTCTTCATGCACCAGATTTGGAGCCGAGGACTTTAAGGTCTTTTCGCGAATGGTTCCCCATAACCGTGACAAATAATCATAATCGCGTTTTATTTCGGTTTTGTTTCGTTTGGCTCCGGCTGTGCGGATAATCAGCCCCATGCCTTTGGCTATTTCCAGATCCGAGGTGATTTTTTTCAATCTTTTACGGTCTGCAACATTGGTGATTTTACGTGATATTCCGCCACCTTTGGCGGTGTTCGGCATTAACACGCAATATCTGCCAGCCAATGACATATAGGTGGTCAAAGCTGCACCTTTAGTGCCACGTTCTTCTTTTACTACTTGCACAAGCATTATTTGCCCGTGCTTGATTACTTCTTGGATTTTGTATCGGCGATAGTTATTACGTTTGCGTCTCTCGCGCTTTTTGCTGGCCTCGATGGCTATTTGCGCTTCTTCGGCGCTATCGGCATCTTGTTCTACAACTTCTGTATCATCATCGCCACCATCACCGTCACTGGCAATTTCAGTCTCAATTTCCTCAGCTATTTCTTCTGCAGCTTCAGCTTCGGCCTCTAATAATTTTTGGCGATCTTCTACCGGTATTTGATAGTAATCCGGGTGAATTTCACTAAACGCAAGAAACCCATGGCGGTTGCCGCCATAATCAACAAAGGCCGCTTGTAATGAAGCCTCCACTCTGGTTACTTTCGCCAGATAAATATTTCCACGTAATTGTTTTTTGTTTGATGATTCGAAATCGAATTCTTCAACTCGGCTTTCGTCAACAATCGCCACCCGTGTTTGTTCCGGGTGGGCGGCATCTATTAGCATTCTTTTGGTCATGTATTCTCTCTATGTCCATCAAGTCCGGTAACACATGGCGGCCGATGGAATTTGTTTTTCGGGTCTTGCCGTTTTGTATATCCCCACGGTAGGGCGCAGCTATTAGCGCGCTCTGGTACCGTTTTGTGTGTGACGGGGTTGGCAAAAACATCGTAAGGTTAATCCTGATAATATCCGCCTCAAGCGGTATATGAATTCTGTATTAGAGCTTGTACCCGCTCTTGCCGGTAAAACTCTGTCTTGTCTGGCCAAGATGTGCAAGTGAAGTTAGTATCGATAATACTAACGCTGTTTCACGCAAATCAGCTGACCTAGGCAGTGTTATCTTGCACTAATCAAATACGCTTGAAAAGGGTGCAAATATAAAAGTATGAGTAATCAACCAATTATAAACCTGCGATGATTATAAATGCTGTCCGGTATTAGGTTTTTTGTTCTAATGGTAACAATAATTAAAAATAAAATCATACAATTATGGGTGAGCTATATATTTGTTGGCTGCTTAATTCTGGTTTCTTCTGGGGTTTTTGCTGCTGAAGTCGTCAATTTGCGATTCTCTGGAAATTCAGAGCAAACCAGAATTGTAATTGAACTTGATAGCGAGCAGGAGTATCGCTGGTTTACATTGGCTAGTCAGGGATCACGGCTTGTCGTCGACTTTCCAAAATTGGGTTGGAACATAAACGGTTCCGGCGCGATAGATCAAGCAGAGGGTGGTGGACATGGGCTTATTGCCAAATACCGCTTTGCTAAAAACACCAAAGAAACTTCAAGGCTGGTTTTTGATTTATCCGAGCCAATCGAAGTAACAAGAGAGTTCTATCTTGCTCCTTCAAGTGATAATTCATCATATAGGTTGGTAATTGATCTTAAGAAGATTGATTTAATTTCTTTTATAACCAATGTCGGGGTTTATGAACCATTTACTCCCGCAGTAGACGAACAACAAGGCGGCCAATCCGAAACTACAATTCCCGAGCCGCAATTAGTAGTTGTATTGGCTCCGTCGTTAAAATATGGCGGGCCCAAAACTAAACGGGTGATAGTCATAGATGCGGGACATGGTGGTAAAGACCCCGGCGCTGTTGGTACTCATAAAAAAACCAGAGAAAAACATGTTAATTTACGTGCTGCTTTGGCATTAAAAAAACGGCTTGAAAAATCCGGTAAATATAAAGTTTACCTTACCCGAAGCACCGATCGTTTTATCGAACTTGAAGATCGGGTGAAAATCGCCCGTAACCGGCAAGCCGATTTATTTATTTCTTTGCACGCTGATGCTGCTGCAAACAAAAATGCAAGAGGTTCTTCGGTTTATACCTTGGCCGAGCGTGCCAGGGGACGATCAAGGCGCGAAATACTAAAGGGTAATGATTGGCTGATTGATGTTGATTTGGCAGCCGCAGCACCAGAGGTAAATGCAATATTGATCGATTTATCCGCAAGGCAAACCAAGAACCAATCGGCGGTATTTGCTGAATTATTAGTGCCGGAGCTAGCCAAGGCGGGGCCGTTACTGGGTAACACCCACCGTAACGGCAACTTGTTTGTATTGCTGGCTCCAGATGTGCCGGCGGTATTGATAGAAATTGGTTTCTTGTCCAATAGGCAAGATGAAATAAAGCTGAATACCAAGCGGTACATCACCAAAATCACCAACTCTATTGGCGATGCTGTTGATAAATATTTTCGGCAAACTGATCGTTTGCATGCATCTAACTAAAGATACAAGAACGGCGCTCTAATTGTAGAGCGCCGTTCTAATTTAGAAAACAACAATAATTACCAACCGCAATCGCTGTCTTTGTTTTCTTCTTCCAGATAGCTGATCAATGGTTCAAAATAAGAAATAATAGCCGAGCCATCCATTTGCCGCGTGCCGGTAAAGGCTTCTAAAGCATCTGGCCATGGTTGTGACTGTCCCATTTCCAGCATTTTCTGAAATTTCTCCCCGACTATATCCGATCCATAGATCGAGCAGCGATGTAACGGGCCTTCCCAACCTGACATTTTGCAAGCCGCTTCATGGAATTGAAACTGCATAACGAATGACAAGAAATACCGCAAATACGGAGTGTTGCCCGGAATGTGGTATTTTGCACCCGGGTCAAATGCATCGGCAGGACGCTCACCGCCCGGAGGGACAATTCCTTGATATTTGGTGCGTAAATCCCACCAGCCTTCATTGTATTCTTCAGGGGTTATTTCACCGGCAAATACCTGCCACCGCCAATTATCCATCATATAGGCAAATGGCAAAAAGGCGATTTTATCCAACGCTGCGTTAAGTAACAATCCAGTATCGGCATCGGCATCAGGGATCATGTCTTCGGTGATTAGACCAATATCAGCAAGGTATTTTGGGGTAATCGATAGCCCAATAAAGTCACCAATTGCTTCGTGAAAACCGTCATGAGCACCAGAACGGAACAATACCGGTTGGTCTTTATAGGCGCGTTGATAATAGTTGTGACCAAGTTCATGGTGCATGGTTTGAAAGTCACTGGCATTTATCTTGGTGCACATTTTTATGCGAATATCGTCTTTTCCATCGAGATTCCATGCCGAAGCGTGACAGACTACATCACGATCCTGTGGCTTGGTGAACAATGACCGATCCCAGAACGTATCTGGCAATTCAGCCAATCCGAGTGACGAGAAGAAATCCTCTCCGGTCTCGGCCATTTTTATGGCTGTATACTCTTGTTTTTTAAGTAATTCGGTTATGTCATAGCCTACTTCGCCGGAGTTTTTTGGTGCAACCAATGGATATATGTCGCCCCAGTTTTGCGCCCACATATTACCAAGTAAATCGGCGCGTATTGGCCCGGTGGACGGCTGGACATCATCACCATATTGCTCGTTTAGGCCGTTTCGGACATAACAATGTAATTGCTCGTATAAAGGCTTAACCTGTCCCCATAAACGATCGACTTCTGCGGCCATTTCATCGGCGGACATATCATAACCAGAAAGCCATAATTCGCCAAGATCCGAAAAGCCAAGTTCACTTGCCCCCTCATTACCAATTTCAACAAGACGGGCATATTTGGGTGCCATAGGTACGGAAACTTCGCGCCACTTTGTCCAGATTTCTTGTAAAACCTCTGGATCGCGAACTGTTCCCATCATTTCTTCCAAATCGGTGCGCGGTATCATAACTCCGTTCATCTCGATTTGCCCTTTAGCGTAAGTCGAGCCAAGCCATGTGGATATTTCACTTAGTTCTTCGGCAGCTCCTTCAACCTTTGAAGGGGCGGGCAGGGTAAGGCTGATTTTCAAGAACTTCATCTTGCGTGCTAATTCCGGCGGCAAGTCAAGGTCGTTAAATCTTTTAGCTTCATTAGCCAGATCAACACCCAATTTAGTGTATTCAGCACCAACTTTAGTGGCTAGCCAGTCCGTATCTTCGGTAATGAAATTGGCGTTGATCCAAAATACCTTTGCTCCATATTCACCCAATTCAGCCATTTTCTTTTCTGCATCATCGACAAAAGCTTGTGCCTCGGCAATGGTTGGCGCATCGGATGTTTCAATCGGCTCATTATTGGTTTGCGCGTTATAAATTGGTTGGCAGCCAATTAACGCCAAAGTAGCAACGCCCATAAGTAGTTTTTTCATAGTACTTCCCCAAATTTCAGTTTGATGCCGAAGCTTCATTTTTCCAATTTGTTTTAATGTAACCAGAACCTGCGTGGGGTCAATCAGGTCAGCGCATTTGTGTTTTAACTTTGTTACATTAAATCACACCGCAAGCGATTGTCTTGATTTAAAGTACGCAATTTGAATTTTACTAACCAGATATTTACTGATTCCGGTGATTATACGCAAAAATAAGCGCGGCAGAATACCGTAGCAATAAAGCACAATCGCAGAAAGCGGCGTGTAATACGGGTGAAAATGTCGCAGCTTAAGCGATTCATGCCAAGTTTTGGCATTGCAGTGTTGATTTTGTATTTTAGCTATCACGCGCTGAGCGGAGAGCAGAGCGCCTTAAAATGGTCCGGGCTTAGAAATGCTGAAATTGTAACCAATGCAGAGTTAACAGCACTAATAAAAGCAAAAAATGATCTTGAAAAACAGAACAGCCTGTTACGAAATGCTTCTCTTGATCTTGATTATCTCGATGAACGAGTGCGGACAAAGCTAAATTATATAATGCCCGAAGACATGATTGTTGTGACTAAATAGAGTGTTTTTTAGCTTATACCATAATCTTGTATTGCGATTGGTTTAATGCAAAATCAAAAAACTAAAGTCAAGCCTAACTTAAAGTTCCGCCCCGGCAATGGAACGCTTTCTTTTAAGTAAGAGGTGTGCTGTCTGGCTTCACTATTCAGTAGGTTATTGATACTACTGCGTAAGGTAATACGCTCACTGATGCGATAGCTGGATTGTAAGTTGATCAACGCAAAGACATTTGTAGGCAAGGTATTTGGGGCGAGATCGTTTTGCCTGGCCGCATAGTCAATTTCGGCTCGTAAGCGCCAAGTATCATTTTGCAAAACCAGCCCTGCTCCCAGACTAAGTGGCGGAATGCGCGGTAAAGAAATGCCTTCTAAGACAAGGTTGGCATCAACATATTCTAATGTGATGTCGGCTAGAATATCAAAGTTATTGATGCTTGCTAATTTGACTCCGGCATCAATTTCAAAACCTTTGAACACAACATTGGCTGCCGTGAATTGAAACTCCGGCAAGCTGTCTTGTTCGTTTCCTGTGGCGCGTTCATAGATATAATCTCTATAATAGGTGGTAAAAATGTTTAGGCTGATCCGAGCTTCACCTTTACGAAAACGAACTGAAATCTCACCGCCGGTCGCGGTTTCATTATCTAGGTTAGAATTACCGACTTCAAACTGATTGGTGGCCAGATGTGGGCCGTTTGAAAATAGTTCTGCCGTATTTGGTGCTCGCGAGGTGTGAAAAAAAGTACCACCTAATCTCGTGGTTTCGCTCAAGTGATAATCAGCTCCGACAGCAAAACTGAAACTGTTAAAATTACGGGAAATACTATTCGTGTCATTTTCATGTCTGTTGTTTTCATAGCGTACGCTGCCTTCCAGATGCCAATTTCCCAAATTTAGCTCGTGAAAGCTAAACAGGCCAATTTGCGCCGAGCTTGTGGGCGGCACAAAGGCTTCTGCTCCAATAGCCGAGAAATCTCGATTTTGTATTTGTATGCCGTAGGCGGCCTGCCAGTTGCCGTGTTTTGCCTGCACTAATTCTGCGCGTAGTTCGTAGCCTTTATTGGCAAATAGCGTACCTATCCCACCATCAGGCTCAATCTCGGTATGTTGATAATCGCCGTAACCACCATTGATAGTCAAAGTCTCGAACAGGCCGCTAAATTCAATACGGGTAACACCATCTATGCGGGTTTGCTTAAGATCAATGGTAACGCCGCTACCTTCTTCTTGAGGATGCTCACCATGTCCGCCAGGGATGCCGTATTGACTATCAAGATTGCGCACTGCCAGTCCGGTCATGGCGACGTTACCAATCCAGGATAGACCGCCCGCAAAGGCGCGGGATCTTGTTGCCGAGTTTTCAACAATACCGAAAGGCTCTTCTTCTTCGCTCGCATGCAATAAAGCATTTTCAGCAAAACCGGGTATGTTATAGTCGTTAGTTCTTCGGCTGCTGGTATTTAGATGTCCGACCATAGTACCGCCGCCTAAATCGCCAATTTTGAGATTAACGCCAATGGAGCCTTCAATACCATCATCAACGCTGGACGCACCAATACGGGCAGCGCCTGTGATAGCATTATCTGGAATACTGTCTGGAATGCGACCATCAATAACATTGATAACACCTCCAGATGCGGAACTACCATAACGTAATAAACCCGAGCCGCGAATGATCTCGATGCGAGAAGCCATGGCCGGTTCTACTGATGTTGCATGATCGGGGCTGGCGGCGGCGGCATCAATAGAGCCTATGCCATTATCCAAAATACGGATACGCGCGCCACCTTGCCCTCGAATAATCGGACGTGAGGCGCCAGGACCAAAGAATGTCGAAGATAGCCCGGGGGTTTTCTTCAAGGTTTCACCGAGCGAACCGGATAGATTATTGGCCAGTTCCTCGCCGCTAATGACCGAAACACCGATCAGACTTTCGCCTACGGTTGCCGATAATGGCGATCCGGTAACAATAATTTCATCGGAAATGGGTTGTTGCTGGCTGTTAGAGGACTCGGTTTTAGCAAACGCTTGATCAGATAAATATATAACTAATACCAATAGCGCACACTTGGTGCGCAAAATAATAAAAAACATAGTAAATTCCATAAATCACATCGCTCTAGAAGAGCGTTAAAAATAACAAAAAGGTTGTGATTTATTAGGCTGGCGGCTCTCTGGCGTTGACAGATAAGTGAATTATAGCACTGAGTATATTGCTTTTATGTTGTGCAAATACTGGGCTATAAATGATGACTGGTAGATAAAAGGCTAAAGACAATATAAATATGTCTTCGGGATCATCTTCAGACAACAACTTTACAATACATGCTTTGCCATCATGCGTGTGTGGAGAACTACCATATTCTGCCGAATGCCCGACCGCAGAAACGGTTGTAATCATAAGCAAGGTAATTAGTAGAGCTTTTACAGCTTTTTGATGAAGGAAACTAAGCATGTCTTCAGTTTAGTGAGTAACATAGGGTTTTTCAAGAATAATATGTTCTGCATTGATGGATTAGTATGCGCTTTCTAATCTTTTCCCCTAAACAGTGATCATACAAATTTTACTTATCAGTCACTGGAGAAAAATCATGGCTAAGAAATCAAAAACTACCGTCGAGCAATCAACCGATCTGGCTCGTAAAATCTGGCTAGCAGGCGTTGGTGCTTATGGCCAAGCATACACTAATACTCGTGAAGGCATGGAAAAAGCTGGCGCATACAGCTCCGAAGTATTTGACGAATTGGTGGAACGTGGCGAAAAAATCGAAGAAGAAGTGCGTGAAACTGTGACCACTAACGATCGTGTGAGCAAGGTTGTCGAGGCTGCCGGTAAATTCGGTGCCCGTCGTCGCGCTTTGTTCTCCGAACGTGTTGGTGCGGTTCGTAAAGGTCTAGGTTTGGATCGTGGTGTGTTCACTATGGACGAAAAACTTGATGCATTAACCGAGCAAATGAGCGCATTAACTAAAGAAGTTGCTGCAATTAAGAAATCAGTAAAGCCTGCTCGTAAAACAACTGCAAAAAAAGCGGCATCGAAAAAAGTAGCAACGAAAAAGGCTGCTCCAAAGAAAGCTGCTACTAAAACAGTCGCTAAAGCTGCTACAATAAAAACAGCCGAATAACACTAAAAGAATTATGGGTTGATGAGGAAAGCGGGGTCAGGAATGGCGCCGCTTTTTCATTTTGATTGAATTATTTATTTTTTGTATTTTCTTGCAATAAACGGATCATGCCCTGCAATGCACCAAAACCAGTTTCGCCCATATATGGTACACTTAAAGCCATGATCTGAAAAACAGTTTGATGTATTGCTGTGCTTGCTGAGGTGTGTCGATTTTCTAATTGCGCCAGATTAAGCCAATAGGTAAGGCCAAGTAATATTTGCTCTACCAGGGCATCTAGCAATACTGGCTCTATGTGTAAAAAACCCAGTTTTTGTAATTGTTGTAAATTTGCTTTTATGGCTTTGCGCTTGTCGCGCAATAATTGCTGAAACTTTGGCAAAAGAGACGGGTATTGCAGTAAAATGGTATCAAGATTGCGATAGAAAAATCGAAAATCCCAAATTTCCTCCAGAATTATATAGGCGAAAATCCATTGATCCTCGATAGCGCGAATGTCGTTTGGTTCAGATTGTAATATTATCTGCATTTCTTCGGTAAACAGCTCGAACAAAGCCGGTATGATTTCTTCTTTGCCTTTGTAATGATAATAAAGATTGCCGGGGCTAATATCCATAACATTGGCAATATCAACCGCGCTCACTGTCGCTTCGCCCTCTTCGTTAAGTAAAGCCAACGTCGCCGTTAATATTCTTTCCTTGGTGCTCATATGTTAAGTGCTTGGCTAAGGTCTGCAATCAAATCATGAGGCTCTTCCAGTCCGATGGACAGGCGAATGATGTTGCCCTGATCTGGCCATTTAGGGTTTGTGCGGATTAGCTGTGGGTCACAATGTATTGCAAGGCTTTCATAACCGCCCCATGAAAAACCCAGCCCGAAATATTTTAAGGAATTGAGAATTTTAAAAACTTGGGCTTCGGAAGTCGGGTGCAAAAGAAATGAGAATAATCCTGAGGAACCGGTGAAATCCCTTTTCCATAATTGATGGTCAGGGTGACAGGCAAGGGCAGGGTGCAGAACTTGCGCGACTTTCGGGTGTTGTGATAACCAGCTAGCAACTTTTAAAGCGCTGGTTTGTTGCCGTTCAAGCCGTGCGCTCATAGTTCGTAAACCACGAAGAACCAGCCATGCGTCATCTGGAGAGACAAAATTTCCGCTATCGGTATCAAACCGTTGTAAAACCTTATCTGCTTTCTTTGAACCGGTTGCAATCGTTCCCATTAAAACGTCCGAATGTCCACATGGGTATTTGCTAGCTGCTTGAATGGAAAAATCTACTCCCATTGTAATTGGCTTTAAGAACCAGCCCGCGCCCCAAGTGTTATCAACCAGTGTCCAGATGTTGCGACCCTTTGCAACGGCAACGATTGCTGGAATATCGGTTAGCTCCATAGTCAAAGAGCCGGGGCTTTCCATGAAAATTGCTTTGGTGTTGGATTTGATATGTTCCAGAATATTATTGGAGTTTTCCGGGTCAAAAAAATCAAATTCAATATTCAATCTAGGCAAATGGTTTTCACAAAATCTTCTAGTCGGGCCGTAAATATTATTGCTTAGCAAAACATGGTCACCAGCAGAACAAATAGCCAGCAAAGGCATGGTGCAAGCGGCAAGTCCACTAGGAGCCAATACGACGCTATAAGCTTGCTCAAGGGTGCAAAATGCTTCTCGTAAACTGTCATGCACACTCATACCCACAATACCATAAGAGCGTTTAGGCTTTGAGCTGTAAAGGTCTTCAGCGCGTTCGAACAATATAGTTGAGGCGCGGTGAACAGGGGGATTTACAGCTCCTTGCAAAACTTCCTCATCGCGCGACAGGTGTGCTAGTTTGGTATGATCACTCACATTTTTGCTCATATTTCTGGGCTAACATCTAGCCAGTTTGGAATTGGTAATCCTTTGGAGGCCAAGAAGTCTGGATTATAGAGCTTCGAGGCATAACGATTTCCGTAATCGCAAAGCAAGGTGACAATAGTATGACCCGGCCCTAATTCATTGGCCATTTTGATTGCGCCGGCAATATTGATCCCGCTAGAGCCTCCAAGGCATAGACCTTCATTTTTAACCAAAGCAAATAGAACCTTTAAAGCTTCGTCGTCGGTAACTTGCCACGACATATCAATTTCGACATTTTCAAGATTTGTTGTGATCCGTCCTTGACCAATGCCTTCGGTGATCGAGTCACCCTCGGACGATAACTCGCCCTTGGTGTACCAGTTATGTAATTTGGCTCCCATGGGATCAGCCAAAGCGATTTTTACATGTGGGTGGTGCTGTTTCATAAACATTGAAACACCGCCAAGTGTGCCACCGGTTCCAATAGCACAAATGAACCCGTCTATTTTTCCATTTGTTTGTTTAATTATTTCTGGCGCGGTTGTTTGATAATGAACAAGCCTATTGTCGGTATTATCAAACTGGTTAGCCCACCAGGTTCCGCCATCAGTTTCTTCATTAAGTTCTTCTGTCAACAATCTGGAATAATTGGCAAAATGATCAGGATTTGTTGCGGGAACTGGCGGGACTTCGATTAGTTTTGCCCCGAACAGGCGCACTGCCTGTTTTTTCTCGATGCTCTGGTTGTTGGGCATAACGATGATAACCGGATGACCCAATGCTGCGCCTACCATGGCCAAACCAATGCCGGTATTGCCAGCAGTGCCTTCAACGATGGTACCACCGGGCTTTAATGCGCCGGATTTCTTGGCCTCTAACACCATGCCCAAAGCTGCGCGGTCTTTTACCGATTGTCCGGGGTTCAGGAACTCTGCTTTGCCGTAAATTTCACAGCCGGTAATTTCTGAGGCATGTGATAATATGATCAAAGGGGTGTTGCCAATTAAATCGATGATATTCGTTTGTCTTTTAATTGTCATTTTTTACTGAATCCGGTGTTTTGTTGATGGGGCTATCGCGTAACTCGACTGTTCCAGCAAATGGAGGAGCCAACCGACCCTCAGCTTCAAATTTAAAGTTTAAGGCAATTATCCGGTTTGTTACGTCTCTGGAAAGATCAGCATAGAATAAATTAAAAGGATCAGGTTTGAAACGTTTTCCTAATGAAAGTTTCTTGCGCAGGCTCTTGGATCGCGCTGGTTCTACCAATAAAACGCCCTCTTCACATTGGGTGCTGGTTTGGCCGGGAATTGGCGCCGGATCTGCACCCCAATCCAGACCGGAAGCTGCCGCTCCGCCAAGATGTAATCGTGCTGGAGCAAAATCATTTACCGCTGCTCCTAAAACCGGATTTACGCATGCCAAGGCTCGCCCAAGAGTGTTTTGTAATCTGCCTTTTTGATCCCAAACCATACTGCGTTCGCGAAACCGGGTGATTTCCAGATCATCTTCTTCAGCAAATGCATTATAAGTTACTACACACTGTGTTGATTGCGGGGTCTTGCAAACTCGCAGCCCTTTTAAACCGGTCTCGAACAAATCAAGTGGAACCGCAAAATCAATCACATAGGCAACTGCCAGCCTTTCACGCATATGTTGGTCATGGAATCGGTCTTGTAATAAACCAAGAACATGTAAGCCACCTTGTTCAACCCCGACCAGAACAATTGGCCCATTGCTATCGATTGCAGAAATGAATTTATCGAATGCAGACAAAACATCACCATAAGCCAATGCTCTGGCTGCTCTTGCATCATGGCGAGTAGTTAAAAATGAATACAAAGAAGCCGCGCGGTATTTTGGAACTGCAACATGTCCTGCACCTCTAAAAGGCCCCGCCCAATTAGGTACTGCTTCACGTATCAACCGGTCATTGCTATTTTCATCGTCAAGGCTTGTGTTCCAGTCTTTTCCGCCCCAGTAAGTCGTTGGTGTGACCACAAAAATGTGTGTGTCCTTCGGGTCGGTTTTCAACTCCGGAGTTAGAACCCAGCTTGCAGGATCGTTATAATCGGGCTGTGCTGGCGGGGTATATGTTTGGTATGGTACTCTTGGGTCAAGGAAGAATCTGAATAAATTATCTTGCCCGGCAATGGCCGCAGCAATGACTAGGGTGATAAACCCAATTGCAATTATTAATGCAATACGTAAGACTTTTAATTTATCTAACACCTGATCCCTCATACGAATCTTATTATAACCATATAGCTGTCGCGTGCATGGTATCAAGTAATAGCTGGTAAAACTGCCTTGTCAGAATCACTTACATAACTGAAAGTGTCTAAAAAGGAATTTGATATGACTGATCCTGCCGACAAAGAGCCTCCCGCTAACAAACGAGGTCTGTTATTATGGCTTCGGAACAGTTTTTTAACCGGAATCGTTATTACGGCTCCTATTGGCGCCACCCTTTGGGTTGTGGTTAGTTTTATCAGTTTTGTCGATAATTCTATATTACCGATTATACCGGAGAAATATAATCCCGAGACGTACCTGCCGATAGATTTACCGGGGCTTGGCTTGGTGATTGCCGTAGTAGGCTTGACGTTGCTCGGGGCATTAACCGCGAATATTTTCGGCAGAACCCTGATTGGCTTTGGTGAAAGCTTGTTACGGCGGGTTCCATTTGTCAGCAATATTTACGAAGCAGTCAAACAGATCATTCACACGATTGTTACCGGCTCTGAAAAATCTTTCCAAGACGCAGTAATGATCCAATACCCGCGTGAAGGCCTCTGGGCGGTCGGTTTTATTACTGCTGATGCGCGTGGCGAATTAAAAGAGTTTCTTGATGATGATGTGGTTGCTGTTTTTGTCCCAACCACACCAAATCCGACATCGGGTTTTTTATTGTATGAAAAACGCGAGAACTTGCACGACCTAAAAATGAGCGTTGAAGACGCTGCTAAACTGGTTATTTCTGCTGGTTTGGTTTATCCGGAGCCCGGCAAGAAAAACAAAAAGTCGAAAAAAAACGGCAAGAAAAATAATTCACCCGCTACCAAGCAATAATAAGGCCTGATCTTGTTCAAATAGGTAAAGCAGAGTTTTTAATGCTTCACTGCGGTTGCCGATAAGTTCAGGATCATTTTCGACTTCCATTCTTGCTTGTGTGCGAGCAATTTCCAGCAATTCACCGTCTATGGCCAAATCGGCAAATCTGGTTCGTAATTGTCCCGATTGCTGCACTCCAAGCAAATCGCCAAATCCACGTAAAACAGCGTCTTTTTCTGCTATTTCAAAGCCGTCTTCGGTCTGGCGCATTATTTCCAATCGCTGTTTGGCGGTTTTACCCAGTGGGTCAAGATATAGTAAAATACATGAGGACGGTTTATCCGAACGACCAACACGTCCACGTAACTGGTGTAATTGTGACAAACCAAAGCGCTCTGCGTGTTCAATGATCATCACGGTAGCATCAGGCGCATCAACGCCAACCTCAACTACTGTTGTTGCAACCAGTAATTTAATAGCGCCGGTTTGGAATTCTTCCGTTACTTGTTGTTTTTCTTTTGCCGTCATTCGTCCGTGTACTAAACCAACTTGTGATCCAAATATTTTTGACAAATCTTCAAATCGTTGTTCGGCAGCAGCAAGATCAGACTTGTCACTTTCTTCGACCAGCGGACACACCCAATACGCTCTTCCTCCGCTTTTTATAACCCGTTGCAGTCCGGAAATTACTTCTGGCATTCGTTGTAACGGCATGGCCCTTGTGGTTATTGGTCATCTTCCGGTAGGTTTTTCGCGTATTTGTGATAATTCCATATCGCCAAAAGCCGCTAGTGTTAAAGTGCGCGGAATTGGTGTTGCAGTCATCACCAGTAGATCGGGACGCAAGCCCTTGGCTAATAATTGCAACCGGTTTGAAACTCCAATTCTATGTTGTTCGTCGATTATTACTAATCCTAATTTTTGGTACTCTACGGTCTCTTGGAACAGGGCATGAGTGCCGCAAATTACGTCAATTTCACCGGATTTTAGTCGTTGCAATATGTCTTTACGTTTTGCTGATTTGTCGCGCCCTGTTAATACCTCGACAGTAATCCCGGCAGGAGCCAATAATGAATTTAGCGATTTTCCGTGCTGTCTCGCCAGAATTTCCGTAGGTGCCATAATTGCCGATTGTCGTCCTGCTTCTAACGCATGAGCGCAAGCCAGTGCGGCAACAAAAGTTTTTCCTGATCCGACATCACCTTGCAACAAGCGGCTCATTTGTTCTGGTAATTGCATATCTTCGGCAATTTCACCATAAACTTTTATTTGGTCATTTGTTGGTGTAAACGGCGCGTTATGGATTACCTTTTCTATCAATTTGCCAGTGCTTTTTTGACTAAACCCGCCAAGTGACATTCGTTTGTTGCGCACCAATGCCAGTGCAAGTTGTTTTGATAATAGCTCATCATAAGCAAGACGAGTTCGAATTGGATCCCGATCTCCAGCCTTTAGTGCCATCTGCGGATTATGTAATTGCACTATGGCAGCATTCCAGCTTGGCCATTTGCGCTCGATCATTAATGATTTTGAATTCCATTCAGCCAAGGCCGGAGCGCGCTTTAAGCTTTCGGATATAGCCTTTAGCAAGGTTTTTGATGCCAATCCTGCTGTCATCGGATAAACCGGCTCCAGGGTCGGCATTTCATCAGCTTTATTAAGCGGCAAAATATAATCTGGATGTAGCATTTGTAATTCACCGGCAAAGCGTTCAACATTGCCACTAACTATACGGGTTTCGCCTATGGGCAATTGCGATAATAACCAGTCTGGTCGTGCGTGAAACCAAGTCAGTGTGAGCCAACCACCGGCCTCTCTTGTTCGCACTTTGTATGGTAGGCCTTTGCGCGGTGCCGGTATGTGATCTTCGACTTCAACCTCAAAAGTTGCGATGCTGTTGCTTACGGCATTTGCCACCCCCGGACGCGCCCGACGGTCAATAATCGAATTTGGAACCATGAATAATAAGTCGACTATTCGACTAGCACCAAGCTTTGCCAGATTTTGTGCAACTTTAGGCCCGACACCGGATATGGTTTCGACAGGTGCAAATAATGGGAATAGTATTTCCGGGCGCATTGTTAGATTATACCGTAAATCAATTCAAAGGCGAGATGGATTGTATTATACTAAAAACACTGAATTAAACTCTAGTTTTTAGCATACTTTATTTTTGTGATCCATCAACTTATCCAAAAATAATTTTAGTGGTCGCATTTTCTTGCCATAAAACCGGTTCCCACTTTTACTGGCAAATGCTTCAGGCTCACTTTTTGGGTCGATGGAGTATAAAATTATTCACACAACCAGTTTTCTAGTCCCTGATTGGCTAATTCATCAGCACGCTCATTTCCCGGATCACCGGCATGGCCTTTGACCCATATCCATTCAATGGTATGTCTTTTGGCCGCCGCATCAAGTTGTTCCCACAAATCACGGTTTTTTACCGGTTTTTTTGCTGCAGTTTTCCAACCACGTTTTTTCCAACTTTCTAGCCATTTTGTGATGCCATCACGGACATATTTGCTATCGGTGTGTAAGGCGACCTTGCAAGAGCGTTTTAACAGGTTCAAGGCGCAAATGGCTGCCATCAACTCCATGCGGTTATTGGTTGTTTCGTCTTCTCCGCCGCTTATTTCTTTTTCTATACCCCCAAAAATAAGTAATGCTCCCCAACCACCAGGGCCGGGATTGCCACGGCATGCACCGTCAGTGTAAATTTCTACATTGTCTTGCTTCATGATTGTAATATTTGTGGCAGTTTGAAAGAAATATTTTCGGTAGCGGTTTCTAAAGTCTCTATATGAATTTCGGTTCTTTCTGCAATTGCCTCTAATAATTCCGTTATAAGGTTTTCTGGAGCAGATGCTCCTGCTGTTAAGCCCAATGTCTTTATGTTTTGCAATTCATTCCAGTCAATATCGGATTTACTCTCGATGAGTCTGGCTTTTTTTGCGCCGGATTTTTTTGCCACCTCGACAAGGCGCATTGAGTTTGATGAGCTTGTTGCGCCAATAACCAGGACAAGATCGCATTGCTCAGCCATCGCTTTAACTGCGGCTTGCCGATTGGTTGTTGCGTAACAAATATCTTCTTTATGCGGCTTAGTAATTTGCGGAAATTTGGTTTGAAGAATTTCGATAATTTCTTTGGTATCATCAACTGACAAGGTTGTTTGAGTCACAAAGGCTAAATTGTCGGGGTCTTTAACTTGTAACTTTCTTGCATCATCACAAGTTTCAACAAGAATCACCTCGCCCAAGGGTAATTGCCCCATTGTACCGATTACCTCCGGGTGTCCTGCGTGACCAATCAAGATAATTTTTCGCTTCTTTGCAAAATGACGTTCGGCTTCTTTGTGAACCTTTGATACTAATGGGCAAGTTGCATCAAGAAACAGCATGTTTCTTGTTTTTGCTTCTTTGGGTACTGATTTTGGTACTCCGTGTGCGGAAAATATAACTGGTCGATCATCGGGACATTCGGACAATTCTTCAACAAAAACAGCACCTAATTTTTTCAAACGCTCAACAACATAAGGGTTGTGCACAATTTCATGGCGCACATAAACCGGCTTGCCGAACTTGACTATTGCCTGTTCGACAATTTGAATTGCCCTATCGACACCGGCGCAAAAGCCTCTTGGAGCAGCCAGAATTATTTTCAAAATGGAACCTCACAAATAATCTAAATGGATTTTTACTGAATTGATCGCTTGTCCTTGCTTGCCGATAAGCAATCAAGAGGGTACACGAGTGCTTTCTAACATAGGTTCGGCAAAGGTGAACACCAAAGCTGGACATATCAAAAAGGCTTGTTTGTTTGTCATGAAATTATCTCTTCTTTTTGCTGCTGCCACAATGGTGTTTATTTCCAGCTGTAACAATCCCCCCAAGATTATATCAGGAATTTTTGCGCCTGTTGAGGCGAATGAGGGGCCTTGCCCTCAGGCTCTGGTATTGTGGGATGTTTCGCGCAAAGTGGAAATAAGTAAGCCGGAAAACTTCTCTAATGTTGGCTTTACCGGCGAAATTTTAAATGTCAGTTCATTTTGCACTTATGTTGGGGATGCCCCAATTGTTGCAAATCTTGAAATTAATTTTGCTTTTGGCCGCGGGCCGGCAGCTGATGGAATGGTCGAGGATTACCCGTATTTCATTGCCGTTACTCGCAAAGATAAAGCTGTTATTTCAAAGGAAACTTTCCCTTTACAGGTAAAGTTTCGTAATAAAGAAGAAATTGTTTATGTAACAGAAAAATTTAAATCTATTACTATTCCCCGCAAGCAACAAAATACTAGTGGGGTAAACTTTGAGATATTGGTAGGGTTTGAATTAACCGAAGACGAGTTGGAATTTGCACGATCCGGAAAAAGATTTCGAGTACCTGCTGGTTCACACCCAGAATAACGGATAACCAATCATGCAATCCATTAGAGACCAACTTTCTGGCGAAGTCGGTGACGTATTTGTTTCGTTGTCATTACCAAAAGAGCTTGGTTCTGTAACTCGTTCAAGTCGGGCAGGGCAGGCACCGTTCCAGTGTAATGGTGCTATGGCTGCGGCAAAATTAGCCAAGAAAAACCCCAGAGAACTTGCGGTGCAAATTGTAGAGGGGTTGAAATCAAGCCCGTTGATTAAAAGCATTGAAATTGCAGGGCCCGGTTTTTTGAATATTGTTCCGGCGGATAACCTTGTCAAATGCCAAGCCGCAGAATTGGCAAAAGATCAAAGAACCGGTGCAAATATAGTAACAGCTCCAAAGAAAATAGTCATTGATTTTGGCGGGCCTAATGTCGCCAAACCAATGCATGTCGGGCATCTTCGTTCATCGGTTATTGGTGATTCATTGCAACGATTATTGCGATTTGCCGGTCATGAGGTGATTAGTGATATTCATCTTGGCGATTGGGGTTTGCAAATGGGGCAGTTGATCACCCAATTACAATTGGAGCAGCCTGATCTGGTATATTTTTCCAGTGACTTTGATGGCCAGTGGCCAAAACAGCCGCCAGTGGATATTGATGATTTATCACGAATGTACCCATTGGCTTCTGCTGCTTGCAAAGCAGACGAAACTAGAATGCAACAAGCAAGAAAAGCAACTGCAGAATTACAGGCAGGACGCGCCGGATATAGGGTGCTGCTGGATCACTTTATTGCCGTTTCAATTGCTGCCTTAAAGGTTGATTTTGCTGCTCTTGGCGTGCATTTCGATCTTTGGAAAGGTGAAGCTGCCGTTGATCCGTTAATCGCACCAATGATCGAGAGTTTCAAACAAGGCGGATATACCGAAATAAGCGACGGTGCATTGATCATCAGGGTTGCTAAAGAAACTGACAAAAAAGAATTACCACCACTTATTCTGGTCTCTAGTGCCGGTGCTGCTCTTTATGCGACTACTGATCTGGCAACTATTATTGACCGCAAAGATAATATTGCGCCTGATATAATTTTATATGTGGTTGATCTTGGTCAATCATCGCATTTTGAACAAGTGTTTAGAGCTGCTGGTAAAACTAAGATATTTGATGAAACTGCTTTGGAGCATATAAAATTTGGTACAGTAAATGGCACTGATGGTAAACGGTTCCGTACCAGATCTGGCGGCGTTATGCGCTTGTCAGATTTGTTACAACAAGCCAATGATGCAGCTACTAAAAGATTGTCAGAGGCTGGACTTGCACAAGAATTTGACGCGATCGAGCGTTCGGAAATAGCTAGATTGATTGGGTTGGCTGCTATTAAATTTGCTGATCTTCGTAATCAGCGAACCACAAATTATGTCTTTGATATACAGCGTTTTACCGCGTTTGAAGGTAAAACAGGTCCGTATTTGCTGTATGCGTGTGTGCGGATGAAATCAATATTACGCAAAGCCCAGTCTGCAGGAATATCGGTTGGAGAAATAAAGCCATCGGCCAAAGAAGAAAGTGCGTTGGTGCTAATGCTTGATGAGTTTGATCAAGCTTTGCACGCTGCTTGTGGTCGTCGTTCTCCGCATATTTTGTGTGAGCATTTGTTTGATCTAGCACAGGCTTTTTCCAAATTCTACGCTAGCTGTCCGGTCTTGGCTGCCAAAGACATCGCTGTTCAGTCTTCACGGTTACAACTTGTCGAAACTACTTTGCGGCAATTGCAGACAGGACTTGATCTTTTAGGGATTGAAACTCCACAGCGTATGTAAGTTCTTGTCATGAGCAGGCAAACTTGTTAGAGAATCATATATCCCATTCGCGGGAGAAGCTTGGCAACAAGTACCGAAGGAGCAACCGCCCCGGAAACTCTCAGGTAAAGTGGACCGCGAATTGGCTCTAAACGCTGGAAAGTGCTGAAGTTCAGTACACCGAAGGAGTAAGCTGACGTAAGTTTTGTTGGTGAATCTCTCAGGTACCAAGGACAGCGGGGGCATGAAATTTATGTGACAGGAATGTCATTTATTACATGCCTTTATGCGAGCCTTGGAAAATGACTGATCAAAATTTAGCTTCTACACCCCTAAAATCCTTGATGGAAGAATTAGGCGGCAAAATGGTGCCGTTTGCCGGATATTCTATGCCTGTTCAATTTGCGGCAGGAGTGCGTAAAGAACACATCTGGACTCGTGAAAATTGCGGATTATTTGATGTTTCACACATGGGACAAGCAAGATTACGGGGTGATGATCCTGCAAAAGCGTTAGAGACGATTGTCCCGGGAAACATGCAAGGCTTGGCTGCCAATATGCAGCGATATACGGTACTGCTCAACGATGATGGCGGAATAATTGACGACTTGATGGTCTCGCGCCCCGATGATGATGGTTTGATGTTGGTGGTAAATGCTGCTTGCAAGGACAAGGATTACCAAAGAATAACAACAGCGTTGGCTGGTATTGCCGAATTGGAGCCGATAAATGACCGCGCTTTGATTGCTGTACAAGGGCCAAAAACGGCTGAAATATTTGCCAAATTCATGCCGGCTGCTTGTGATATGGTGTTTATGCAATGCGGGCATTTCACATTGTTTGGTCATGATGTGATTGTTTCAAGGTCTGGTTATACTGGCGAGGACGGATTTGAAATCTCCTTACCTAGCGCTCATGCCGAAGAAATAGTCCGTGAAATACTTGCCGATCAACGGGTCAAGCCCATTGGCCTTGGCGCCAGAGACAGTTTACGCCTTGAGGTTGGTTTGTGTTTGTCCGGCCATGATTTTACCGAAGATCATACGCCGATCAGTGCTGGTCTGGCTTGGGCTGTGCCGAAAATACGTAGAGAGCGCAAAAATTTTCCCGGCGCAACGCGCATGTTACAAGAATTAACCGCCGAGCCCGAGGATATCCGCGTCGGGATTTGTCCTGATGGCAAAGCGCCTGCGCGTGAAGGTACTGAAATTTTTAAAGACGGGATCAGGGTAGGGCAGGTCACATCCGGTGGTTTTGGGCCGACTTTTGGCGGGCCGGTGTCAATGGGGTATGTCCGGGCTGATTTGGCCAATATTGGCAGCAAAGTTGATTTACTGATACGTGGCAAAAACTATCCGGCGACAATTACTAAAATGCCATTTGTGGCACAAAATTATTATAGGGGAAAAGGAGCTTAACATGGCTGATTTATATTTTACCGAAGAACACGAGTGGTTATCTGTCGAATCTGATACTGCGCGGGTAGGAATAACTTCCTATGCCGCCGAGCAGTTAGGCGATATTGTATTTGTTGAACTACCGGATATAGGAAAACAGGTACAGGCTGGTGGCGAAGTTGCTGTGGTTGAATCAGTAAAATCCGCCAGTGAATTATTTGCGCCGATTACGGGCGAAATAATTGCTGCCAATACGGAATTGGAAGATGCCCCCGAAACAGTAAATGAAGATCCAACGGGCAAGGGCTGGTTCTTTGAAATTAAGGTTAGCGATAAGTCCGAGCTTGATAAATTGATGGACAAGGCGGCTTATGACGCTTTTGTGGCGGAGCTGTAACCCATGCGTTATCTACCGCTAACCGATGTTGATCGGCAAAAAATGCTGGCAACAATTGGTGTTGCAAACATTGACGAATTGTTCTCCGATATTCCAAAGGCAGCTCGACTTGCGGACGGTTTAAGTGATTTGCCAGATCACGCACCTGAGCAATCGGTCGAGCGCCATTTCACCCAAATGTCAGCGCAGAATATCAGTGCAGGTTCAGTGCCGTTTTTTTGCGGTGCAGGGGCTTATCGTCATCACGTACCGGCCAGTGTTGATCATTTGATCCAGCGGTCAGAATTTTTAACCGCCTACACACCATATCAACCGGAAATCGCGCAAGGTACTTTGCAAACCCTGTTCGAGTTCCAAACCCAAGTGGCGCAAATTACCGGCATGGGCGTGGCCAATGCCTCAATGTATGATGGCTCTACTGCATGTGCCGAAGCGGTATTGATGGCGGCAAGAATTACTAAACGCAAAAAATGTATTTTAGCATCAGGCTTGCACCCGCATTATGGTCAAACCGCACGCACTGCTACCCATACTTTTGACATTGAAATCGAACAAGGCGGCGCTGGTATTGGACTTGAGCATAAGATTATTGATCAAATTGATGACGAAACTGCCTGTATTGTTGTGCAAACACCTAATGTATTTGGCGAGGTGATAGACCTTGAACCATTTGCCGCCGCCGCCCACGAAAAAGGCACGTTATTGATTGCAGTAACTACTGAAATCGTCTCATTAGGCTTGCTAAAGAACCCCGGTGAAATGGGTGCGGACATAGTCGCCGCCGAGGGGCAATCCATTGGAAATGCACTTAATTATGGCGGGCCGTATGTTGGTTTATTTGCTTGTCGTAATGATCGTAAATTTATCCGTCAGGCACCGGGGCGTTTTGCTGGACAAACTGTTGATGCCAATGGCGATCGCGGTTTTGTATTGACGCTCTCTACCCGCGAGCAACATATTCGACGTGAAAAAGCTACATCGAACATTTGTACTAATTCTGGCTTGTGTAGTTTGGCCTTTACCATACATCTTTCGCTGTTGGGTGATAAGGGCTTTAGGCATTTGGCAAGGCTCAACCATCAAAAGGCTTGCGAGTTAGCTGATCGTCTGTCTGCTATCTCCGGAGTGGAATTGTTGACTCCTAAGTTTTTCAATGAGTTTACCTTGCGGCTTTCCAAGAGTGCCAACGAGGTAGTGGAAAACTTGGCAGCGAAAGGAATTCTAGGCGGTATTCCAGCTTCGAGGTTATATGGTGCTGGCAAGATGGAAAACCTACTATTGGTGACGGCGACTGAAACCAATACTAACCAGGATATGGATCAATTCGCGCAAGCCTTGGCCGGAGAATTATCATGAGTATGAATAAAACCGGACGACCAACAAGCCCGAAAAACACTAATTCAAACACCAAATTTGGCAGTGCCTTATTGCAAGATGAAGGCCTGTTATACGAAGTTGGAAGCATTGATAAAACCGGTGTTGATCTTGAAAAACTAAGTGATACGAAAACTCGACTTGGCGATATGGAACGAACCAAAGCCACTGGTCTTGTTGGTTTGAGCGAGCCGGAAACCTTGCGTCATTATGTGCGGTTATCACAAAAGAATTATGCAATTGATTTAGGGCTATATCCGCTTGGTTCTTGCACCATGAAGCACAATCCGCGCCTTAATGAGAAACTAGCCAGATTACCGGGTTTTGCTGATATTCACCCATTGCAGCCATTATCAACGGTGCAAGGTGCGTTGCAGTTAATGCAAGAATTAACCGATTGGTTATTGCAGATCACCGGCATGGACAGTGTGGCGTTATCACCCAAAGCCGGAGCGCATGGCGAGATGTGTGGCATGATGGCAATTCGAGCAGCTATTGCCGCCAAGGGAGAATTGCAAACCCGCAAAAGGGTTTTAGTTCCTGAAAGCGCCCATGGCGCCAATCC
>JAESTZ010000081.1 GCA_016763315.1 Robiginitomaculum sp.
ATCGAGGACATTTACCGGTTCTTGGATAATGTATTGCAAAGCTTTATTGACACTGCGCCAAGTGCGATGGATCGGGCAAAATATTCAGCAATGCGCGAGCGTTCAGTAGGGCTTGGGTTGATGGGTTTTCACACCTTTTTACAACAACAAGGGGTGTCATTTGAAACCGCGCCGGCAAAGTCGTGGAATTTGCAGATATTCAAACATATCCGCCGCGCCGCCGATGCTGCTTCGCACAAATTGGCCGAAGAACGCGGCGCTTGTCCCGATGCCAAAGATGCCGGTTTAATGGCGCGATTTTCGCACAAAATGGCGGTCGCGCCAACGGCTTCGATCTCAATCATTTGCGGTGGAACTTCGGCTGGCATCGAGCCAATACCGGCTAATATTTACACTCACAAAACCTTGTCTGGCTCATTTACCGTAAAAAATCAGGTATTGCGTAAATTGCTCGGCGAAAAAGGCCTTGATACTGATAAGGTTTGGACTTCTATCATCGAGCACGAAGGCTCGGTACAGCATATGGACGAACTGGACGAAGATGAAAAAGATCGTTTCAAAACCGCGTTCGAATTGGATCAACGCTGGATAATTGAACATGCCGCCGATCGGGCAAAATTGGTTTGCCAATCACAATCGGTTAATTTGTTCCTGCCCGGTGATGTTAGCAAATGGGATCTGCACATGCTTCATTGGAGTGCATGGGAAAGCGGAGTTAAATCGCTATATTATTGCCGCTCTAAATCAATCCAACGCGCCGGCTTTGCCAATGGCGAAGCCGACATGAGCGCATCAATGAGTGACGCCGCCCCAACAGATTACGAAGAGTGCTTGGCCTGTCAGTAGTGCTTGTCCGTCTGTAATGTTTATTGTCACTACTCAACTTATACCCTCACTCTCTCTCGGACGGGGAGTTCCAAAAATAATCAAGCAATGAAACAAAGATAGATTGAACGAATACTTTGGTCGGTGTCCTCCACCTTTATGGGGGAGGTGGCGGCGAAGCCGGCGGAGGGGGTGCGCTCGTAAAGCCTCGTACGAAAACTACTAATATAGCGTTTTATGTAAAGTGTGTTGCACCCCCACCACCCCTACGGGGCACCTCCCCCATCAAGGTGGAGGAAAACAAAAGTCCTAAAAAGCTACGCGGTAGGGCAGGAAATGAAACCGAGAAATTGCATTTACTTGGTTTCTGGATTATTAGGCTTCCCTCTCTTTAACTTACTTGGATCAGAGCGTTTCCAGCCACTTGGGTCACGAAAGGTAATGCGCCATTTATCTTTATTCTTATCTTTGTCTTTATCGTTTTCCAGGGGGGTCCATTTTTCATCAATATACTCCCATCCGGGTAAGTTTGATTTAATGCATGTGAAGATTTCAAACTTCCTAAATAAGAAGAAAATTAAGATAGTAATGCCTGCTACTAGGACAGATAATATCCATACGAGAATATCGTTTTCAACAAAACAATAAATTAGATATGCAGCGATTATTAAAAACAGACTGACCCACATAAGGGCAAAAAACCCCATAAGGTTTTGATTTATTTTGCTAACGGAATAACTTGTTGGCTCATCTGATAAAACTACCAATGTGGATCGAATTTTAAGAGTCTCCTCAAGTATGTCCACATGAGCTTCCCAGTTCTTTTGCCAAAACTTTGAGCCTTTTGCGGTGAAATGTCCAGCCAAAGCGGTTACCGCCCCCAATACAGCAGGAATAAGTAGCCATAATTTCTCTTTTGGTATGGAACCACTTGAGAGGGAGTCACCTGAGATTAAAAGCCCAAACAGGGTGAAAGCAATGGCTTGAAATGCCCAGAAATAGGTGGCTCGTTTCCAATAAAGCTCAAGTTCAAATTTCCGTAAGTCATGCGCGCGATGCAAGGCTTTTTCTAATTGCTCTTCTTCTTCTGCTGCTGTAGTTATTTCTTCGGACTCGTTTGTCTCATCTCCAAACATGCAGTCGTAAGTACTCTTTTTGAAATTTACTCATGATGACCCCTTAATAGAAGTTGTGACCTTACACGCTTTTATTATGATGGGAAATGTAAGCCTTTAATCATCTATCCCATTCAACAAATTCGGTAATCCCACCACGTCCCGTCATCACACGGCTTGTCCGGGTGATCCAGTTTTCTCACCGGCTGGATACCCCGAACAAGTCGGAGTATGACAATCGTTAGGATTACAGTCGCTCGTCATTGCGGGCTTGATCCGCAATCCATCCTTGCAAGTGACGCGAGGGGAGCGGTGGAAAAATACTGACCTATCTTGGTGCTGATACTACAAGGCTGGACTCCGGCTCGTAGTCCGGAGTGACGCTTTATGGTTTTTGTTCTTCAACTTTCTCAACCCCATCGACCCGCCAATCGTGCATCACCCTTGCTAATTCCGCCACAGCTTGTTGGTCGTCGGCATCATCTATACCGGATATTTCTGCGTCAAATTCTATCGGAGCAAGACCTTTTTCGGAGCGGCTAAGTCTGGCGGCGGCCATTGAAAGCGCTGTTGAAATTCTGGTGGTTAATACCGGGTCATCTTCGGGGGTGCTGTCCAAAGCTGTTTGCAAGGCTGATACTGATCTGCGCAAAGCATCAAGTCCGGTAATTGTCACTTGGCTCCAGTTCTCGCGACGTTTTCTTTTGCGTAATGTCGATAGCGACACCGTACAGGAATTGGCAATGTCGGTAATGTTTTCACCGCGTTCAAATCTGGCGCGTAATTGCCGCCAATTTGTTTGCGTGCCAGTTGGCCATTGTTGCTGCAAAGCCTGTGCTTTTATGACGCTGGGAAGTACGTCAAGTTTACGGGCTATTTGGCGATAGCTAAGCCCAAGAGCGAATAAATGGCGGGCTTGGGTAAAGTCATGTTGTTGATTTTCCATGTTGTCATAATAGTTGCAATGGCAAACTGTTGGATAAGTTTTCACCCCCTTCGTCATCACACGACTTGTTCGGGTGATCCCGTGTTGCAAGTGGTGCGTGGAAGAATGGTGGAAATGATTGACCGACCTTGGTGCTGGAATGAAATGGATGGACACCGGATCAAGTCCGGTGTGACGAGCTTGATGATACGCAAAACACTTCACCGCGAGACATAACTAGGTGCGAGCGCGCCTCAGCCGGTCAGGCCGCGCCGTCGCAGGCGTGAGCAGAGCGAACTTGCCGCGAGACAAAACAAGGGTCACTCTTCAGGGTTAGTCAGGGTCAGGGGGTAATGCCTGGCTAACCCTTAGGTAACTCTTGTCTAGCTATTGCTTGGCTCTTAACTTACCCTTAAAGGGCGGTAGGTGACACTGATTGACCCTTTTTGCCAGCAAATTACCGGGATAAACTGCAAGTATGACAAATATGATTCGTATCCTTGGAATTGATCCCGGATTGCGCCGTACCGGTTGGGGAATGGTTGAGAGCAATGGCAATAAATTGCGCTTTGTCGAGAGCGGCGTAATTACTGCCAAAACCAGTATGGCCTTGTCCGATCGACTGCAAATAATCTTTGGTGAATTAGGCGAAATTATCGAGCGGCTGGATCCTGATTGCTCTGCCATTGAGGGCAGCTTTGTTAGCGTCAATGCCGGCTCGGCAATGAAGCTTGGCCATGCCCGAGCCGCCGCCATGTTGGCGGCCAGTAATGCCGGTCTATCGGTAGGCGAATACGCGCCCAGAACCGTAAAGCAGGCATTGGTTGGCTCTGGCGGTGCTGACAAGGCGCAAATTGC
>JAESTZ010000082.1 GCA_016763315.1 Robiginitomaculum sp.
AATGATGGAGCGCACGTTCTTGTTGGCCCGCTTTTATCACGTGCAGTTGAGGGCGCAGCCAGCCAGTCACGAAGATATAGGGTTCCGTTGATCGGGTTTTCAACCGACAGCAAAATTGCTGGAGACGGTGTGTATTTGTTAAACTTCCTGCCAGAAGTAGAAGTGGCGCGAATCATTGATTTTGCTGCCTCAAAGGAAATATACAATTTTGCCCTATTGCGTGGTGTCGGCGCGTATGGTGGTCGGATCGAACAAGCCGTGCGTTATCAAGCACTTGCTAATGCTGGCGAGCTGACAAATGTCGAAGTGTACTCACGATCACCTAATGAAATGAATGCTCCGGTTGCTAGGTTGGCTCAAACCGATCTACGCAATAAAGCTCTTAAATTATGGAAAAAAGCCGGTGGTATCGGTGATCCAGCGCTTGATCCGGAATTTCTCTTTGAATTACCATATCAAGCGGTGTTAATTCCAGAAAGCGGAATACGCCTACAATCATTAGCTCCATTATTGCCCTATTATGATGTTGATCCACGAGAAGTTAAATTCTTAGGCACAGGTCGATGGTTTGACAAAACTCTTACCCGTGAGCCAGCATTAAACGGCGGTTGGTTTCCTGGGCCGGATCAACAAAGCATTGAAACTTTTAATTCTGCATATAGAAGCGCATATTCGGCAGACCCAGAACGCTTAGCTCCTTTAGCTTATGATGCGATTTTGGTTGCCTCCAGCATAGTTGAAACACAAGTTGATCGGGTGTTGATCCGTGCAGATATATTACAGAACCCGAGCGGCTTTAACGGTGCTACCGGTCTGTTTAGGTTTGATGAGCGCGGGCTGGCTGAACACAAATTGGCTATCTACGAAATGCGCCGTGGACGGTTTGTGGTGATTGATCCAGCAGCAACAGAATTTGAACCTTTGGGGTTTTAATACTCTTGGGTTAAATAGCCGGATCTGCTTTTGCTGGGGAAACCCTTTAGTTTGCAGATAATTGTGTTTTGCGCGTTGACTTCGGCTTTCTCATTTGTATAGTGCCGCGCTCGAACGCTGACAAGTTCAACTTGCCGGGTGAGTCGTGTTGTTTTTTAATAATTCCTTATAGAAGGATCGGAACCCATGTTCGCGGTCATAAAAACCGGTGGCAAGCAATATAAAGTCGCCAAAAATGATGTACTAATCCTGGAACGCCTAGATGGCGAGGAAGGCGAAATCGTATCTTTCGGTGAAGTGTTAATGATGGGCAGTGATGAAAATGTCACCATTGGCGAACCGATGATCGCTGGAGCGCAAGTTACAGCTGAATTGCTTGAAACTCGCAAAGGCAAAAAAATCACCGTTTTCAAAATGAAACGGCGCAAAGGCTATCGACGCACCAAAGGTCACAGACAGTTCGAGACAGTGGTTCGCATCACCGATATTTTGGCTAAAGGCGAAAAGCCAACTGCTAAAAAAGCCGCTGTGAAAAAAGCCACACCAAAAGCAGCCGCTGTGGAAACAGAGGCAAAACCCGAAGCTAAAAAAGCTACTGCAAAAAAGCCTGTGGCTAAAAAACCGGCAGCCAAAGCAGCGGCGAAACCTGCGGCCAAGAAAGCCGCTCCTAAAAAAGCAGCCCCTAAAAAGGCTGCTGCGAAAAAGGAAGACTAAAAAATGGCTAAGAAAAAAGCAGGTGGTTCCACCAGTAATGGCAGAGATAGTGCTGGACGTCGTCTTGGTGTCAAAAAATTTGGCGGCCAACACGTGATTCCAGGTAATATTATTATTCGACAACGAGGTACCAAGGTGTATCCGGGCGACAATGTTGGTATGGGCAAAGATCACACTCTTTATGCGCTGACCGAGGGTCACGTGCAGTTCAACCGCAAGAAACTGAACCGCTCTTTTGTCTCAGTGACCCCGACTCCAGAAAAATAAGGCGATTAAAATTTCGCCTGTTCAAGGCGAATACAAGTTTCCAAAAGGGAAAGTCGGTTCGCCGCCTTTCTCTTTTTTTATACCGAATTGGAAACTATCCCAATGCCCTTACAAATAGAAACTTCCCGTTTATCCTTGGCTCCGTTTGACCCAAGCGATATAAATCGTTTTGTCGATCTGGCTAATGATCGGCAAATTGCAAAAATGGTCATGAGTCTGCCGCATCCTTATACTAATAAACACGCTCGAAACTGGCTTGCACAGCAGCAGTCAGATAATGATAATACAGACCTACACGAGAACCTGTATTTATTTGCGATCAAAGATAGTGATTCTGGTTTCATCGGTATGATCAGCCTTAATCGAGTTAATAATGCTATTTTTGAGCTTGGTTACTGGATCGGTCGTGACTTTTGGGGCAAGGGTTTTGCTAGTGAAGCAACAAAAGCGGTATTACAATGGGCCGAAGAGCAACTTGGCATAAAAGCAATATGCGCCGGATATTTTGCCGATAACCCGGCTTCGGCAAGGGTGCTAGAAAAATCAGGATTTTTACGCACCGGTGTTAAAACCACAAGATACAGCAAAGGACGTGGCGAAAACGTTTCTAGTATTGATATGGTCTGGTTGGGTGAAACTTAGGGAAAAATGAGCAATATTAAAACTCCGCGACTTGTTTTGCGCCCTTTTACAATGAAGGACGCGCCGCGTCTTTGCGAACTGATCGCCGAGCCAGAAATTATTTCCATGATGGAACAACCACCATGGCCATATACATTAGCTGATGCCGAGTTGTGGTTGCGTGGATTGCCCTCACGAAAGGAACGTAAACAGGCTTATTGTTTTGCTATTGAGATACCGCGAACAGGTATTATAGGCGGCATTAGTTTGCAAAAGAAAAACTCTGATTTATTTGACCTTGGGTTTTGGGTTGGCAAAGATTACTGGGGAAAAGGTTATGCAAATGAAGCAGCTCAAGCCATTATGGCATGGGGTGTGAACGAATTGGCATTGACTAAAATCACTGTTGGTTATTTCCAAGACAATCCAGCATCGGGAAAATTGCTACAAAAACTTGGATTTGTCGCCACAGGAAAGGCTTGTCCAATAAATAATCCGTTGCGCGATAAACCGGTTGCCTGCCTTGGCATGATATGGACGGCGCAATAAATTAGATATTCCTTTGCGCTTCTTTCTTTGCTATCGAACGCGCAACCAGATACAAGTCGACTTATGAAATTTCTTGATCAAGCAAAAATATATATTCAAGCTGGCGCCGGTGGTGCTGGTACGGTGTCGTTTCGTCGTGAGAAAAACGTTGAGCGCGGTGGCCCAGATGGTGGTGATGGCGGTAAAGGCGGTGATGTCTGGATCGAATGCGTAGATGGCTTGAATACCTTAATTGACTATCGTTACAAGCAACACTTCAAGGCGGCAACCGGCACTCATGGCATGGGGCGCAACCGCTCTGGTGCTGCAGGTGAAGACGTAATTTTACAAGTACCGGTAGGAACACAAGTACTTGATGAAGATCGTGAAACACTATTGCTCGACCTTACCAAAACCGGACAACGCGAATGTTTACTGTCTGGCGGCAATGGTGGCTGGGGCAACGCCAAGTTTAAAACCTCGGTTAACCAAGCACCAAGAAAAGCCAATCCTGGTGAAGCAATGAGTGATCGCTGGATATGGTTGCGACTTAAACTATTTGCCGATGCTGGTCTGCTTGGCCTGCCTAATGCCGGAAAGTCCACCCTTTTGGCCAGTGTTTCCGAAGCTAAGCCAAAAACCGCCGCTTATCCATTTACGACTCTACATCCGTCTTTGGGCGTAGTTGATATTGACCAGTCACGCCGTTTTGTACTGGCAGATATTCCCGGTCTAATCGAAGGTGCCGCTGATGGCGCGGGCCTTGGCTCGCGGTTTTTAGGTCATGTGGAGCGCACCGGAGTTTTATTACACCTTGTTGACGGCACTAATGATGATCCGGCAATAGCTTATAATACTATTCGCAAGGAATTGGCGGAATATGGCGGCGGTTTAACCGAGCGACCGGAAATCGTTGCCTTGAACAAAATTGATGCTTTAAGTTCTGCCGAAATTGCCGAAAAACAAAGTGAACTGGAAGCTGCTTGCAATAGCAAAGTTCGCTTGGTTTCTGGAGTTTCCGGCAAAGGTCTATGGACGTTAATGGGTGAACTGGACGCAGTGATCAAAGCTGGACGCAAGGCCGAAGCGCAAAAAGACATAGAGCCAGAAATATGGTCTCCTTAACTGCTATACAACGACTAACATCTGCCAAAAAACTGATAATTAAAATCGGATCACAGTTATTGGTATCCAGCGCCAATGATAGTTTGCGAACCAGCTGGATGCGCGCATTAGCCAAGGATATTGGCCAATTACGCGCCAATAATTGTCAGGTGGTTCTGGTTAGCTCTGGTGCGGTGGCCTTAGGTCGCCAAAGCATGGCTGTTCATGGACGCTCGTTGAAACTAGAAGAAAAACAAGCTCTAGCAGCTATTGGTCAAATGCAATTGGCGCAAGCTTGGTCACATGCATTTGCTGATTTGCAAATAAAAGTCGGGCAAGTATTATTAACTATTGATGATACAGAAAATCGCCGTCGCTGGCTTAATTCCAGTTCGACCTTAAACAGCTTGCTACAAATGGGCGTACTGCCATTGATCAATGAAAATGACAGTGTCGCCAGCGATGAAATTCGCTTTGGTGATAATGACCAATTAGCGGCCAGAACTGCACAAATGATCGGTGCAGACCTATTGGTTTTATTATCGGATATTGATGGATTGTACTCTCAAGACCCTAATATATCTCAAGATACCCGGCACATATCCAAAGTGGACAAAATCACCGAAGAAATAGAACAAATGGGCACGAACAACCGCCATGGATTAGGTAGCGGTGGGATGAAAACCAAAATTATGGCAGCGAAAATTGCTGGCGCTGCCGGTTGCGCCACCATTATTGCCGATGGCCGTAACGATGCCCCTATCTCGACATTATTATCCGGTGCAAAATGCACATTATTCTTACCACAAATTAAACCAGCGCAGGCACGTAAAAACTGGATCGCCGGAACCGTACAGCCAAAGGGTAAATTGATAATCGACGATGGAGCAGTAAATGCTTTAACCGGTGGCGCCTCATTATTGGCCGCCGGAATAGTTGGTCTATCAGGCAAGTTTGAACGCGGCGAGGTCGTCAGCATTTACTGTGCGCAGAACACCGAGATTGCTCGTGGCTTGGCCGCGTACTCGGTGAGCGAAATAAACCAGATCAAGGGCTTGCGCTCTGAACAAATAACCGCTGTTTTGGGGTATGAACCAAGAAAAGCAGTGGTACATCGTGATAATTTGGTACTGATAAGGCGTTAGACGAAATGATTGCAAATGAAATGCAGAAAATGGGCTTGTTGGCCAAAGCTGCCAGTCAGCAATTGCGGCTTGCTTCTGCCACGCAACGCTCATTAGCTATTTCTCTAGCCGCTGAGAAAATAGACTTAAACAAGGATAAAATCATTGCCGCCAATCAGCGTGATGTAAAAAGAGCAAAACAAAACCAGTTATCGTCAGCCTTTATTGATCGCTTATTACTTGATGGACAACGAATCACAGATATTGTTGATACGCTTAATAATATAGCAACCCAGCCAGATCCTTTGGGTAAGGAGCTAGATAGCTGGAGCCAACCAAATGGCTTACAGTTTCGCAAAGTTGCAGTGCCTTTGGGAGTGATCGGCATAATATACGAAAGCCGCCCTAATGTTACCGCTGATGCTGCTGCGCTTTGCTTGCGCTCCGGCAATGCCGTTATTTTACGTGGCGGTTCTGATGCTTTGCAAACATCTTTGGCAATATTTGATTGCCTTAAATACGGAATTATTACTGCCGAGTTACCGCCGGCCAGCGTACAGATAATCACCCATAATGATCGTGCGGCAGTTGGTTATTTACTGGGCGGCTTACAAGGAAATCTTGACCTAGTGATCCCCAGGGGCGGTAAGTCTTTGGTCGCACGGGTGCAACAAGATGCCAGAGTGCCGGTGCTTAGCCACCTTGAGGGCATTTGCCACGTCTATGTTCATCAACAAGCCGACCCGCAAATGGCTGTGAAATTGGTGCTGAACTCGAAAATGCGTAGGGTTGGTATTTGTGGCGCGGCAGAATGTTTGTTAATTGATAAAGATTGTGCAGAAGATATTTTACCGCTGATTGTCGATGAATTAATCGAAGCAGGTTGTGAGCTACGCGGTGATGAAAAAGCGCAAAGCATTGATAACCGGATAATTGCTGCCAAGAAAAGTGATTGGGGTAAAGAGTTTTTAGCCCCTATAATGGCTGTTCGCGTAGTAAAGGGTATTGAAGAGGCCACAGAGTACATCAACAAATACGGCTCCGGGCATACCGATAGCATTGTAACGGAAAACCCTGATATTGCGACTTTGTTTCAAAGCCATGTGGATAGCGCAATAGTGCTGCATAATGCTTCTACCCAATTTGCCGATGGTGGCGAGTTCGGCTTCGGAGCAGAAATAGGGATTGCTACTGGCAAACTTCATGCTCGTGGACCAGTAGGGGCAACGCAATTAACTAGCTATAATTATCAGGTGAGTGGTAGTGGCCAGCAAAGGGATTAAGCCATCAAATTCTTTTGGCAAGAAAGCGTTGGAGCCACTGGCTGCCGGCATGAAAGTCGGTCTGTTTGGCGGAAGCTTTGATCCAGCCCACATCGGCCATTTGCATTTGGCGCAAACCGCAAAAAAACGTTTGGGTTTGGATAAGGTTCTATGGCTGGTCTCACCGGGAAATCCGCTAAAGCCGGCAAAATCTTGGGGAAATTATTCTGAGCGTTTGCAAAGCGCAAAAGACATAACCAAGACATCGCCGATGCAAATCGTTTGTGAAAGCGAGAAAACACTTAGTACCAGATACACAATTGATACCATCAATGGCTTCAAGAGAAGATGGCCAAGTGCTGATTTTGTCTGGTTGATCGGAGCCGATAATTTGCGAAGCTTCCACCTTTGGCGTAATTGGCAGCAAATTGTGCAGACCATACCAATTGCAATTATTTCCCGTCCTGATGATCCAGTTCGCGCTAGATTATCTCCATTTGCCCGGCAATTTGCTAAATATCGCTTACCGCAAACAGTGGCTAAATCGCTGGTAAGCCGCACTTCGCCAGCATGGGTATATCTATCTGCACCACATTGTCCGGTTTCTTCGACTGCAATTCGCCAAAATTGAACCATAGCGCAACGCGCGCCTCTATGGTATGGGGACTAAACTGCAAAAATTTCCAAGGAACATAGTCTTGCAAAACGAAATTAAAAAATCTGCTGAGAGCACGCAATTAACAGCAAAACAACTATTAGAGTTATTGCAAGAGGTTCTTGATGATAACAAAGCTGAAGATGTGGTCAGTATTGATCTTGAAGGTAAATCGTCGGTTGCTGACTATTTGCTGATCGCCACTGGCCGTTCGGCGCGTCATGTATCAGCGATTGCTGACTATATCTTGCGTGCAGCCAAAGCCGCGGGGTTAGGGCAATTAGAAACCGAAGGCATGTCGAGTAATGACTGGATATTAATCGACGCCGGTGATGTAATTGTTCATGTCTTTCGCGACGAAGTTCGTGGTTATTATAATTTAGAAAAGATTTGGTCGGTTTCATTATCTAGAGAAATGGATAAAGAATGAAACTTGGCCTAGTGGTTTGTGGTAAATTAAAGCCCGGGCCGACAAGCGATCTAGTCGATGACTATTTATTTCGAGCCAAAAGATTAGGGCGCAATTTGGGAATTTCCGATATTTATTGTCGGGAGATTACCTTGCGAAACGGAGCCACTAAATCCCAAACTTCCGAACAAGCCTTAGGCGCTGTTCCTGCTGCTGCCAAAAAGGTTATTCTTGATGAAACTGGCAAAAATCTGTCGTCGGAACAATTCGCAAAACAACTAAATTCGTGGCGCGAGCAAGGAGTCCCGGAAATAACCTTATTGGTCGGGCCGGCTGATGGCTGGGACGAGAAAGCCAGAAAGTCTGCTGATATAGTATTAAGTTTTGGCAAAATGACCTGGCCGCATAAACTGGCGCAAGTTATGGCGGCCGAGCAAATTTACCGAGCACTTAGCCTGTCATCAGGTTCACCGTATCACCGGGGCAATGATTAATGCGAAGCCTTGGCTTATTCATTTGTATTTTTTTGCTTTGGCCGGCAATAGCAAAAAGCCAACAAGGGCGTGAAGAAGCCGTGCAATTAGAAGCAATGCACGAAAAAGCCAACAAACGACAATTCCAGCTTGAGGAACAAGCAAAACTGACCCGCTCGCAAATATTACAACTACAGAAAAAACTAATCAGCATTGCCACACGAATAAACAAGCAAAACAGCCATAGCGTAGAAGTTGAAGAGCATCTTATGTCTTTGCGACAGCGCGAAACCAGCCAATTAACTAAATTACTGGCTGATCAAAAGTCCATGGGCGAGATGATGGCAGCTTTACAACGTTTGGCTATGTCGCCGCCGCCGCCTTTGGCCGTAAGCCCCGGTGACACCAAAGCTGCTGCTAGAGCCAGTCTTTTGCTACAACAGACAGTACCAAAATTACAGGTACGTGCTGAAGAATTAAAAAACTCATTGGAATCTTTACGGCTCTTGCGACAAGAAATAAGCGCTAGCGCCAAAGATCTTGAGCGGCAAATGCAAATATTGAGCGCTGAACAATTACAATTACAATCTATGTTGGGTCAACGACAGGCTCTTGAAACAAGATTACGTGGTGATGCCTTAATTGCTAAAGACGAGGCGAGCTCCTTGGCCGAACGAGCAAATAATTTACGAGAGTTGATCCGGCAATTAGAAGTCGAGGCAAGAAAAACCACCCCGTCACTAAAACCGCCGCCGCCAAAGGTTATAATTCTTGCCCCCGGACTTAAGCCGGAGTTAAACCCGCAAATTGCTGGGTCCAGTGTTTGGCAACCGCAAACAGGTCGCTTTACTGACAGCCGAGGGCAACTTGATTATCCGGTTCACGGACAAGTAATTGCCAAATATGGACGCTCATTGAACCCGGATCTTACCAGCGGCATGGTCTTTCGTACATCAAGAAGAGCACAAATTATTGCTCCGCATGATGCTAGAATTGCCTTTGCCGGAAAGTTTCGCAATCTGGGCAAATTATTAATTCTTGATGTTGGTGATGGATATTACATTATCCTGTCTGGTTTGTCGGATACCTATGTGGTAAAAGATCAAACAGTTTTGGCTGGGGAACCACTTGGAAAAATGGCTAACCGACGCAAACCGGCTCCGGAGTTTTATCTGGAGTTTCGCAAATTGGGACAGCCGTTTGATCCTGAACCGTGGCTTAAACAGGAGCTTAAAAAAACCGCAAACTCGGGTTAAACGTACAATTAAAGCCTTTTTACCTAAAGTTTTACATAAATAGGGCTATTAACTTTGGCATTAAAATTGCTATGAATATTGAGAAACAAGTTTTAACGAAGAATACTTGCTTGCAAGTGGCCTTAAATTAAGAACAGGAAAAGTAATGCGATATCTGACATTGGTTTTAGCAGTTTTTGCCGGCATGTTTCTTGGCGGCCTTGGTCTAACATATCAATCGGCCATAGCAAAAACAGAACGCACAACCTATCAAGAACTAAACTTGTTTATGGATGTGCTGACCCGTGTCAGATCCGAATATGTTACAGAAGAAAAAGATCAGGAGCTTATAGAGGCCGCAATTCAAGGAATGCTAAAGTCACTTGACCCGCACTCGCGCTATCTCACAGCAAAGAGTTTCCAAGACATGCAAGTGCAATCCAGTGGGGAATATGGCGGACTTGGTCTGGAAGTTACCATTCGTGATGGAGCAGTAAAAGTTGTCTCGCCTATTGATAACACGCCGGCAGCCAGAGCAGGTGTCGAGGCTGGAGACTATATTACCGGAATAAACGGCAAGTCGATATTAGGTGAATCTTTGAATGAAGCTGTTGATCAAATGCGTGGCCCTCCCGGGTCACCAATTACCATAACAGTTGCCCGCAAGGGTGAAAACGAACCGCTTGATTTTACTATAGTTCGAGAAGTTATCACAATACGTTCTGTTACCTCACGATTAGAGGGCGACGATCTGGGATATTTGCGAGTTTCCTTGTTTAACGAAAATACCGGAGAATTAGCAAGAAAAGCTATTGAAGAACTTAAAGTTTCGGCAAAAACTCCGTTAAAAGGTCTGATTCTTGACCTACGTAATAATCCCGGTGGTCGTCTCACTCAGGCTGTTGAAATTTCCAGTTTGTTTTTGGATAGTGGCGAGGTGGTTTCCACCAGAGGCCGTGATCCACGGGACATCGAGCGTTATAATGCGCGTAAGGGTGACATGTTAAATGGATTGCCAATTGTAGTGCTTATTAATGCCGGCTCGGCTTCTGCTTCTGAGATTGTGGCCGGAGCAATTCAAGATCGTGAACGCGGCACATTGATCGGAATGCAATCGTTTGGCAAAGGGTCGGTGCAAACAGTCATACCGTTAAATTCAGGTCGTGATGGAGCTGTTGTTTTAACCACTGCTAGATATTACACCCCTGCCGGTCGTTCAATTCAGGCAACCGGTATTACGCCTGATATAGAAATTTCTCATCGTCGTATTAAAAAAGCAGATAACTCAACCACAGAAGCTGACCTGCCAAATGCCTTAAAGAATGAACTTGAAGCAACACGTATTGCCAAAGATGCTGAAGAAAGCGACTTGGATGAAGAAGCCGTTATTGCGGCAAATGATAATAAGGAAGTTACTGCAGAAATGCCGCCAGAAGATTATCCTGAAGATGAGGATTATCAGTTAAGTCGCGCAAAAGAAATTCTTGGTCAGATGATATTAAGTGAAAATAGAACAGCTTCTAAGGGCTAGTGATACTAGCTCTAGCTTTCCTGCAGGGGACATTCATCTAGTCGTTGCAGGCTTTAAGCAAAGCAAATATGTCGCGCGATCAAATAATTAGAACCGGTTCTTACTTTTGCTAAGGTTGCTTTATATAATATTTTATACTGTTTGTTACCGCTTTATTAACTGTAAATCCGCTATCGCTTTCATTTATGATCTGCTGATTTTTCAGCCGTCTGGAAATTGATTTGCGGGAATTATGGCCAAATTTGCTATTGCTTTTATACCTAAACTTTCTAGCGTTAACTGGCTAAAGCTTGCTACATTTAGTTTGGTGGGTATCAGCGCCTTGATCTTGGTCGCGATAACATTGTTTGGCAAAGTTGATAGTGCTCTACCAAAAGTTAGTTTGAATATACCTTCATTGGCAGATTCCAGTAAGATTCAAGCTGGTTTGCGCTCCGACAAAGCCAGCAATACTCAAAACCTTATACAAGACGGGCAACAAGAAGAGCCGCGCCTTAGTGGTATTTCGGACCCTTCCTTGCAACCAGTATCATTACAGCCGAATAATACCAGGCGTTTGACACAGAATGAGCCGCGCCTGCCAACTTCACCAAATGCTTTGGTAGCGGTTCCGATAGCCGGGTTTTTCGAACCTGGCCCTGGCGGGGTTTTGCCAATTATCTCTGCTGGTGGCGATAAGCCTTCTACTGTGTATTCTAGAAGCTTCGAGATTAAAAAGGGCAAACCAGTGGTTTCTATTATTGTTGGTGGTTTGGGAATGATGAAAAGAACAACCATGGCAGCAATTGAAGAATTGCCGCCAGAGGTTACCTTGTCGTTTGTTCCCTATACACCGGATTTGCAAACTTGGATCGACTTGGCAAGAGCGCAAGGTCACGAGGTAATGATAGAAATTCCAATGGAGCCATTTGGCTATCCAGAAACCGACCCCGGGCCATATACTTTATTGTCCAGCGCCAGTTCGGCCGAAAACACCAGACGGTTAGAATGGTTGTTAAGCCGCACTAGCGGATATTTTGGCGTGACCAATTATATGGGCTCGAAATTGACCGCATCAGAAAATGCTCTTGCGCCAATTTTTCGTAATTTTAATCGTCGAGGACTGGATTTTTTATATGACGGTGAAACCAGGCGGTCATCATTAAAGAATGTAGCAGTTAAAGAAGGGTTGTCCTGGTCTACAGCCGATCGAATTATCGATATCAAACAAACCACTACGGCAATTGACGATCAATTATTACGGCTTGAAGCTATGGCTATTCAAAATGGATCCGCTATTGGCAAGGGCTTTTCCTGGCCGGTTACAATTAAACAATTACGCGACTGGACAGCATCATTGGAGGCCAAAGGTTATCAGTTGGCACCGGTATCTGCGGTAATAAAAATGCGCAATGAAGAGGTGGAAAGTTCTTCGGCGACACTGGTTGTAAGTGCAAATTAAGTAAATTATCCATGTAAAAGAAAAGCTATTATCGATTTTATCTACACCTAAGTCATAAGATTTGTAATAACTGCACTGCACCGACTCGAAAGTGTTACCGGTTTTGGGTAAGTTGATGGACAACAAAGCAAGTTATACTTACAACACTAATCGATATGGTATTTTAAATATATAATATAGAACGAGCAAATGAGTTCTGTTTTTTATCGTACAGCAAAAAAACATTATCCTTTGGCGGTGCGCGCCGAAGGAATGTATATTTATGATCAGGACAACAAGCCATACCTTGATATGAGCGGCGGCGCGGCAGTTTCATGCCTTGGCCACCAACATGAAAAAGTAGTTACAGTTTTATGCGGGCAAATTAAACAAATGAGCTTTGCTCATACCGCATTTTTTTCCAATCAACCACAAGAAGAACTTGCTGAACGGTTAGCGGAAAAGTTCAGCCAAGACGATGCAAAGGTTTATTTTACCTCTGGTGGTTCGGAGGCTAATGAAACAGCCATTAAAATGGCATGGCAATATTGGCGAACTAAAGGGCTTATATCAAAACAGAAAATTATTAGCCGGGTGCATAGTTACCATGGCAACACATTAGCTACGCTTTCAGCCAGCGGTAACTTGCCGCGACGGCGGGTCATGGGAGATCTATTACTAGAATGGCCACGAATTGATCCTTGTTATGCCTATCGCTACCAAGCAAACAAAGAAAGCCTGCAAGAGTACGGTTTACGTTCTGCCAATTTATTGGAATCTATGATTTTACAAGAAGGTGCAGAAAACATTGCCGCATTTATTGCAGAGCCGGTAGTCGGAGCATCATTAGGTGTAGTTCCAGCAGCTCCGGGTTATTTTACTAGGATCCGCCAAATTTGCGATCAATACGATATCTTGCTGATTGCTGATGAGATAATGTGCGGAACTGGACGTACAGGAACGTTTTTTGCTCACCAACAAGAAGGCTTTGTTCCTGATATTGTAACTCTGGCCAAAGGTTTAGCTGGCGGATATCAACCTCTAGCGGCGACCATTGCCAGTTCACAAGTTCATCAGGTACTTCAGGATAGTAATACCGGATTTTCACACGGACATACCTATGTTGGTCATGCAAGTGCCTGCGCTGCTGGTTTGGCAGTTTTGAATGTTATCGATGAGGAACGGCTGTTAGAAAAAGTAATGCAACAAGGCGATAATTTGCAATTGGCATTGCAGAAAAACTTTGGGCATATGGATTATATTGGTGATATTCGTGGCCGTGGTCTGTTCCGGGGAATTGAAATAGTTGCCGATAAAGCTAGCAAAAAACCATTTGCCGATGAAAGAAAAATTACGGCTAATTTACACAAGCTAACCATGAAACACGGTCTGATCTGTTATCCCGGCGGAGGATCAGAAATTGATGGGCTAGGCAGTCATATTTTATTGGCACCACCGTTTATAATTGAAGATCAACATATTGAACTATTGATCAAGAAGTTAACGGCAATATTTACCGAGTTGTTTGATGGTTGAGCCCTTTATAGTTATCTCTGCTCCAAATGGCGCGCGGCGACAAAAAACTGATCACCCAGATTTACCAATTACCCCAACTGAGATAGCTGCTTGTGCCGAAGAAATAGTTGCCGCTGGTGCAAGTGTTTTACACCTTCATGTACGAGATAATAATAATCAACACTCGCTTGATGTTGATCGCTATCGCGCTAGCATCAAGGCGATACGTGATGTAGTAGGCGAGCAATTAATTATTCAGGTCACCAGCGAAGCGGTAGGAAAATATAATTCAACCCAACAAATGGGTATGATTAAAGAGTTAAAACCAGAAGCCGTATCTCTTGCTTTGCGCGAGTTATGTCCTGCTGATGCGGATATTACCGAAGCCGCAAAGTTTTTCTCTTGGTTACGCTCTGAGAAAATTTTTCCACAATACATTTTGTATGACCAAAAAGACTGTAGGCGGTTTGAGGATTATTGTAGACGCGGAATTTTTGTCGATGACAATCCATTTGTACTGTTTGTTGTTGGTCGTGCCGGTACAGATATACAACGAGAGAAAATAATGACTGATATAGCAAAAGGCACTAGCAACCCTTGGGCTGTTTGCGGTTTTGGCGTAGCGGAAATTTCACTCGTATCTTTTGCGGCAGAACATAGCGGTCATATACGAGTAGGGTTTGAAAATAATATTCATAACGGATCCCAGCAATTATTGAGCGGGCATGGTGAGATGATAGATATTTGCCAACAAGCTGCTAACAAAACAGAGCGTAAAATAGCCACGGCAGATAATGTCAGAAACCTCTTTTCTCTATAAAAAACAAACAGGTAACAAAAAGGGCCGATGGATGATCCATCGGCCCCTGATATAATTGTAAGTGATTTTAGTTGATTAGAATTTCAACTTGACGTTACCGTACCAAGAACCACCTTCATAATTAGCGGCACTACGACGTGGGTATTGAAGGCCAACGCTTAGGCGGTTTGCGTTAGGCGCGCCAATTTCACCAACAAAAGAGTTGAAGATATTAGTGCCACCAAAGGCAACTCTAACCATGTCGTTGACATCATATCCAAGCTCGGCATCAAAATAGACAGTTGCTCCGATTTCCGCACTTGGGCTAACGGCCGCACCAATTCTACCGCGTTCATCAAAATGCTTACCATAGAAGTTGGCGCGCATCATGAAGTTCCAGTCATCAGCGAAGTAGGTGTTAGTACCAAGTACAAAGCGTAAGTTAGGGAAGTTGTTCTCGATATCTTCGACTGTGCCATCGCTAACCGGAGTAACTGGGCCGGTTGGTGTTATCACTTGTTGTTGTCCAACAACATTGATCACATTATAGCTTGCTGCCAATGAAATATCAGTACTGACATCAGTACCCCAGTCAAAGCTGGAAGTCATCACCACATCAACACCTCTATGCCTAACATCAAGTGCATTAGTATAGAAAGAAATTGTTGCGCCAGTGGTGCTACCAGGAACGGCAATATCACCAGTACGATAAATACGGTCGCTTACATCAATTTGATAAGCATCAACAGTTAAGCTGGTTCTATCAGATAGGTTTCCTGTAAATCCTACGCTGTAATTGTTGGATTGCTCTTCTCTTAAGGGAGCACCACCAACCGCCAATGCGCTTGGGCTAGTTGAAGGAACAAGACCTTCTTCAACTTGCAAACCGGTTACGCCATCAAATGTGGTAATGGTTGTCCGGACATTGGATTGTCCAGGGGTTGGAGCATGAAAGCCAGTTGAAATTGCGCCACGAAGGTTGAAGTTATCACTAACCGCATAATTACCGGCAACTTTCCAGTTAAGAGTTGAACCAAAATCGGAGAAGTCTTCAAAGCGTACTGCATATTGCAATAACAGGCGATCGCCTACTTCTTGCTCGATATCAACATAAGCTGCATAATTGCTTCGCGAGAATGAGCCGGAGTCAGCAGGTCTAAAACCGCCAAGACCATTGGAACCACTACCAAGGTATGAATTTGGCTCGCCAGCATTGATCACATAGGTTTCTCTACGCCATTCACCACCGAATGCGAAATTAACATTATCTGATACTTGTTTTGACATGTCCAAGTTGAAATTCAACTCTCTTTGCTCATAACCACCAACGCTAAAGTCACGCTGTGGAATTTGCAAATTGGCATTTAGACCCAAAGAGGGGTTGATGGTGTTGAACAATGTATAATCCAAAGTATTCTGGCCAAACCCAGCACTTAGATCATAGAACCAGCCATTATCCATCGTTCCTTTAAAGCCACCAACTAAGCTGGTGTCTTTTTGAGCGCCATCAAGATACGGCGTGTAACCAGCTGGAAGGCCGGTAAAGCCTAATCCATTTAAAGTCTGTAGCGTTGAGTGACCAGGGTTACGATAGAAGAACCGGTAGCGACCATCTGTATCAGCATAGTTACCGAACAAATAAGCTTCAACACTTGGGCTTAGTTCGACAGCAGAGTTCATGAACAGTCTAAGACCACTTGTTTCTGGACGACCCCATGTTTGGGTAAAAGGTGCATCGCCAAATGGAGAATCAACACCAACACCTTGAACACCGGCATCAATCAATGCTTGAGCGTCCGGGCGAATAATGCCGCGAGACAGTGCTTGGTTATCAACATACTCACCACTGATATTGACAAAGCCGTTGTCGCCAACCGGCAAGCCAATATTGGCTGCAAGTTTATAGCTGACTTCGCCACGATAGAATTGACCGTATTGGGCAATAACTTCACCGCCCTCGGCAGAATCTTTCAAAACGAAATTGATAACGCCGGCAATTGCGTCTGAACCGTATTGAGCAGCAGCGCCATCACGAAGAACTTCAACGCTCTTCAAGGCAATACTTGGAATCATCGCGACATCTGGTGCTTGTGCGCCATTGCCTGCAGCAGGTGCGAAGAACTGCACCAGAGCTGAACGGTGACGACGTTTACCATTTACCATAACCAAAGTTTGGTCAGACGCTGTACCGCGCAAAGAAGTCGGGCGAACAAATGCGCTACCGTCACCAGTGGCTGGAGTCGCGGTATATGAAGGCACCAACGTTTTCAAGCTATCGGTGATATCGGCGATATTACCCATATTGGAAAATTCCTCGCCGGAGATCACATCAACAGGAACTGTTGAGTTTTGAATCGACCGAGGCTTGCTGCTTCTGCTACCAATTGTGACAATTTCATCAACAAATTCTTCGTCGCCACTTTGGGCAAAACTTGGTGCTGCAAACGCCATGGTGACTGCCGAAACAGCGACCCACATAGATGTTTGTCGTAATGTTTGTTTAAATGTACTCAATTTACTTCCCCTGATATGTCATACCTGACGACTTTTGTCGAAAGGCGGCTTATAATTTATTTCTCAAATAATCTTGCAAAAGCCCCTTGTCTTCCTAAGAAGCTTAGCGAAGCAGTTTAAATTAGGCAGGCAGTAAATGCAACCTAATCATAACCAGTCCTGATCACAAATACCTTACGATTACTACAGTATATGCCCAAAAGTGTTGCAAAACTAATACATTAAATAAAAACACGACTTGTGTTTTATTCAAAGAGCCTAGGCTTCTTCATTGTTTGTCGCCTGAGTCCCGAATTGCAGCTCTGCAAGGCGGGCATAAAGACCCCCGCGTGACAAAAGCTCCTTGTGTGTTCCTTGGTCAACAATTTCACCTTCATCCATAACTACGATTTTATCTGCACGCAAAATAGTAGACAACCGGTGGGCAATGACAATGGTTGTACGATTGGCGGATACAGTTTCAAAGGCCTTTTGGATTGCTATTTCATTTTCAGAATCAAGCGCGCTAGTCGCTTCATCAAGCAATAAAATAGGCGCGTCTCGTAACACCGCTCGAGCTATTGCTAGTCTTTGCCTTTGACCGCCTGAAAGCGTCATGGCATTTTCTCCCAATGGAGTTTCATAACCTTGCGGCAGAGCCATGATAAACTCATGAGCATTGGCGGCAATCGCGGCAGCTTTGACTTGCTCATCACTGGCTGATGTTTTTCCAAATTGAATATTCTGCGCTACCGATCCGGAAAATAAAGCTGCGTTTTGTTGTACAATTGATATGGACGATCGTAACAATGCCGGATCCATATTTTTTATATTAACCCCATCAATACATATGTTTCCAGATTGTGGATCGTAAAACCGCAATACCATTTGGAACATAGTACTTTTTCCCGCCCCCGAAGGGCCAACCAAAGCAATTGTCTGGCGCGGTTTTGCCAATAGCGAGACGTTTTTCAGAACTTGAGTTTCAGGTCTTGATGGATAATTGAAATTAACAGCGGTGAATTCAATTTCACCCTGAGTTATTATATCAGTATTTTCAAACTTCTCAGGCTTAGTAATATCCGGCTTTGCGCCGAGCAATTCCATTATCCGTTCTGTGGCACCTGCTGCTCGCATTATTTCCGCGTAAGTCTCGGTAATAATGCCAACACCCATAACCGCCACAAACGCATACATGACAAACTGGGTCATTGCGCCTGCCGACATTGCTCCGTCTTGTACCTGTACCGCGCCAAACCAAAGCACTGTAATAAGTCCTCCCAGTGTAAAAGAAGTAATTATAGCAGACATAAAAGTTCTGGCGATAATGCGGCGCATGGAAACCACATAAGTATCTTCTACCGCTTGGCCAAAATGCGCGCGCTCTTCGCTTTCTCTGGTAAAGGCCTGTACGGTTTCAATGGCTCTAATGCTTTCTGAGGCTCTTGCCGATGCTTCTGCCAAGCTGTCTTGGCTCATACGTGAAAGCCTTTGCACCCGTCGTCCATAAAACAAGATAGGCAATAAAATAATCGGCCCAACAGCCAACATCAACAAAGCCAGCTTCCAACTGACAATCACCATCAATATTAACGCACCGAATGTTGTGGTTAAAGTCCGCGCGGCTACAGAAACCGAAGAGCCAACAACTGTTTGAATAAGTGCTGTGTCCGTAGTTAATCTGGACAAAACTTCACCGGTGCGAATGTGGGCAAAATATCCGGGGCTGAGACTTAATAAATGATTGTATACTGCACGACGTAAATCAGCGACTACCCGCTCACCAAGGCGACTGATGAAGTAATATCGCAAAGCAGCAGTAAGTCCCAACAATACTGCCAATATTATTCCGGCGGCAAAATATCCGGCAAGGCCACCATCAAGAGTAAATGTTTGACAAATTGGCGAACTGGTATCGCCTGAAAATCCGCAATCAACCACCAACCGAAAAGCCGCTGGCAGCAATAAGGATAAAGTTGATGCTAAAGCTAAAAAGAATACAAAGGCTATAAGTAGCCACGGGTATTTCAGAACAAAAGGAATTAACCTGCGTAAAGGTTTTGCACTTCTGGCTTTTGCGCGATGTTCGCGATCCCGCTCTAATTCCTCAGCAAATGACGATCCGCGATCAGTATCTACCGGATCCAGTGGCGTATCACTAACTGTCGTTTTTATTGGGTCATTAGCCATGTGAATTTCTTGAACCTGATATTGGTGAATTTTAAGTGCCAACTCCTAAATTAAAAACTCTATACCGGCAACAAAACAAACCTCGCACCGAGTTAACGGTACGAGGCCTGTAATGTGAAGCGGTTAAACTATTAAGGCTTTAAACGCTCAAATGTTGTTTTAAGGATTGCAGTCAATGATGCAGCAGCAAGAACTGCAGCATAATTACCAAATATTTTGGTTAAGTACTCACCAATGGCAGGTATTTCTCCCCAGGCACTTGCGCCTCCGGCGATAAGTAAAAAGATTGCAGCAATGATCAACCCGCGCCGATGATCTGCATCAACGAACCAGCCTGAAACCAATCCGAGTATCGCCAATAATGCGCCGGCATAGGCAAACCCGGACACGAACGAAAATACCACTGCAGCTAAAAAGCTGACGATCCATAAAATTTTTGCTATAGACATGAAAATAATCCCCTAATTGCTAATGAACACGTACATGTATTACTCATGTTTCGTAAAGTTTAGCCAATTCGTAAAACTCTGGAAATTCAAGTAGTAATATGAAATATTTCGTGAAATGAATATTAGGTAATGCTAATATAAAAGGCAGGCAGAACGCACTTTATAGACATTTAAATGAAATTAGATCCGCAGGATTTAATTGAGTATGGCAGAAGTCCAAAGCGGTATGCGACTTGTACACCACTTATTTGTCGCAACAAATCCGGGAATTACATCTTGTGCATTGTCCGGTTCTTCTACTTCACTATTTACCACGCTTTGCATTAACAAGCGAATAGTGCGTGCTTGTTCATCACTGGCAAAAGCAACCGCAAAACCACCCTCCATGCAAGCCTGAAATCGTGGTGGTAATAGGCGATCAAGACGTTGGTATTGCTGCTCACCAAGTGGCAGGTTTTTTCTTCGCTCTAAACGGTTACTTTTGGAGAAGCTAAGTGATGTGTAAATGGCGGCGGCAGAAATAATATCTTTTTCTCGTTCGCTTAAGACTGTAGCTTGTGCTCCGTTTGCCATAAACAAGAATAGTCCGGCAATGAAAGCTGTTGGAAATTTAAACATCAGCCAATTTAACATTTTGCTTTATTGCTGAGGCCAGTAGTGTATTGCGCAAAAGGCAGGCAATGGTCATAGGACCAACGCCACCTGGAACCGGAGTAATTGCTCCGGCGATCTTTGCGGCCGGATCAAAATCCACATCACCAACCAAACGGGTTTTGTTCGTCCCTCGCTCCGGCGCATCAATGCGATTGATACCTACATCAATTACACAAGCACCGGGCTTGATCCAGTCTTCCTTGATCATTTGCGGCCGCCCTACTGCGGCAATCAATATATCAGCACTACGACAAAGACCCGGTAAATCAGTTGTTCTTGAATGGGCAATTGTCACGGTACAGTTTTTTTCCAAGAACAACATTGCTGCTGGTTTGCCAACCAATATAGAACGCCCGACAATAACGCAGTTTTTGCCGCTTAAATTTCCCAATACGCTTTCAGCCAACATCACACAGCCGGTCGGAGTACAAGGCCGCAAACCCTCTTTACCCAAAAATAACCGCCCAGCCGAAGTTTCTGTTAAACCGTCCACATCTTTGGTTGGATCAATTTGGGCAATAATTGCGGCTTCGTCTAATTGATTCGGTAGAGGTAATTGCACCAAAATTCCGTCAACTTTCGAGTCATCATTCAAAGCTCGAACAGTTGCAATAACTTCTTCTTGGCTGGCATCACTTGCAAGCCGCCGTTCCAGAGAAACCATTCCGGCTTCGGCTGTTTGGCGAATTTTATTACGTACATAAACCTGACTTGCCGGATCATCGCCAACTAAAACTACGGCCAAAGTCGGAGTTCTTGGCAAAGCAGGAACTTGTTTAGCAATTTTCGCCCGTAAATCAGCGGCAAAGGCTTTTCCATCAATTATATTAGTACTCATGGTATGCACTCAAAATAAACGTAAGGTTCCATAAGCCAGACCTGGAATAAACCACGCATTGACCAAGAAAAGAAACAGCCAAAGCACGAACAAGGACAAGTCCAACCCTCCGAGATTCGGCATAAACCGGCGAATTGGAGCAACCAACGGTTCGGTTATCCGACCGGTTATTTGCCAAATAGCTGCAACAAGTTGATTGTGTAAATTGATAATTTGAAACGAAACCAGCCAAGACATTATAACTCGAACAATAATGACCAAACTAAGCAGGCTGATAATCGGGCTAATGATTAAAAGTAATAGAGCTTGGAGTAATGACATATCGGACATGATTTTTCTCTCAACAAGTAAGGCTCAAAACAATTTACCAGCAATCTATCGATTTATTTCAAAATTGCAAAAACTAAAGCATTAATACCGATAAGCATCACCCTTAAACGGGCCGGAGACATCAACACCGATATAGTCTGCTTGTTCGTCGCTAAGCACTGTTAAATCCGCACCTAATTTTTCCAAATGCAACCGAGCTACTTTTTCATCCAGATGCTTTGGCAGCGTATACACACCAACATCATATTTGTCGGAATATCTCCACAACTCGATTTGCGCCAAAGTCTGGTTGGTAAAGCTAGCAGACATAACAAAACTAGGGTGGCCGGTGGCATTACCAAGGTTTACCAAACGACCCTCGGACAGCAAAATCATCCGGTTGCCAGATGGCAAATCAATCATGTCCACCTGCGGTTTAATGTTTGTCCATTTGTAATTTTTCATGCCAGCCACATCAATTTCATTATCAAAATGGCCAATATTGCAGACAATTGCCATGTCTTTTAAAGCTCGCATATGATCGGCAGTCACAATGTCCTTATTACCGGTAGTGGTAACAATAATATCCACATTGGAAACCACATCATCAAGACGACGTACTTCATAACCGTCCATCGAAGCTTGCAAAGCGCAAATCGGATCAATTTCAGTCACAATCACTCGTGCGCCAGCACCGGATAGACTTTGCGCCGAACCTTTACCAACATCGCCATAGCCGCAAACCACTGCGACTTTGCCAGCCATCATCACATCGGTACCTCTGCGAATGGCATCAACCAGACTTTCGCGACAACCGTATTTATTATCAAACTTTGATTTGGTGACGCTGTCATTGACGTTAATTGCAGGGATTTTTAAAGTTCCGGCTTTAGCCATTTCATACAAGCGATGCACGCCAGTTGTGGTTTCCTCGGAAACACCTTTTATATCTGCCAGCAATTCAGGGTATTTTTCATGAACAATAACCGTAAGATCACCGCCATCATCCAGTAGCAGGTTCGGTTTCCAACCATTAGGGCCAGTTATGGTTTGCTCAATACACCATTCGTATTCTTCTTCGGTTTCCCCTTTCCAGGCAAAAACCGGAACGCCAGTGGCGGCGATAGCTGCGGCAGCCTGATCTTGGGTCGAGAAAATATTACAAGATGACCAACGCACTTCGGCGCCCAAAGCAGTGAGAGTCTCGATCAAAACAGCCGTTTGAATGGTCATGTGCAGACAACCGATAATCCTTGCGCCAGCTAATGGTTGCTCGGCGGCAAATTCTTCGCGGATCGACATCAAACCCGGCATTTCAATTTCAGCAATGACAATTTCTTTGCGACCCCATTCGGCCAAAGAAATATCGGCTACTTTATAATCATTATTGCTCATTTGTCGCTCCTAGCGAGTTCTGGTGTTGGTTAAAAGTGAAACCCAAAACCCCCGTCATTTAGGGTAGGTTATTCTTGTGCCGCCTATAGCAATGAAGAACTTACTTGGCAATGTTTGTAATCATCAAGCTTAATCAATCTCGCCAAATCCATCATCAACCAGTAAAACTAAAGCCCTTACAGCATCAGTTGCATCTTCACCTGATGCCTCGATAACCACCTGCTTACCCTGTTGGCATGCTAACATTAACAGCTCCATTATCGAATTGGCATTAACCCGCTCGCCATTACACGAAACATATATATCGGAAGAAAACTCGGCAGCCTTGGCAACAAACTTCGCAGCGGCTCTAGCGTGCAATCCGCGCTCATTAACAACGACTACATTTTGTTCGTGCCTTAATTGGCTCATTTATGTTTGCCTAACACCTCGGAGGCAATAGCCATATATTTGCGCCCTGCTTCAACTGCAGTGCGGCAGGAATCATCAAGTGACATTGAAGTGCGTGCTTCGGCTAATTTGATGAGCATCGGCAAATTAATACCTGCCAGAACTTCTATTTGTCCTTTGGCTAATAGCTTCAGAGCCAAGTTAGAGGGCGTGCCACCAAACATATCAGTTAGTAAAATCACCCCATCACCTGAATTAACTTCATCAGCTGCTTTTTTTATCTCTAAGGTTCTGGCGCTAAGGTCATCATCAGCGCCAATACAAATTGCTAGCATTTGTTTCTGCCGACCAACAACGTGTTCTACCGCGAGGGTAAATTCTTCGGCCAAACGACCGTGAGTAACAACAACAAGACCAATCATCAAAAAATCCAGCTAACCAATATCCGACTTTAATCGCAAAGTAACCTCAATGACCAGCTTTATTGCCCCAAGTTTAAAGGTATTTCCACTATAAATTTAGCACCTTTAATTTTGCCATTATCGTCGACTATATTTTGCACGTACACTTGACCCTTATGGGCAGTTACAATCTGCCTAACAATAGACAATCCAAGACCAGAATGAGTGCCAAATTTTTGTCCTTTCGGTCGATCCGTGTAAAACCGGCCAAATATGTTTTCCATGTTTTCTTTTGGGACACCGGCTCCTTGGTCCTGCACCTCTATTATGGCATTGTTTTTGTTAGTTGAGAGACTAACGGACACTAATCCGGATTCTGGAGAAAATGTGACCGCATTATCAATCAAATTTTGCAACACTCTGGCTAACGGCTGCTCTGCTCCATAAATAATTTCAGGCGCATTGTGTGATTGTTCAAATACTACCGTTACAGATTTTGATAAATTATTGTGTTCATACATTCCTACAATATCGCGAATCAACAGTGGTAAATTAATTGGTTCGGCACGCGCTCTGGCCAGATCAATATCCAGTCGTGACGAAGATGATATGTCGCTGATCAGTCGGTCTAGCCGAGACACATCAGAATTAAGTATTTGCAATAGTTTTTTTCTGGCTGCGGCATTTTTTGCTTTTGGCAAAATCTCAACGGCGCTACGAATCGAGGTTAACGGGTTTTTTATCTCATGAGATACATCGGCAGCAAAACTTTCAATGGCATCAAGTCTATCGTACAAAGCATTGGTCATACTCTCTAAAGATTTCGATAGATCACCGATTTCATCACGTCTTGACGAAAAATCAGGTATGCTGGCGCGTCGAACCTGACCTCGCCTGATACGATCAGCAGCCAAAGCCAGTGACCTTATAGGTCGGGCAATGACAAAAGTCAGCGTTAATGACGATACCAGCGTTACCAGAACAGCAACAACAATGAAGGGTATTAATGCTTGTCGTTCAGCAGCAATGATCTGCTCAACATCATCACTTTCAACAGTGACCACACCAAGAACAGCAACAACATGTTGCACCGGAACCGAAACACTAACCACTCTCTCACCGTTTTCGTCCACCCTTTCACCGGCTACCGTTTCTCCAAGCAAAGCTGTGGACACTTCTTCGCTTCTGGTTCGTCTCGGCAACCGCTTGGAATTTCCTATTGGGTTAAGCCTGCCAATAGTATCACCTACATTATCCAGCCATCTGGCAAGTTTTGAGCGAAAACTTAATCCTTCGCGAATCGGCGATAAAGGGTCAACCCGAACTTGATCGCGCAAGATATTGCTATCGGTAATCATCTCGCCAAATTGATCAAACAATTGCACTCTGGCCGCAGCATCGGACAAAAACAGACCATTCATAACCACTCTAGCTTGATCAGTATCCATTTTTGGTGACGGCGCGCCAACAGTGGCCGTTTCTTCTAGAACTCCGGCTATTAGCTCGCCCTGTGCTCGTAAATTTGCAATTCTGGCATCAATCAAGCCTTGGCGCATTTCATCCAGCACCAAAACCCCGATCACCATAACAAGTAACCCGGCCATATTGGCCAACAGGATTTGTCGGGATAAACGGGAAAACCCGAGCGACAATTTGCGCCGTTTTTTAGGCGCTGTTGTAACGGTATCCGACCCCGTATAATGTTTCGATCGAGTCAAATTGTTGATCCACCACCCGGAATTTTTTACGCAATCGCTTAATATGACTGTCTATAGTCCGGTCATCTACATATATTTGGTCATCATACGCCGCATCCATCAATTGGTCACGAGATTTTACATAACCGGGACGATTTGCCAGAGCTTGTAAAATCATAAACTCTGTTACCGTTAGTCGAACCGGCTCTCCATTCCATACACAAGCATGGCGATTTGGGTCCAACGTCAAGTTACCGCGAACAATTACTTTCTCATCACTATTATCAGTTTCCGTCGTCGAGCTTTGTGATCTTCGCAACACCGCCTTAATCCTGCCTAGCAACAATCGTTGTGAAAAAGGTTTAGTGATATAGTCATCAGCACCTAAATGCAGACCAAGCGCCTCGTCAATCTCATCGCCTTTCGAGGTTAGAAAAATTACCGGTACATCAGAGGTTTGTCGCCATCTGCGAAGCAATTCCATTCCATCCATTCGTGGCATTTTAACATCAAATATTGCTAGATCCGGTGGAATATCGGTTAACGCGCTAAGTGCTGTTACTCCGTCATGATACACTCTAACCGAGAAACCCTCGCTTTCTAAAAACATTGAAACTGATGTCAGAATATTTTCATCATCATCTACAAGTGCAATATTATTCATGGAAACCCCCAAGGTGTTTGTTTGTCCAGTGTACTATTCTCAAAACAGCGAGTTCAACGGTATTTATAAGTATAATTTTTGTTTTGGCGCAATGCGGGCGTAATTGCGGCTTTCATAAGGCTTTAAGGCATTTGCGGTAGATATACTCCATCGACCCAAAAAGTGGGTACCGGTTTTTGGTTAAGTTGATGGATTACAAAGAAAGTTCTATGAAAACGGGAAAAATCTAATGAGTGCTAACGTCCATTATGAAGTATATGAGAAAAAGCATCAAAAGGCCGGCTGGAACTTGGTTTTGGCCTGTGAGGATCGTCAAGAGGCTCTTGATGTAGCCAAAGAGGCAAGAGGATCTTCCAGCTCTTGTTCTGTTCGGGTGTCCAAAGAATCATTTGATGAAACCAATGATATTTTTCATTCAACCCAAATTTTTTCCCAAGGCCCGGAACAGCACAAACGTAAAATGCCAGAAAACAACCGCATGGATCCTCCGTGTTCATCGCCGGAAGATTTATATAGCTTACATTCCAGAAGAACACTTGGACGAGCGTTGGCGCCTTGGTTAAAGCGTAACAATATCAGCGTGATAGAGCTTCTATACCGCCCTGATATGGCAGAAAACTTGGAAACGGCAGGGTTTGATCGCCAGCACGCAATACAAAAAGTAGCCATTGCCCAAGCCGGTTCTCAAGAGTGCTCTGTTCAGCATGTAGTTCGTAGATTAACCGAGCTTGCGGATAAAGCGACGCTTCGACTTCGGAAAATTGAAAAAGCTAAAACTTTTCCTAAGATTCAAAAAAAAGGTTTTGCCAGTACATATTTACAGGCTCAAAAACATAAGGATCCAGAATTTGCAGTACGTTATGCCTTAGCGGACGGGCTTGGCAAAATGAAGCGTTGGGAAGATAAAGCAATGTTTTTATCAAGTTGCGTTTCCGATATTTTAGTAGAAGGTCAGGGCTGTAAAAATTCATTTAAAATAGTCGACGAATTTATTTCAGAAATTCTCGCTTTACCTCATGCATTGGATCAAATTGTCGGCGGCAGCACACTTGGCGAAAAGCTTGATCGAATAACTGATATGTTAATAGGCTCAGATTCTACATCAGGAAGTGATGCCGCCAAAACGTTGGCGACTGCTATTACCTCAAAATCTCTGCCAAACACCCAAAGTGTGTTAGCCGCAAGAGTGTTTCGTGATTTATGCGGGCCTAGGCGGCTGTTTCCAGATGATTTTGCCAAAGAAGTAGAATTAAATCGTTGGTTAGCTGAGCGTTTGACGGCTATTGACCAAGCTCTTGCGCCGGTTGATAGACTAGCGGAAGCGTTTACTAGCAGGTCAAGTAGACTACTGGAAAACGAATCCATTCAAAATTTACTGGATTCATGTAAGAAAAATTCCGCCGAAGAGATCAGGCAATTGCTGGTTTTTGAAGAAAGTATATTGGGGGATCAAAATAAAAAAAAGCTGGCATCATTTTTAAGAGCTACAATCGGCTCCCACAAAACAAGAACCTGGTTTGCGCATGGGGCGGGCAAACCGCTAATAACTATTGGCAAGATCGCTCACTCCCAACGGGCAGTTCGTAACAGCTCATTTTGCGAAACAGATCAAGATGAACTGTTTGTGCAACTTGATTTATTATGTGCGGATGTTCTTGGTGACACAAAAATACTGGATAAGTTGGAACTTCGAGACGCCCCCCCCATAGAGGTGGCCAAATCCCTAATGAAGCTGGTTGATGGTGGAATAGTTACAATCGGACGGGTCTCGGATGATATTTGCCGCCGATCATTGAACATAATACGTTCCGGCAAAGTTAAATCGGCTTTACAGCGCGGTGACAAAACCGCCATATCAACTGTTCGCGAAATCAGCACAATGATAGACAGGCTAAAAGCCAATCAAAAACAGGCGTAGTAGTAGTTTTTGTAAGCGCTATTTTATCAAATTGGCGGCTTTTGCCCATTCGCTATAAGTACTTGTGGATCTGGTTTTCAAGTCTTCATCGCTGGGGTTATCAAACAATGGTTTTGGCTCAATTCCGGCTCCGTCCAAAACCCGGTTCATGAAATTAAACAACGCACAGATCAAAGACGCGTCATAAAGAGCCTCTTCTGACCAACCTGCAGCCAATACCGCTTTGGTGTCATTTGCTGTGATTTTTGCCGGTGACAAGGTAAGTTTACGCAAATAAGCGAATAAAGGCTTGTACTTCGCAGATATTTTGGCGGCTTGCTCATCGGTAATTAGGTCGTCGATTATTTTTTCTTCAACTCCAAATGCTTTGGCCATTAGTTTGTGTGCCCCAAAACAAAACTTGCAGGCGTTCAAGCCAGAAACAAACGCGGCTATCAATTCGCGGTCGCCCAAACAAAGCGGGCTGCTATCATCACGCAATATCTGGTCATGCAAAGCTATTAACGGGGCAACCCCACGAGGAAATCTAGAAAATAATTCCTCCAAACGGGCATCTTGATTTAATGATGGATAATGGCTCATAGTTTAAACTCCGCAAGAAATACCGGTTCCCTTTAGGCCGCAATAGCCACCCGGGTTTTTGGCTAGATATTGTTGATGATCATCTTCGGCCAGCCAGAATTTTGCATTGGTAACTATTTCGGTGGTAATTGCGCTATAACCTTTGGCCGCAAGTAACTTTTGTGTGGCAGCCAGTGATAACTTTGCTTGTTCAATCTGGTCTTTATTGTTTGTAAAAATTACCGAACGGTATTGCGAACCAATATCATTACCCTGACGATTACCTTGCGTCGGATCATGGTTTTCCCAAAAAATCGCCAATATTTGCTCTAAAGAAATTGTGTTCGGGTCAAATACCACCCGCACAGATTCAGCATGACCGGTTTGTTCCTGACAAATTTCAGTATAGCTAGGGTTCAAAGTCTCGCCGCCTTGATAACCAACCATGGTGACATAAACTCCTTCTAGCGGCCAAAACAACCGCTCCGCACCCCAAAAACAACCCATGGCCAAATCCACATGCTGCATTTGCCCTGGCCATGGCGGCAACAAAGCACGGTTGTTGATAAAATGTAGTAATTGCGGGTTAGTCATCATAATCACCGGACCTTGATTGGCGTGCTAATAATAATGCAAACAAAATAATTCCCAACGGCCATAGCCAGACATTCATTAGCCCGCCAGAAGACCCAAACAAGTCTCCAATCGTATGAAATGCCTGCTGCCCCTGCATTACAGAACGCCAAATGCCAAAAGCAAATAATAATCCATTAGCTAACAGAGCAATTATTATAATACCGCGTAACAAAACCGAAAACCCTAACTATTGATCTTTGAATTTACATATAATGCACAAAAGACATAATGTCATGTGGATCACGCTCTTGTGAAACTAAAAACCCTCGCTATAAAGGCGCTGGCATAAAGGTGAGGTGGCCGAGTGGTCGAAGGCGCACGCTTGGAAAGCGTGTGTGCGTTAATAGCGTACCGTGGGTTCGAATCCCACTCTCACCGCCATTATTCTGCAAAACCGTTCTCGCAGAGGGGCCTATGTCTGCAATGAAAATTTCCGGCTCTGAGTACTTGATTGAAATGGATGCGCTACTTCAAGTCTTTGCCGGGAGATAGATTGCCAGCTTGAACTACGATTATTATGTCTTTGGCGCACTGAGTGCACGGTCTTAAGCCCAGCTCGTATGTTTAACAATAATATTGGTTTACGCTCTTATTTTTCCAATAAAAAGGTTACCTTAGAATGGGGCTTTATTCCTAAATGACGAACAATCGTATTTTTGGGTATCAATGATTTTTCCCCGAACAGCTTGTGCCATCCATTTACGCACCGGAAGGTGAATGGTAGTGGCATCTTCAAGACATCTTTGCTCTCTAATCCTTTGAGAATTTTTACTATTCCAATCACGCGATTTGAATAAAAATCATTCCAGATAATAGCCCATTTCTGCCATGGAGAAAAATAAGTATCCTCATAAATGACCAAACATTTGCGCGAACAGCGAATAGCCTCATTTAACAGCTCTTCTTGGTGCTCGACATGGTGCAGCATCATCGCCATCACGATCACATCAAAACTATTATCTTCGAAGGGTAAATGCACGCCATCATAAAATTCGATGGGAATATCTGCATTTGCGTAATCAACCACATCGACACCACGCACATCGGCATTAAATCTTTTAGCGATGGCCTCGCCGAACTGCCCATTGCCGCACCCTACGTCTAGAACCCGGTCGCCTGCAGAAATAAAATTGTCAATATCATCCAAACGTTGTTTTAAGTCAGCTTTTTGGTGTGACGCATGGATGGCGGCATATTTCCGCTTGGGAATTGCCATCAAAATAAAAAACAATAAAAATCCAAATAAAACGAATATAATCGACATTGGTAGATATAAGAAATTGCGCAGGGAACTTATATACATAAAAAAACCTCATGAAACTGGAGAGTTAATATTCTTTCTTTTGCGGTGCTAAAGAAGAGAGCTCTTGTTTTGTTATAAAAAGCGATGCGAAGTTGAAATCCGCATCGCTTTTTTATTTTAAGCCAAATACTGGTATGTTTAAGGCTGAGCTTACACTATTGTTTTAGTGATCGCCATCGTTGTCGTTATGATCATTGTCGTTGCCGTTATGATCATTGTTGTTGTCGTTATGATCGCCATCGTTGTCGTTATGATCATTGTCGTTGCCGTTATGATCATTGTCGTTGTCGTTATGATCATTGTCGTTGCCGTTTTTAATGGAGACTTTGCTCGCTTCAAGAACATTACTGCCATTGAGAAGTCCCTCGGCCTCAATTTTTGAGTTCAGTGTAATATCGCTAGCCAATCCATGCTCGAACACAGTGTTTACATTTGTCAAAACCGGTTGTCCGTTTATATCAAAGTCTTGTACCGAAACAAATCTATCAACAATGCCCTCTAATTCCACATCAACGCCTGGCTGTCCTACTTTACCCTCACTGTGTGCCCTTTCGATCCGGTTTGCATTTAGTGTTAAACCGGCCAGCACGGCATTTGATTTAGCTTCGACCACATCACCATTTGCGAATTGACCATTAACAAAATGGCGGTCGAGACTTGCATTTGTATACTGAACAGTCAGGTTTTGAATCATGAAAGTTTTTAAAGCTGAATTTAGATCTGTTATTTTACCGACTACAGAAATATGTCTGGCTTCGGCAAAACCACCTGCGAGGTATTCGATTCGGCTCGCCTGAATATTTCCTGAGGCATCAAAAACCCCGTCTACTTCAACATAGTCTCCAGTCTGCAAATCTGCGAATAGCCGGTTTTGAAACACGGTTGCCGGATCAAAATTAATTGTTTGGCCTGCTACATCAAAAGTGGTTGTAGAAAGAGCCGTAATCGGGCCTTTGGCCAGCTCGGTATCAATTGATATGGTGTCTGCTGCGCCAGAAGACTTGGTTCCAACCACACGAACTCGTTTGCCGGTGGATAAACGAGCCGCACCAGAGAGTGCGCCGTCATCTAAAATCCGTGTATAGTCAGCGGCACCATTAGTGTAGGATACTCCGTTTACGGTAAAACCATTGGCTGTTGCAATGTAATTACCAATAACAAGATCTGTGCCAGTCCCGCGTGCTGCAATGCCTGCCTCTCCAGCGATCAACGAATTAGAATCGGTGAAGCGCAGACGAATTCGATTATTGGCCGGATCAAAAGCTACTTCTGCATTGCGTAGAGCGAAAACAGCAAAAGTTGAAATATCTCCTGATAGAATGGAACTTTGAACTTTTGCCGATGGCGGAGCCAGACAAGCGCCGCTTGTAGGATCGGTTTCACATAATAGCGCAGTTACAGGCGCATTGGATCCAGTGTATTCTGCTTTGACATCAAAGTCACCGTCAGCCCCAATATTTACTGCTGCCGCACTATAAGCGGTAAATTTTCCCAGTCCTGCAATGTCAACTATTTGATCAAGATTTTGGGTTGCTGTAATCGCAATTACATCAGGTACTGCTTGTGTTGAAGCCGACAAGGTTAGAGTATTAACACCGGAAAAAACAGGTGCATCACTAAATCCGTCACAAGAAAAGGCTAAAGAAAGGTCGGAGCCATTCATCGGGCTATTTGGTGTGATTGAGAACATAAAAGATTGGGAAGCTCCGGCAGGGATATCCACTGCGGCGTTCCTGATCCCAATAGGACTGTTGGTTAAAGGGTCTGTTGCCTGAAAGCTGAAGGCACCTACCGAAGAACCGGACTGTGCAATTTTACAGTTTGTGGCTGGTGTAGCCGAAGAATTGATCATAGTGGCAAATGCGGTTGCCTCTTGGCCGATCTGAACAGAACGGCTAGCCGGGCTAACAGCACCAAACAAGCCTACTTCTTGCGCGAAAGCCGAACTTGACGCGAATGCCGCCAGTCCAAGGAAAGCACCTACTTTTAAGGATGCTGTCCAGTTTCGGCGTTTGCCGCCAGTAATAGTTGCGCCTGATGCACAAGAGGCCGGTACGGACGCTGAGCCCAACAATACTAATTTATGAGAATTCATTTTAATCTCCACCTGTTCAACGATCCGGCATTGGGTCGTTCACAGCATTGACGTAGCCCTTTACCGATATCCTCTAGTGTCTTTGAAAAAAATAAAATGCTAAAATATATCCGTTATTGATGTATCTTCATTTTCCTCCATACTGTTTATGATGAGTATCGAGGAACTAAACGCTATTTACTTGGCTCAACGTGCCAATTTGTGTCGGTTTGTAGCTGCGCGCCTGCGTGATGAAGCTGGCGCAGAAGATGTCGTGCAAGACGTTTGGATGAGAATTGAAAAATCTAAAAAATTAGAGGAGATCGAGAATCCTGTCGGCTATCTCTTTACCATTGCGGGGCATTTGGCATTAGACATCATTCGCCAGCGAAAACGACAAAAAGCCAGGGAGGAAAAGTGGACAGACGAGACAACAACTAAGCTAGATGGAATTGCCACTAGTCAGGAACAAAATGCCGAAGCTAGCCTGTTACAGGCAGAGCGCATAATAAAAGTCAGAACAGCAATCGCAAGACTACCGCCTAAATCCAGACGTGCGTTTGAATTGCACCGTATGCAGGAAATGTCACATAAAGAAGTAGCTGCAGAGATGGGGATTGCTGTTAGCACCGTTGAGAAACACATAATTCGGGCGATGCGAGAGTTGGTTCAGACTTTACGGGATGATGTATCATGAAGGTTTTTAATCATGATTTAGAAAATTTACCGAGTCGCAATGGAGGTTTTTCCAAGCTGGTAACGTCTTTACTACAAGTGAGTAGGAATAAACAATGAATTCGAAGTCTCAAACTAACGCAAAGCGTGCGACTGAAGACGAGGCCATTCAATGGCACGTCCTCTTGCGTAGTGGCGTTGCGACGGAAAGTGACTGGATGGACTTTACCCACTGGCTAGAAGAAGACCAGGAACGAAACGAGGCGTATGATCTTGTCTCTCTTTCATGGGAAGCTGCATCTGAGCAAGAACCAATAACCTTAAAGCCTTATGTATTTGATTTTTTCATAAACTTCTTCAGTGATTCTTTACGCAAGCTCACCGAACTTGTGAGTGCCAAGCCTTGGGCGTTTGGCGGCGGATTCGGTGTTGCTACTGCCGCAATGGCAATTCTATTGCTTACCCCCGCATTGTTAGACACTTCTAAGACTGCTGCCCCCCAAATATACGCTACGGCTGTCGGGGAGCAACGATCTGTGACTCTACAGGATGGCAGCACAGTATTACTTAATACCGCCACCACAATATTGGTCAATATTACGCCGCAAGCTCGCCGTATTGAGTTAAAGAAGGGCGAGGCATTTTTCACTGTGCAACATGAAAATGACCGTATTTTTGAAGTCACGGCTAACGGGTTGCGAATTACTGATTTGGGAACCAGTTTTGACGTGCGTGCGATAAATGCGCGAACACAGGTGTCGGTTATTGATGGAATCGTGGAAGTAGAGTCTCGAAGCCCAACAGATCAAAACAACATTCCTGTTAGGCTTATTGCTGGTCAGCAAGCGGTGCACAGTGCCGATGCCAAGATTAAGGTGCAGACTTTTGATGCCAGTCAGATTACTGCATGGCAACGGGGTAATTTTGTATTCAAAAACGATAAACTCCCCACGATTGTCGCAGAAATCAATCGCTATTTCGAAAAACCATTGCGGTTGGACGGTCGCGATGTTTCAAATCTTTCGTTCTCCGGGATTATCCAAATGTCTGACCAAAAACGAACCGTTCGTGATCTTGTTGCTATGTTATCTTTGCAGGATAATGAAACCGACACTGAAATTATTTTGACACGAAACACAATGAAACCTAATCAATAAGCATCTGCTAGTTTTGAGGTGAAGATGTTTTATAGAGTTTTGGCAAATGTATGCCTTCGAATACTGATGATCAGCAGTTTATCTATTCTAAGCATATTGCCACTTGTGAAGCCTGCGCACGCGCAAAACGTCAAGACCTACATAATCGATTTGCCGCCTTTAAGCCTCGACAGATCATTAGAGATTTTAGCCCGCCAGATGCGAATCTCAATCGATTTTTCATCCCATGACCTCAGCCAGACCCAAGTTTCATCTATACTGGGAGTATATAGACAAGCCAGTGGGTTATCTGTGGTTCTTGAGGGAACTGGGTTTAGCTTTGAGTTGGTATCTAAAGATGTTTTTCGAATAGTGAGAGCCACTCAAAAAACATCAACGTCACCTTTAGCTCTTGCACCTAATACGGATCTGTTTTTCAACGATGAACTAACCGACGAGATTATCGTGAGAGCAACAAAGCGGCCCTCGGTAATGGGTCGTTTGCCGATGAGTGTAAGTGTTTCCGATAGTGACCAACTTGAAATGTTGCAAATTACCGACACAAACGCATTAGCGCTGCACACCACAGGCATGTCTGCAACTAATTTAGGACCCGGGCGTAACAAAATTTTTATACGCGGGGTCTCTGACGGAAGTTTTACAGGTCGCCAGCAAGCAACTATCGGTGCTTATCTTGATAATATCAGGCTTAACTTTAATGAACCTGATCCCTATTTGCAATTGGATGATATTTCCCATGTCGAGGTTCTAAAAGGCCCTCAAGGTACGCTGTACGGAGCCGGCTCATTGGGGGGATTGTATCGGGTAGTGACCAATGTGCCTGATCTCGTTGATTATTCGGCGATATTAAATCTAGATACATCCTTTACCAAACGAGGCGGTCAAAATGGCCGGATTAGCAGCACCATAAATCTCCCGGTCATTGAAAACAAGCTAGGGTTCCGCATTACCGGGTATGGTAGCTATGACGCTGGTTATATTGATGACGTTCGTCTCGATAAGCAAAATGTCAATGTTGTAAATTTGTTTGGTACCAGGATACGCATGTTGTGGAACGTCACGGATCAATGGGAAGCACAAGCAGGTCTCAACTTTCAGGACGTAATTGCAGAAGATACCCAATATTATTTACATGAAGTTGGTGAATTTACACGCGAGAATTATGTTCAAGAACCATATGGCGATGACTACATAAATACTTATCTGGATATAAAAGGCCAGTTCGGGTGGGGGGAAATTGTTACATCTACTGCCTTTATTCATCGAGTAATCGACATCCAGAATGACGCTTCATTAGGCGTGCCTACCCTGACAAACCTGCCTGTTACGGCAAGTGTTTTTGTTCGGGCTCGAGAGATCAATATGATCTCTAATGAAACCAGATTTGTATCTCGGTTGGGTGGGGATCTGGATTGGTTATTGGGCGGGTTTTTGTCCCAAAGAGATGAGAGCTTTACCTCTAGTTTAACGATTCCAGGCTCAGGGGCGGTTCTTCCCGGGGGTGCTATCGATGGAGATGTTGCCTTTGCGGAAAGGCGAATAGGTCGAGTTAATGAGCTGGCGTTTTTCGGTGAAACAACTTGGCATTTACCTTTTGATATTGATGTAACTGGAGGTCTTCGCTGGTTTTATTCGCAGGAGGAAACAACATCTAGAATCGGAGGGGCGCTAGGAACATCTATAGTAACACGTAAAGGCACCAGTCGTGATACCGGTTTCACTCCAAAAGCAGCGATTAGCTATAAGCGGGATGAAAACATGATGTTTTTTGCGCAGATGTCACAGGGGTATAGAGTTGGCGGTATTAACCTGAATAGTCCAGAAGGTGTTTTTTTTGAATACGACGTAAATATTGCCTCTGACGACCCTAACGATGACCAGAACGAAGATTTGTTTGAACCTGATCAATTAACTATGTTTGAAGTCGGTAGTAGATTTTCTTTCCGCGATGACAGTTTGCAAGTCAACTTATCAGCGTTTAGTTTTTACTGGGAGGATATTCAAACAGATCAAATTCTGCCCACCGGGTTTGCCACCATTTTAAATGCCGGATACGCGCGAAGCAAAGGCTTGGAAGTTGATGTAACGTTCCAAGCAACGCCTAATTTTTCACTTGATGTCAATTTTTCCTATAACGACCCTGATCTGGTAATTACCAATCCGTTTTTAAGCTCCAAAGTAGATGATCATTTACCGATGATACCGAAATTTGCTGGCGGGATTATTGCAGAATACAGATTAACCACAAATTCCGGACTTCAATGGATTTTTAGTGGAGATTACACTTATACCGGCCGATCACAGCTTACATTTGCTCAAGTCGATAACCGTGACACAGATCCATCTAATATGCTGAATTTGCGAATTACTTTGGAGCAACCAAATAGCTGGCAAACAGCGATTTATGTGAGAAATGTACTAAACGAAGACAGCAACACATTTGCTTTTGGCAATCCGTTCAGTTTTAGAACTAAAGTGTTACACACTCCGCCACCGCCTCAAACTATTGGCGTTTTACTCAGCAAGAAATTTTAAGCAGTTTTATGGGCAGTTTTATGAAGTCTTACATCGTATTTTGTATAAGTTTATTTTGGATTTTCGCAACACAGCCAACTTATGCTGGCGATGTTGACGAAAATGTCGATGACGAAGTTATTGTTACCGCCACCCGATCCAAATTACCGACCAAAGACTATGCCGGCAGCGTCTCGGTTCTGGGACAGGAGCAATTACAGCTGATTGCGCCAGTTCATCCGGCGGAAGCTTTGAATGAAATTGCCGGAGTTAATATCCATAGAAATAGCGGGCAAGAACATTTAACCGCCATTCGCTCTCCGGTTCTGACCGGCGGAGCTGGCGCAGGCTCGTTTTTATACCTCGAAGATGGTGTTCCATTACGTGCCGCCGGATTTTCCAATGTTAACGGTCTGTTTGAAGGCGCGCTGGATCTTGCTGGCGGCGTTGAAGTCACCAAAGGCCCGGGCAGCGTACTTTATGGCTCCAATGCTGTGCATGGCCTTGTAAACATATTATCTCAGGCACCAAGTTCTGAGCAAGACCTGTTAGTTGATATTATTGGCAGCAGCGCCGGGTATGTGCGTCTTAAAACATCTGCCAATGGCAATGCACTCTCTGGTCGTTATCGTATTTCGGCAAGCCTAGCGCATGATGCAGGTTTTCGCGAAGACTCCGGCTTTGATCAGCAAAAAATACAAGTCCGTCACGATGTTGATATTGGCCGGTGGTCACTAAAAACTCTGGCAACATTTCAAAATCTCAATCAGGAAACCGCCGGATTTATCAGAGGCTTTGAGGCATATAAAGATAGTAATGTCTCACGAACCAACCCCAATCCCGAAGCTTTTAGAGACGGAAAGTCTGCACGTATTGCTATGCATTTTACCAAAGTAACCGATAATAATTCCAGATTGTCATTTATTCCCTATGCGCGCTGGACAGATTTATCATTCAGGCGACATTTTGTGCCGGGAAAAGCACTTGAGGATAACGGTCATAAAAGCGTTGGTCTGTTATCTTCTGTTAGTGGAATTTCCAGTTTTGGCGAATATACCCTTGGCATTGATGCAGAATATACCAAGGGGTATTTGCGTGAATTTCAACCCGGCCCCAGTGTGTTTTCATTTATTCAGGGCGATCATTTTGATTATGATGTGAGGTCTTACGTTTCGTCTGCTTATGCGCAAAACAGGTTTGATCTTGGAGCAAAAACCAAAATCAATATCGGTGTGCGTGCCGATTACACATATTATGATTACCAAAACAAAATCGACAATGGCCGGTTCGGACGCTTTATTCGCATTCCGGACAGGCAAGATAGCTTCTTTGTTGTGACGCCTAAAGTCGGTATTACCCATAAGTTCAGTGATAATATAAGTGCCTATGGCCGCTATGCTAGAGCCGGCAGAGCGCCACAAGTGACCGATGCCTACAGCTTGCAATTAGGGCAGGTCGCTGGCGAAATAAAGCCCGAAATTCTCGACAGTTTCGAGCTTGGGCTAAAGGGCAATACGGGTAGTGTGACGTTTGAGCTGGCAGCATTTGCCATGCAAAAAGAGAACTTCTTCTTTCGCAACGCCAACGGCTTTAACGTGGTTGATGGCAAAACCAAACATCGGGGTATTGAGCTTAGCTTTGCGGCACCGTTGTCTGATTTTCTGGATATTTCTGGGGGGTTTACTTTGGCCAATCACACCTATGACTTCACCGATATTGTTGGCTCACCGTCGAGTTCCATTACTAAAGGCAATCAAGTGGATACTGCTCCCAATACATTGGGGTTCTTGCAAATAACCGCACAACCAAAACCGAAACTACAAACCTCCTTAAAATGGCAACATGTTGGGGATTATTACCTAGACTCCGGCAATACGACCAAATACGGCGGACATAATGTTTTTACGCTTCGTTCAAACTACCAACTGACCCGAAAACTTAACATCTATGGGCGTGTTGATAATTTGTTTGATGCTGCCTATGCGGATCGTGCGGATTTTGCCTTTGGTTCATATCGCTATTTTCCTGCCCGTCCGCGAGCCCTATTTTTTGGGATCAGGTATCAAGGTTAAAAGACTATACCACCTGTTAATGCAATATCTGCAACCGAAGGGGCTTTGATATATGGTGGTGGCGTTGAGCTACAACTATATGATAGTTTGCCAGAGTTTGGTGAGTTTAGAGTTGCCAATGATCTGAGCTTTGATACCCTGCTTGGGTTGAATAGAAAGTTCTGAATATAGAAATAAAAGGAATAAAAATAGTGGAATATATACCTTATATAGTCTCTCTTGTTTCAGTAATTATAGCAGGTGGAGCAGTATATATTTCATATCATACAACATCGAAGCAAATTAGAATGCAAGCAAAAATGAAGATTGCAGACCTTAGGCAAGAATGGATACATCAGCTTAGAGAGGCTATGGCACAGTTTCAGTCTTTTGCAGTGACACCAGACTTGTCTCACCAGTATCAGCAAGAATTTTATAGATATGGTACTAAAATTGAGCTCTTAATGAATAATGCTGACCGTGATTATAAGAATCTTCAGGACTGTATGTATAATCTCCTAGAAGCGATATCTATAGAAGAAAAATATAAAGCCAATCCAAAATATATTGAAGTATGTCAGGAAATAATTAAACGGGAGTGGGAAACGCTAAAAAAGAACTTAAGGAATTTGATAGTTAAGGCGCTTTAGTTACGTATTGATAAAACTCTCTCTATTGCCCTCTCCAGACAAACCCAAACACTTTTTCCATCTGATAATGCAGTAATAATTGTCATAATCTACCCCTGTTCTATTGCTTGTTTTTGCATCACAAATAGCTCTTGTGCCGCTTGTTCTGCCTGCCCCATCATTTCTGCAAACTGTTGTTTGCTCATTGGTCGATCTTCGGCAGAGGCCTGTATTTCAATCAACCCGCCAGAGCCAGAAAGCACAAAGTTTGCATCTGTTTGCGCGGTGCTGTCTTCGGCGTAATCAAGGTCGCAAACCGCCGTGTCTTGCCAAATACCGCACGAGATGGCGGCGGCTTGATCGAACACCGGATCAGTTTCGATCAAACCTTGTTTAACCAAACCCATTGTGGCGATTTTCAAAGCAACCCATGCACCGGTAATTGATGCGGTTCTGGTGCCGCCATCGGCTTGCAGCACATCACAATCAAGCACTATTTGCCGCTCGCCCAGCAAAGTAAGGTCGGTAACCGCTCGTAATGACCGCCCGATCAGTCGTTGAATTTCTTGGGTACGCCCTGATTGTTTGCCGGCGGCGGCTTCACGACGGCCACGGGTGTGGGTTGCCCGGGGCAACATTCCGTATTCTGCCGTTACCCAACCTTTGTTTTTGCCGCGCATCCATGGCGGAACCCGCTCGTCGACCGATGCCGTGCATAATACTTTGGTATTGCCAAACGAGATCAGACACGACCCTTCGGCATAGCTTGCCGCACCGGTTTCAATATTGACTTCTCGCATTTGTACTTGATCTCGCTTCGATGGTCGCATTGTTCTCTCCTGTTATTTTGTTGCTGTTCTACCCTTGCCTGATTGCGGGATAAACCCCAAATTACCAGAAGTTAAAACTCAGGATCCTAAATAAATTATCATGTCCATCATTCGCGGCCCTAGCATTTCCGATCTTGATCAACGCTCGCGCGAGATATTTCGCGAAATCGTCGAAAGTTATCTAGCAAACGGCGAAGCAGTTGGATCAAAAACTCTGGCCATTAGCGGCGCTAGCGGGCTGTCTTCGGCCTCGATTCGCAATACTATGGCGGCTTTAACCTCGGCAGGGTTATTATCGGCAACGCATTTAAGTGCCGGGCGGATACCGACTCAAAGCGGGTTGCGGTTGTTTGTTGATGGTCTCTTGCAATTTGGTGATTTGAATGAAACCGAGAGATCAAACATCAGGCATCGTTTATCCGACCAGCCATTACAAAGCGCACTGGACGAAGCCTCGAAATTATTATCCGGCATGGCTGGAGGTGCCGGTTTGGTATTGGCACCGGTTCAAGACCAAGCTTTGCGCCATGTTGAATTTGTTCCGCTTGCCCCGACCGAAGCGATGGTGGTTTTAGTTTATGAAACCGGAGCAGTTGAAAACAGAATAATGACCATACCGCCGGGCACTACTCCTTCGGCATTAACTGCGGCGGGGAATTTCCTTTCAAGGCGGCTTAAAGGGCGATCGCTATCAGGCACCAGAATCCAGATACTGGAAGAAATTAGCCACCACAGCCACCAGTTGGACGCAGCAGCCAAAGCCTTGATCGAAGATGGCATGGCGCATTGGTCAAGTGCTGATGCTGAAGAGCGCACGTTGATAGTTCGTGGGCGCTCGCAACTTATCGACAATGTGGAGGCCACACAAAACCTTGAGCGCATAAGATTACTGCTTGACGAGATGGAGCAGAAGAAAGAATTAATTTCTTTGCTTGACGAGGCTGGCAAAGCTCCGGGAGTCAAGATATATATCGGCTCGGAAAACCCTTTATTTAGCCTTTCGGGTTCAAGTGTGGTCACGGCACCCTATATGAATGCACAAGGCAAGGTATTAGGAGCCATCGGCGTAATTGGCCCAACACGGCTCAATTATGCCAAAGTGATCCCTATGGTGGATTATACGGCGCAAGCCATTGGATTTTTAATGCGTCAACAAGTGCGCAAATAACGGAAAAAGACCAAAAATGAGTGAAGAACAAGACCAACCAGAAACAGAAGAAACGCCGGACAATGTAACTCCGATAGAGGAACAATTAGATCCAGTTGCTAAGTTACAGGGTGAGCTGGACGCAGCGACGGATCGTACATTGCGTCTGGCGGCAGAACTGGAAAACTTACGAAAACGCTCCCAGCGCGATATTGCCGATGCAAAGCGTTATGGGGTCACTCGGTTTGCCGAGGACATGTTAAATGTTGCCGACAATTTAAGCCGAGCCTTGGAAAATGTTCCAGCCGAAGCCAGGCAAGAAGCTTCCCAACGCATGGAGCAATTAGTCGAGGGTGTTGATATGACGCAAAAATCCCTACAAGCGGCGCTGGAGCGACACGGTATTAAACAAATTGGCGGCAAGGGCGAAAAGTTTGATCACAATTTGCACCAAGCAGTGGCGCAAATTCCGTCAAATGAAGTGGCCTCAGGTCTGGTGGCCGAAGTTATCCAAAATGGTTATACCCTTGGTGATCGTACTTTACGCGCCGCAATAGTTGCGGTTTCAACCGGTGCAAGCGCATCATCACCCGCTGCATCAGAGCCAGAGCAAAAAACAGAACCGGGCAGCACTATCGACACCAAGGCCTGATCTGATAATCATTCAGGTCATGCAGGTTTTTCGATATATTGTTGTGATGCTGGCGGTATTTTTGTTTCTGCCAGCAATTGCATTTGCCGATCAGGTTTTAATGGCCGAGGCACGAAAAATAAACCGGGCTTATGGTGGTCAGTTATGGCCTGGTTTTTCCACCGAGGATTTTCCAATTCTTATTGTTGGTCACGAGCATGACAGGTTTTATTGTGCTAAAAAAGCACCCATTGGCTTTACCTTGTTTAGTATTGATGCCGATACTAATTGCCGAATAGATATTCGTGCCGGCGGTCAATTTTCCACTAATATTAAGGCAACTTTCCCCTTTGCTGGATCAGGGCCGGTGGCTGTCGTCGGTGCTTATGGAGTTATAAAAAGCAATTCTACCGCTTGGGTAGCTACTCTTTTGCATGAAAATTTTCACCAATATCAAATGAACTGGAACGGTTATTATAGTGGCCTTGCGGATCTTGATTTGGCTGGTGATGATGATAGTGGAATGTGGGCGCTGAATTATCCATTTGCCTATGATGACCTGCAAGTGATCGCGATGATTCAAAATAACAGTATTGATCTAGTAACGGTTTTAACCGAGCCGGATAAAACCATTAGAAAAAAACTAGCTCTGCAATATGCAGTTAACCGCGCTAACAGATTATCCATTCTTACCGATGCGGATCGCAGGTATTTAGAGTTTCAACTTTGGCAAGAAGGGGTAGCCAGATATACCGAGCTGGCCTTGGCTGAATTTGCCAGCAGCGGCACTCATACCTCTCTTGGGTTGGATCATGACTTTGCTGCATTGGCATCTAATTTACGCAATCGGATTTTGCAAACTCTAAACGAGGGAAAACTTAGCCAACATCAAAGAGTTTATTTTTACTCATTAGGTGCGGCAGAGGCGTTGGTGCTTGATGAAATTGACCATAATTGGCGCGATAATTATTTTGAGAGCGGTTTTTCCATGGCTGGTTTTTTTGCTGCGCAATAAATAACTAGCGCACTACCCGCAAGGTTAAATTGATCCGCCCGCCCTTTGGTATTAGTGTCGATGTACCGTCATAAATTCGATCAACTCCATGATAACAGTGCCGCGCCGTATCCGCCAGCACCAGCACGTCGCCAGAAGACAACTTGAACGATCTCGTTGGATCATTACGGTGCAACCCGCCAATTCGGTATAAAGCTTGATCACCTAAAGACACCGAAACAATCGGCGCATCTTTGGCTTGTTCGCTGGCATCAATATGTAAGCCAAGCCTTGACCCTTCACGATACCAATTGATCAAACACGATTGCGGGTTTTGCGGCCAGCTGGTTACATCGCCCCACAAATCCAATAGTTCTTGCGGTATTTTTGGCCAATGTTCTGCAGTTTTGGGGTGCAAAGGGTCATAACGATAACCGGATTTTTCCGAAACCCAGCCCAGCTCACCAAAATTACTCATAATCACCGAAGTTGGTTGTCCGGTTTTTGGCATTCTTGGTTGATAAAACGGGGCAGTTTTGATGCCAGCTCGAACCAGTTCCACCAATTCCTCTTGCTGCTGACGAGAAAAATACCCCGGTAAATAACGAAAACCCTGTGGCAGTTGATTTTTCAATTTATAACCTTCTTAATTGGCTTTGAGTTATTTTTAGAACAAAGATTGATTGTTTTTGTGCCTTTTGCTTACATCTAATACTTTCTTGATAAACAAAACTGTGTATTCTAATTATGCTTGGCACTAATTAAAAGAAACGGGCTAATTCAGATAGTGTTTTGAGTATACTCCATCGACCCAAAAAGTGGGAACCGGTTTTTGGATAAGTTGATGGGTAATAAAGGGATTTATACTCAAAACGCTGTTTAATTCTGTGTTTTGAGTATAAGCAAATAAGGATTTTGAAATTGCGAACTAAAACACTAATTATTTGTTTTGGGCCACTTGGAAGGCTGTTAAACGCTTTTTGTGCCAGCGCGCGATTGCGTGAAGCGTTTCCTGATGACCAACTTGTATTGCTGACCGACCCGTCATTAGTTGGCTTGGCAACCAAGTCCCCTTGGTTTGATGATATCATATCGGCAGATCTTGCAGCGGCAGACACCAATTTCTCGGCGCTGGCCAAAGTCTTGAAAAAAAGTAAGTTTGACAAAATTATTGATCTGGAGCGTAGCCCCAGAACTGCAAGTTTGTTTGCCGCCTTTGGCCTGTTTGCCCCTAAGTTTGCCGGGTCCGCGCCACGATCGAAATGGTCACTAACTTCAGTCGGCGAACATCCGGTTGATGCTGATGATCAATTGCTGAACATTATTGGCGTGCCACCATCAAAAGTAGACCTAAGCATTGGCCCTGATTTTAGCTGGTTATTAAGATTAGCCGGTAAAACGCCCTCATTACAGCCAGAATATTTTGGGTTGCAAGGGGATTATATACTGCTCAACCTTGGTAAATTAGATGCAGACGATGGTTGGCCGGCTGCCGCCTATCAAACCCTTGCCGGATATATTCTAAATTCCAACACCATGTTAGCGATCACAGGCGGGATAGAAGCTCGTGATCTTGCTCGTCCATTACTAAGAAATTATCCGAAAATCAAAGACCTGTGCGCCAGGGCAGACCCGTTCCAATTAACCGCGCTTGGCGCAAAGGCCAAAGGTGTTGTTGGCATTGCCGATGGAATATTACATCTATGTGCTGCCGGCGCTGGACGTTGTATTTCCTTACACGGCAGTGCAGCTAGCGCCAAGCAAACCGGCATTCGCACTCCAAACGCAATGACGATTATCAGTGAGCCATTAGAAAAACTTTCTGCTGATGATCTACTAAAAACTATGAAGATGTTTGGTGCGTTTTAGTCACTATTTTTGAAATCTATGCGAAAGCTGCTTGATCCCGCGCCCGGCTTTCTTCATAAAGCTTTGGTCTGGCACTTATTAGGAGGGTTTTCATGGTTGATACGATTTCTCTACAATGATTGTCCGGCGTTTTTTTGACAATCACAGGAGAGCATTATAGCACGTCGTCCACCGCCAGCCGCCCCGAAAAAGCCCAAAGGCCCCAAAGTTAATCAAGATATCACTGCTGAGCGCATTTTGCTCATTGATGAGAACGGTGAGAAACAAGGTGTAATGCCAATCGCTGCTGCTTTGGAAGCTGCTAGAGAAGCCGGACTTGATCTGGTTGAAGTGGCACCGGAGGCAAATAATCCGGTTTGTAAAATCCTTGATTACGGCAAAATGCGCTTTCAGGCACAAAAAAAACGTGCTGAGTCAAAAAAGAAACAAAAGACCGCTGATCTTAAAGAGATCAAGATGCGGCCAAATATCGATGTTCATGATTATCAAGTAAAAATCAAAGCCATGAC
>JAESTZ010000083.1 GCA_016763315.1 Robiginitomaculum sp.
AGAAGTACCGGCTCACGTAAAAAAATAATTAGTTACTGGTCAGTTCAACATTTAATCCAAGAGAACGCATCTCTTTGACAAGAACGTTAAAGCTTTCAGGAATACCAGCTTCAAACGCATCATCACCGCGTACAATAGATTCATAAACTTTAGTTCGACCAGCAACATCATCAGATTTGACAGTAAGCATTTCTTTCAAGGTATAAGCAGCGCCATAGGCTTCCAAAGCCCAGACTTCCATTTCCCCAAATCGCTGTCCGCCAAACTGGGCTTTACCGCCCAATGGTTGTTGCGTAACCAACGAATATGGACCGATGGAACGAGCATGGATTTTGTCATCAACCAAATGGTGCAATTTCAACAAATACTTAATACCGACAGTTACCGGACGTTTGAACTTCTCACCGGTTTTACCGTCCCACAACCAGGATTGCCCAGAAGTGGCGAAGCCGGCTTTGGTCAACATTTCATTGATTTCTGCCTCTGATGCTCCGTCAAATACCGGTGTTGCCATCGGCACACCATTGGTAAGGTTACTGGCCAGTTCTGCAAGCTCTTCATTCTTGCGAGGTAGTTTTACCTTCTCGCCATAAATATCAGCCAGCTTATCCCGAAGCGGTTTAATGTCTTGTGAAACAAGATATTCCTCATAAATATCACCGATTTGTTGGCCTAAACCTCTTGACGCCCAACCAAGATGGGTTTCAAGAATTTGTCCAACATTCATTCGACTTGGTACACCAAGCGGATTTAGCAGAATATCAACAGGACGACCGTCTTCTAGGTGCGGCATGTCTTCAATCGGGTTGATTTTGGAAATCACACCTTTATTACCGTGACGACCAGCCATTTTATCACCAGGCTGTAACTTACGCTTCACTGCCACAAAGACTTTTACCATTTTCATGACACCGGGCATTAAATCATCGCCGCGTTGTAGTTTATCAACCTTGTCGTCAAATCGGTCATCAAGTTGTTTCTTGGCAGCATCGTATTGAGCACGAAGAGTTTCAACTTCGGCCATTGCCTTTTCGTCACCAAGACCGATTTTCCACCAATCTTGACGCGAAACAGTATTTGCCAAGGCTTCTTCGTCTATCTTGCCTTTGTCAAAACCTTTTGGTCCGGAAACTGCAACATTGCCAACCAGCAAATCATGCAATCTGCCAAAAATATTACGCTCTAGAATTATTAGTTCATCATCACGGTCAAGACCAAGACGTTCAATTTCTTCACGCTCGATGGTTAAAGCCCTCTGATCTTTTTCAACACCATGACGGTTAAACACCCGCACTTCGACAACTGTTCCGGCAACTCCCGGCGGTAAACGCAAAGAACTGTCACGGACATCGGAAGCTTTTTCACCAAAGATCGCCCGCAAGAGCTTTTCTTCTGGTGTCATTGGGCTTTCGCCTTTTGGTGTTACTTTACCAACTAGAATGTCACGCGGTTCAACCCGTGCGCCAATAGCGACGATTCCGCTTTCATCAAGATTGCGTAACGCTTCCTCGCCGACATTTGGAATATCACGAGTGATTTCTTCTGGCCCTAATTTAGTATCACGAGCCGCCAGATCAAATTCATCAATGTGTATAGAGGTAAATACATCATCACGAACGATCCGTTCGGAGATCAAGATACTATCCTCGTAATTATAACCATTCCACGGCATAAACGCTACCAGCACATTTTTACCCAAAGCCAACTCGCCAAGGTCAGTCGAAGGGCCATCGGCAATAATATCATCAGCCTCTACCAAATCACCAACTTTGACCAAAGGTCGCTGGTTGATACAAGTGTCCTGATTTGAACGCTGGAATTTCAGCAAATTATAAATATCAACGCCAGATTTAGACATATCACTGTCGTCAGCGGCACGAACAACGATCCGTGTAGCATCAACTTGTTCAATCACACCTTTGCGTTTGGCAATAACAGTTGCCCGGCTATCTCTAGCGACAACAGCTTCCATTCCCGTACCAACCAGTGGGGCCTCGGCCTCGACCAATGGCACAGCTTGTCGTTGCATGTTCGAACCCATCAAGGCGCGGTTAGCATCGTCATGTTCCAAAAACGGGATCAGAGCCGCAGCAACCGATACCACCTGTTTTGGTGAAACATCAATATAATCAATCTTGTCACGCGGCGTTAGAATCACATCACCAGCGATACGACAGGTTACCAGCTCATTGACGAATTTGCCGTCTTCAACTGTCGAGTTAGCTTGTGCAATTGTATATTTTATTTCTTCAACCGCAGAAAGATAAACCACACTTTCAAGCAACTTACCGTCTTTTACCTTACGATAAGGGCTTTCAATAAAGCCATATTTGTTGATACGAGCAAAAGTTGCCAGAGAATTGATCAGACCAATATTTGGCCCCTCCGGTGTTTCAATCGGACAAATTCGACCATAATGGGTTGGGTGCACATCGCGAACTTCAAAACCCGCACGTTCACGGGTTAGACCACCTGGCCCAAGAGCAGAAACACGACGTTTGTGAGTGATTTCTGAAAGTGGATTATTTTGATCCATAAATTGCGAAAGCTGTGAAGAACCAAAGAACTCACGAACTGCAGCAGCGGCAGGTTTAGCATTGATCAAATCGTGCGGCATAACCGTATCAATATCGACACTGCCCATACGTTCTTTAATTGCCCGCTCCATGCGCAACAATCCGATACGGTACTGATTTTCCATCAGCTCGCCTACTGATCGCACCCGACGATTGGCTAGATTGTCAATATCATCAACTTGTCCACGACCATCGCGCAAATCAACCATGGTTTTAAGAACTGCAAGAATATCCTCTTTGCGTAAAACACGCATATCATCCGGACAATCCAGATCCATGCGCATATTCATCTTTACCCGGCCAACAGCCGAAAGATCATAACGCTCTGGATCAAAGAACAAACTATTGAACAAATTTTCTGCCGTCTCAGGTGTTGGCGGCTCGCCCGGACGCATAACCCGATAAATATCTATCAATGCTTCTTCGCGGTTGTTATTTTTGTCGACAATCAAGGTTTTGCTGATGTACGGACCCGTTGTTGTCGCACTAATATCAAGCAAGGTCAGAGATTTTACACCAAACTCTTTGACTGCCTCGAGGTTTTCTTCGGTAATTTCCTCACCGGATTCGACTATGATTTCTCCGGTTTCCATATTAACCAGATCTTCGCCAAAATACCGGCCAATCATATCAGCATCAACCAATAGTAACTTCTTTAATCCGTCTTCGGCCAATACTTTAGCAGCTCGGGCTGAAATTTTACGCCCCGCCGGAGAAACAACTTTACCAGTTGTCGCATTAACCAGATCATTAACCGGTTTTACACCACGCCAACGATCTTCTTTATAAGGAATAGCCCAGCCCTTTTTAGAGAAACTTGCTGTGCTTGTAGTATAAAAGGTCGTCAAAATTTCTTCACGATCCAGACCCAAAGCATAAAGCAAAGTGGTAACTGGCAATTTACGACGGCGATCAATACGCACAAACAAAACATCTTTGGCGTCGAATTCAAAATCTATCCATGAACCACGGTAAGGAATAATTCTTGCGGTAAACAAGAACTTACCAGATGTCGAGGACTTGCCTTTGTCATGATCAAACAACACACCAGGTGAACGATGCATCTGACTAACGATCACCCGCTCGGTGCCGTTAATTACAAATGTACCCTTGTCGGTCATAAGCGGAATATCGCCCATAAACACGTCTTGCTCTTTAATGTCTTTTACCGAGCGTGCACCAGTGTCTTCGTCAGTATCAAACACGATTAGACGTAATTTGACCTTCAAAGGTGCAGAATAGGTAATGTCGCGTTGCTGACATTCTTCAACGTCAAATTTCGGCTTCTCGAACTCATAAGAAACATATTCCAACTGTGCTGTTTCAGCAAAATCCCGGATCGGATATACTGATTTAAAAACTGCCTGTATACCACGTTCGATCCGCTCCGAAGCCTGCACTTCGCGTTGCAAGAATTGCTCGTACGAGCTTTTTTGCACTTCGATCAAATTTGGCATTTGTACCGTTTCGGCAATACGCCCAAAGGATTTACGAATTCGCTTTTTGTCCGTGAACGACAACGACATTTTAGTTCCTTTCGCGGAGAATAATCCCGCAACATACGGATTTCGTAACGAAACCCGATCGAAAATTTATATCTTCTGTGAGACAACAATTCCCCATAAATAACTCGGGAAACCGCAGCTTTTGCCAGAAGAAAACACAAAAGCTTAAAAACTGCCTGACGGGCAGCCCTTGATTAAGAGCCACCCGTCAAACTAAACAAACCAAAAGGCTTATTTGATTTCCACTGTTGCACCAGTAGCTTCGATCTTGGTTTTGAGTTCCTCGGCTTCGTCCTTGGAAACACCTTCCTTGACCGCTTTAGGAGCAGCTTCAACCA
>JAESTZ010000084.1 GCA_016763315.1 Robiginitomaculum sp.
GCTTGATCTTCCGTTACGGCCAGCGCCGGGATGTCGTCCAGCGCGGTCTCAACTGGTAGTTCAGGCTCAAAAGCTGGCGCCTTATGCACCATTACTTGCAGTTCGTCGAGTGTTATTGCAGCATCTATTGCAAAATGCCCGACACGGGTTCTGCGCAATACATTTACATGACCCTGCACCCCAGTGGCCGCGCAAATATCTCTGGCTAATGAACGTACATAAGTGCCCTTGCCACAGTTCAAGACAAAGCTGGCTGATACTCCGGCAATTTCAGAGACAAGCTCTAAGGAAAACACCTCGACCTTGCGGGCTGCTAGTTCAACCGCCTTACCCTCTCTGGCCAGCTTGTAAGAGCGTTCGCCATTTACATGAATTGCCGAAAACACTGGTGGAATTTGCTCTATTTGGCCGCGAAATTGTGACAAGCAGGCTGTTAACTGTTCGGTTGTTGGACGTTTGTCGCACACGACAGTAACTTCACCTTCGGCATCAAGGCTATCGGTGCTGCTGCCAAACAAAATTGTAAATTCATATTCCTTGCTGGCATCAACAATGTAAGGAATGGTTTTGGTAGCTTCGCCAAAGGCCAAGGGCAAAACTCCGGTAGCCATGGGATCAAGAGTTCCAGCATGACCGGCTTTGTTGGCATTTAGTAACCATCTAGCTTTGCTAAGCGCCTTGGTCGAAGATATATCTTTGGCTTTATCAAGTATGATCCAGCCAGAAACATCACGGCCATTTTTACGGCGACTCATTCTTGTGGCGTTCCGCCTAAATCCCTCGCAACTTCGGGGCGGTTCAATAATTCGTCCAGTGCGCTGGCGGTTTCAAAGCTTTCATCGGCGGTAAATCTAAGCTTTGGGGTGAACTTCATAGTCATTTCACGTCCCAAGCGACTGTTTAAAAATTTGGCGCAACGATTAAGTGCGGCAACTACCTTGGTGGTATCACCGCCGCCAAGCGGAGCGCAGAAAACCTGTGCATGGCGTAAATCAGGCGCGCAACGCACTTCGGAAATAGTAACCGAGACGTCTTTAAGGTCGTTATCGCGCAATTCTTCACGCGCCATAATATCAACTAGCGCATGGCGCACTAACTCGCCAGCACGTAATTGCCGTTGACTTGGCGGTTTGTTTTTACTTCTTTTATTGGGCATCGGCTCGGCTTTATATTTGCAAGAGGGCGGCAGGCTTACAGCTTTGCGGTAAATTGTGCAAGCTGTTGTGAAAGCAACGCACCGTTTGTGTCGCGAATACCGGAACACAGATCAACGCCAAATGGCTGTACACGCGAAATAGCTGCGCCAACATTGGCCGGTGATAGACCGCCAGCCAACCATACAGGTTTGCAGGCCGCCTGTACGATCTGTCGGGATAATTCCCAATTATGGGTTTGGCCGGTTCCACCAAGGGTTTTGGTTGCGGCATTTGGCTGGCCACTATCAAGCAGGATCATGTCGACGAGTGGTTCTGCTGTTTTGGCGGTATGTAAAGCTATTTCATCTTGTACATGGATCACTTGCACGATTTGCACATCAGGACACTCTTTACGAATAGCACCGTATGTTTCTACCGGCACTTCATCTACCAATTGCACAATATCAGTGCCGCAGGTGTTAATGTGCTTTACAATGTCATCGGGTTGTGTGCGCGAAGTTAACAAAAACCGCTGCACCCGATCCTTTGTGGCATCGGCAATTTTACGAATAATATCGTCGTCTATTGGCCCCGGCCCTGATGGCATATTAGCCACCAATCCGATCGCCCACGCACCAGCATCTATAGCCAGTTCAGCTTCAGCAATCGACTGGATGCAACAGACTTTGAATTTCATTTTTTAAGAGACTTTAAGTTAAATATTATAGACAGAGTTTGGTGCAAAACCACCCAAGCCTATTGCTGAACAGCTTTTGCTTTGGTCATCAAGGTTTCGCATTCTTGTTTAAAAGATATACGGCTGGCTTTATCAGGAAAAACCGAGTTAGGAAGAATATATGCCAGACCTCCATACTGAAAAAGCAGACCTTTTGGACCTTGATGAATAGCATCAACCCCAACCCAGTCAAATGATGCTTCTGAATCAATTTGCTGCCAGGAAATACCTCGGTTACCAACTCGGACAATAACCGGTTTGCCTTCAAACCGTTCAACGCCAATTTTTTGTTTGTAACGTCGTAAATTATACCAGTTTGCAAACCACCAGTTTAATAAAATCAGAGACAGAAAAGAAGATAGCCAAAGATATGGTATTTGCGGAATGATATATATATTCAACAAGTAACTTCCCAAAATTACAGAACCGATAACAAACGTCAGAACCAGCCACCAAAAAATCTTGGTTGCGGTTCCGCCGCAAATTAACTTCTGGAAGTGCTGAGCGTCTCGCAACCGCTCTGCAAAATTATTGTCAAACTCAAACTGTCTATCCAAATGTATTACAGCTCCCGTTTGATCTCTTTGACGGTGAAGCACTCGATCATGTCGTCTTTTTGCAGATCGTGATATTTTAAGAAACCCATGCCACATTCTTGTCCGGCATTGGCTTCTTTCACTTCGTCTTTGAAGCGCCGCAACGTCGAAAGATCGCCCTCATGAATCACTACATCATCGCGCAATAGACGCACTTTACAGCCACGTCTGACAACGCCTTCGGTAATCCGGCAACCGGCAATTTTGCCAAGTTTTGAAATATCAAATACTTCAAGAATTTTCGCATAGCCAATGAAAGTCTCTTTGACTTCTGGTGCTAGCAAGCCTTCCATAACCGCTTTGATGTCATCAAGTACGTTATAGATGATCGAATAATATCTGATCTCGACACCTTCGCGCTCGGCCAATTCACGGGCTTGTTTATTTGCCCGTACATTAAAGGCAATCACCGGAGCGTTAGATCCACGAGCTAATAAAATATCGGATTCGGTAATACCGCCAACGCCAGTATGGATCACTTTGGCTTTGACTTCGTCATTACCAAGTTTTTCCAATGATTGAACGATAGCTTCGGCGGAACCTCTAACATCGGCTTTAACAACCAACGCTACTTCATCAACCGACTTTTCATTTAGAGCAGTCATCATAGCCTCTAGTGAGGCCATAGCATCCGGCGTTACATTAGATTCGTCACGTTCTTTTTGTTGACGATATTCGGTTATCTCTCGGGCTTTCGCTTCACTATCAACAACGGCAAATGGCTCGCCAGGTTCTGGAGCGCTATCAAGACCCAAGATCACCACTGGTAATGAAGGGCCAGCAGTTTTCAAGTTTTGTTTTCTCTCATCGGTTAAGGCCTTAACCTTGCCCCATGATTTACCGGCCACCACAATATCACCGCGTTTTAGTGTGCCGCGACTGACAAGCAGTGTAGCTACTGGCCCTCTGCCCTTGTCAATTTGTGATTCGATCACCATGCCATCGGCATCACGATCGGGGTTGGCTTTTAATTCAAGCAATTCAGCTTGTAATATGATAGCCTCGACCAATTCATCAAGACCGGTTTTCTTTAAAGCACTGATCTCTCTGGCCTGAATTTCCCCGCCCATTGCTTCAACAATAACTTCGTGCTGCAACAAGTCTTGCAATACTTTGGTTGGGTTAGCGCCTTCACGATCCATCTTGTTGACCGCAATAATCATCGGCACGCCAGCAGCTTTAGTGTGGTTTATCGCTTCAATAGTTTGCGGCATAACACTGTCATCAGCAGCCACCACCAACACCACAATATCTGTGGCTTGCGCCCCTCTAAGACGCATTGCAGAAAATGCAGCATGTCCGGGAGTGTCAAGAAATGTCACCAATTCGCCGGATTTTACTTTTACCTGATAAGCGCCGATATGCTGGGTAATACCGCCGGCCTCGCCTGACACCACATCAGTTGAACGCAAAGCATCAAGCAAAGATGTTTTACCATGATCAACGTGACCCATTATTGTCACCACTGGCGGTCGTGGTTTCATATCGGCAACATCGTCCGCTTCGCCAATGAAGCCGTCTTCAACATCACTGGCGGCAACTCTTCTGGCGATATGGCCGAACTCTTCGACCACCAATTCAGCCAAATCACCGTCCATCTCGTCATCACGAGCTAATACTTCATCTTGGGATTTTAGATATTTGATAACATCTCTAGAGCGCTCTTTCATTCGCAAAGCCAGTTCTTTGACTGTGATGTTTTCTGGAATAATTACTTCGCGACTCATTTTGTTGGTTTTGGCACCATCACCCATGGTGCGACGCACTTTTTCACGCTCTCTGGCTCTACGCATGGAGGCCAGTGAACGCTGCCGCTGTCCATCTTCATCGCTCAATATCGCCGAAATAGTTAGTTTTCCCTGACGACGTTTTGGTTCACCGCGTGATCGTGACGGCCCTTTGGTCTCAACTCGTTTCTTTTTGATTCGGCCGCCAAATCCACTTTTGGGAGAGCGATCTTCTTTATCTGTTTGCTTTGGTTTTTCAGGACGCGGCTTGGCTGTTGCCGGTTTTACACTTTCCGCGCTATTAGCTTCTAATGCAGCAGCAGCAGCTTCTGCCTGAGCAATAGCTTGCGCTTCCACTTCGGCTTTTTCTTTGCGGGCTTGTTCCAAAACCTCCTGCTCTTCGGCGGCACGGCTTTGGCGTTCGGCTTCTTGAGCTTTAGCTAGATTTTCTTTGGCAGCGCTCTGTTCGCGCGCAGTACTAAGAGCTTTTTGTCGTGCATTATATTCAGCAAGCGATAAGCCAAGCGCTCGTGCTTTTGCCACATTATCATCAACAGGCGTTGGCCCCGGTGTCTGTGCGGGTTGCGCTACAGGTTTGCTGCCAGGAGCACCGACCAACCGCTTGCGCTTTTTTTCCACAACCACGGCCTTTGTGCGGCCTCTGGAAAATGTTTGACGCACCACGCCTGGACCTCCGCTCTTTAAAGAGAAGGTTTTGCGGCCACTGCCTTTATCATCACTCGCATCTGTCATGCGTTTTTTCCACAACCTGTTTCAATATTCAGAAAATCCAGCGGGTTGTTCGCCTAAATTTTCTTATCCGACTGGAAAGTCGGTTAACCTAACGATCCTGACTAAGGTTTCAACCGCCGATTTTCCTCCAATGCAGAGGAATTAGGGGGGTAAAGCCCGAAAGTCGCTGTAATTGCAAGCCTAAGTTTTGCGAAACCGCACCAGATCGCATTAAAGCATGCGCTCCGTGATCTCTTCCTAATGCTATTCCAAGCTCTGTTGAGGTAAAGCACCCGATAAGAGGTACTTCATCCCATATTGCCCTGCACAATGCCAAAACCTTGTGTCGGCCATCTTCTTTACTGTCTGCGGCCTCGATCAGCCACCCGGGTTTGTTGGCTCGTATTTCACTACGAACTTTCTCAAAACCGGTAATAAGCTGGCCACCACGTCGTCCAAGACCCAATATATCCAAACAAATCTTGCGTAATTGTGCCTCGACCATATCGGGTAAATCAGGTGTAACTGTTACCTGTTTTTTGAAACCTCTGGTAAAACCATTACGGTTTATTGCCTCTTCGATCGATTGCCGGTTGGCCGTAACCCAGACACCGCGTCCGGGGGCTTTAGCCCTGACATCGGAAAAAACTGTGCCATCAGGGTCAACGACAAACCGCACAAGTCCGGTTTCCGGCAACACCTCATTACTAACAATGCACTTGCGTTCGCGCATGGATAATATCACCTAATCCGGTCAAGCCGGATTTACCGTTTCAGTTGTTTCGGCGGCGGTTTCCTCGTCACCATTTGCCGCTTCTTCGGCCAACACATTAGCATATTCCTCTTCTGTAATCCATCCGGCAGCCACTCTGGCTTGCATTATCATGGCACTGGCATCTTCGGGGCTGAATTTTTCTTTTTCCAAAATTCCAGCCTGACGGACTCTTTCGCCGTCTTTGCTTTCAAACCATCCGCGTAAATCATCAGGTATTAGTCCGGCAAAATCTTCAAGATTTTTAATCTCAGCTTCACCCAGACGAACCGCCATAGACACGTTCAAAAAGGGTAATTCCAACAAATTATCTTCAACACCAAGCTCTTTGCGACGTTCGTCAAGCTTGGCGGCTTCAGCATCAAGGTATTCACGCGCCCGTGTTTGCAATTCGGTTGCGGTATCTTCGTCAAAGCCTTCAATCGCCGATATTTCGGTAGCTTCTACATAAGCCACTTCTTCTGCAGTTTCGAAGCCTTCAGAGGTAAGTAATTGCGCAATCATCTCATCAACGTCCAGAGCTTTCATGAAGATATCTGTCCGGTCTTTGAACTCGGTTTGACGGCGCTCTGATTCTTGCTCTTCAGTAAGAATATCTATTGTCCAGCCGGTAAGTTGTGAGGCCAGACGCACATTTTGCCCACGACGACCAATAGCTAAAGACAACTGGTCTTCAGGAACAACCACCTCAACCCGTCCAGCTTCTTCGTCCATAATTACTTTGGAAACCTCGGCCGGTGCCATGGCATTAACCAAAAAAGTTGCCGGGTCTTCTGACCATTGAATAATGTCAATCTTTTCGCCCTGTAGCTCCGACACAACAGCCTGAACACGAGACCCACGCATACCAACACACGCGCCAACCGGATCAATCGAGCTATCATTTGAAATTACAGAGATTTTGGCGCGACTTCCAGGGTCTCTAGCGACTGTAGGTATCTGAATGATCCCGTCATATACTTCGGGGACTTCTTGCGCAAACAAAGCTGACATGAGGTTTGGGTGGGCTCTGGAAAGAAATATTTGCGGCCCTCTAGCTTCTTCGCGTACTTCATAAATATAAGCACGGGTGCGGTCATTTACCATCAGGTTTTCACGAGGAATGCCGTCATTGCGTCTAATGATACCCTCTGCTCTGCCAAGATCGATAATGACATTGCCATATTCAACCCGTTTGATGATTCCGTTGACGACCTCACCAACGCGGTCTTTATATTCTTCGTATTGGCGGGCTCTTTCAGCTTCACGAACTTTTTGGGTAATGACCTGCTTGGCTGTTTGACTGGCAACTCGACCAAACTCCATTGGCGGTAACTCTTCAACAAACACATGACCCAGTTCGGTTTTAGGTTCAATTTTGTGGGCTTCGACCAATGACATTTCGGTACTGTCATTTTCTACTTCTTCGACAACTGTGACGCATCTGGTTAACTGTAGTTCTCCAGTTTTCGGGTTAATTTTTGCCCGTATATCTAGCTCAGAACCATAACGGGATCTGGCAGCTTTTTGCATGGCCTCTTCAATTGCTTCGAGTACTATGATCTCTGGAATAGATTTTTCTGCTGCCACCGCTCTGGCAATTTGCAATAATTCCAACCGGTTGGCGCTTACACCGCTAATGCTCATTTTCTTGTTCTCCTGCTTGGCTAATTTGCTTTTTACGAGCCTTAGCACTTTGTTTTAATAATTCATCAGTAATAATTAACCGAGCCTCACTTAACCAAGTAAATGGTATATAGGTGGTTTCTTCTTCGCCTTCGAGGTCGATTAAAATGTTATCATCTTCGACACCGACTAGTTTTCCTCGAAATCGCCGCCGGCCTTCAACCAGACGATCTAGTTCAATTTTTGCCTCATTGCCTTGCCATTTAGAAAAATGTTCGAACAAGGTCAAAGGGCGATCTAAACCCGGTGAGGAAACTTCAAGGGCATACTTGCCAGCAACCGGATCTTCTACGTCAATCAGCGCTGAAATGGCGCGACTTAGCCTAGCGCATTGACCAATACCGAGCATTCCATCTTCTGGCCTTTCAGCCATTATTTGCAATATATTATTTTTTTCTCTGCCCATAAGCCGCACGCGAACCGGCACTAGGCCTTGTTCTTCACAAACCGGCTCTATTAAGGTTAGCACCCGTTGTTCGATGGCAGTTTTTGCACGCACTGAATTTTTCTTTCATCTCTAAAGAATTATATGATGGCCATATAAAAAGGCGGCCCCCGTTTCCGGAGCCCGCCTGAGTGCCAAAGCACATCAGCCAAGTTGTCAGGGGCTTATAAACCCTTTCTGATGAAATGCAAATAGGCTGGCTGACGTTTTTCGCGAAAAGCTTTTTGTTCATATTTTGTTGTAAAATGATCTTTTGGAGCTTGTTGCCAATCATGGCATGTATTAGCAGTCCAAATAAAATCACCTTGCTGTAAAAAACGTGACAAAGCCCATTGTTGATAATGAGCAATATCCGAGACAAACCGTATTTCACCGCCGGGTTTAACCAAACGAGATAGCTCTTTTATGAATGCAAGAGTTATTAACCTTCGTTTCCAGTGCTTAACTTTTGGCCACGGGTCTGGATAGAGAATGAAAACCCGATCCAATGAATGATCGGTAAAGTGTTGCAGCGTCAAACGTGCATCACCCATTTCTAGTGAAATATTAGATAAACCAAGTTGCTCAACAGAACCCAAGGTCTTGGCCATGCCATTTTGGAATGGCTCAAACCCAATTAAATGAACCCTTTTGTTCGCGTCAGCTTGTTGAACAAAGTGCTCGCCGCCGCCAATACCTATCTCCACCCATACCTGCTCAGCTTCTGGCCAGATAGCTGCTGGATCAACAGCCCCCGTAGCAATAGCCAGTGTTGGTAACAGGTTTTCAATCCGCAGTTTTTGTGCCGGACTTAAGGTTTTTCCTTTTGAACGACCAAACAGGCCAAAGGGTTTTTTATCTGGCAAATTCGCGTAAGTTTTCGACAAGATCGATACGCTCCCACGAAAATCCGCCTGTATCGTCCGGTTGCCGGCCAAAATGCCCGTAAGCACTGGTGCGTGCATATATTGGCTGATTTAATTTTAATGCTTCGCGAATTCCTCTGGGGCTCAGGTCAAAAATTTCCGGTAAAGCTTTTTCCAGTTTCATCACATCGCATTTATCAGTGCCATGCAAATCAACATAGACACTTAACGGGCTAGCAACGCCGATCGCATAGGCTAATTGTATGGTACAACGATCCGCCAAACCGGCCGCTACAACATTCTTTGCTAGATACCGTCCGGCATAAGCTGCTGAGCGATCAACTTTGGTTGGATCTTTTCCAGAAAAAGCTCCCCCACCATGTGGAGCAGCGCCGCCATAAGTATCAACTATGATTTTTCTACCAGTAAGGCCGCTATCGCCATCAGGACCGCCGATAACGAAATTTCCGGTTGGGTTTACATAAAAATATTTTTCGGGGCACATCCAGCCTTCAGGTAAAACCTCCATTACAATCGGGCGGACAATTTCACGAATGTCTTCCGGACTTAGGCCGTCTTGGTGTTGTGTGGAGATAACAATGGAGCCGGCTCTTACTGGAATTCCATGCTCATAAACCAGTGTTACCTGACTTTTAGCGTCTGGCTCTAATCCTAAACTAGGGTTGCTTTTCCGCAAATCAGCCATTTTTGATAGTATTTGGTGCGAATACTGTATCGGTGCCGGCATTAATTGTGGGGTTTCATTAGTCGCATAACCAAACATGATGCCTTGGTCTCCAGCTCCCTCTTCGGCGTAGGATCCTGTGCCTTTATCAACACCGGCAGCTATATCGGTCGATTGGGCGTGTAATAAATTTGTGAGTTCAAAGTGCTTCCAATGAAAACCAGCTTGCTCATAACCGATGTCACGAACTGCTTTGCGAACTATTTGTTCTATTTCACCATCATCAATGTCAGCAGCGCATCGAATTTCACCGGCCAGTACAACGCGATTTGTAGTGGCTAATGTTTCGCAAGCGACTCTGGCCACCGGGTCTTTGGACAACAACAAATCAACGACTTCGTCGGATATGCGATCACAAATCTTATCCGGATGTCCTTCAGAAACACTTTCGCTTGTAAAGATATAATTCTGCCGACCCATAAAACCCTCCACAAATACCTGATGGCTGGAATCATAACCAGCGTAATAATTAAATGTCATATGTTATTGTGTAAGCAGAAAGGTCAACTGTTCAAGCTGGTGTCCGGCATAAAAAAATTGATTTATTCTTCTGCGGCTTCGTTTTCTACATCACTAAGCGTTCTTACCAGCTGCAATACTTGTCGTCTGACTTTCGGATCAGTGATTCGAGAGTAAGCTGATGCTAGTTGGGCTCCATCTGCGGAATTGATGAAGTCATAAACCATTGGAGTATCTTCACCATCGGCAACGCCAGTTGCATTTTCTTTGTTTTTTATGCCTTCAAAGAAAAACTCTATTGGCACATCAAGAATTTCAGCCATTCCCCATAACCTTGAGGCACTAACTCGATTGGCTCCACGCTCGTATTTTTGAACTTGTTGAAATGTCACGCCAAGAGCCGCACCAAGTTTGTCCTGACTCATTTGTTTGATAAGCCGTTGCAATCTGACGCGTGAGCCAACGTAAACGTCGACTGGATTAGGGTTTTTAATTGCCATTTTATGTCTCTGTTTGTGGAAAAAACACACCGCACAATACTTTGAACTATACTAGTATAGCAAATCCATTAAGCAGCGTCGACAAAAAAATCATGGTGATTATTTTATCTGCTGACGACGAATTTGCAAACCGGCAGTTGCTAACACCAATAAAAGCCATAACACAAGTGAAATACTGTTAATCTTGCTAAATAATGTTGCTTGCAATGCTTCGGGTAGTTTTGAATCAATACTTGCATTTGTATTTACAGGTGTTTTGGTAATTAGTCTTCCCAATGGGTCAATTACCCCTGAAATGCCGGAACTTGCTGAACGTATAATTGGTAAACCTTCTTCAATAGCGCGGTATTTTACCTGTTGAATATGTTGTTTTGGGCCAGTTGTCGGGCCAAACCAGCTATCATTGGTGACGTTCACAATCCACTTTGGCCTATCTTTTCCGCCCGGAGTAAGCCCTGCGAAGATCGATTCATAGCATATTTGCGGGCTAACCGCCGGTGCGCCGGGAATCCTGGTGGTTACCGGCCCCGGGCCAGCAGTAAAGCCGCCGCCAAGCGGCGTAAGAGCTTTAATACCAGAAGCTGCAAGCAATTTACCGAATGGCAGGTACTCACCGAACGGGGTTAGGTGATATTTATCATACACCATTTCCAAAGCAGGAATTCCACCATGAAAGGATAAAGCCACCAATGAATTGCGAAATAATATTTGCTGATCCTCAGTTACTTCGCGCCTAGTTATTCCACTAAGTAATATTGGCCCATCGGCAAAGAGCACGGCCATTTGCTCCAACACATCGGGATTTTCTAATAATAGTAGCGGCAAAGCGCCTTCTGGCCAGACTATGTGAGTGATGTTCTCCAAGCCATCTTTTGATGACAGATCAAGGTAATGGTCAATTATTTTTTGTTGGTTCTTTGGATCCCATTTTTCTGATTGATCGATTTGTGCCTGTATCACTCGTAATTTCACATTTTTGACAAATGTTATTTCTGTTTTTTCTAGTCGCGCCAATCCAGTTGCAAACAACCCAGAAAATAAAATAAGCGCAATAATAGATGGTATTGTTCTGGCAACCGATCCATCGCGACTCCACACCAAGGCAGCAGGTGCGGCTAGCATAAACAGGGTAAACAAAGCCAAGCCCCAAGCCCCAACAAGTGAGGCTATTTGTGAGATTGCTCCGCCGGCCGGCCAAATCAGTCCGGGGTGATTCCATGGCAAGCCGGTAAACACATGACCACGTAACCATTCGGCAGCAAAAAAACAGCAGACAAACACCAGTATTCTGGAAGCACTTCTTGACCAGAACTTCATAGCTACTGCTCCAGCGAGCAACCAAAACAGAGCAAGTCCACCGGCCAGAAAAAATAATGCAAACGGTATCAACCAGATAAACTCTGGGCCCCGTTCAATGAAAGCAAAAGCTATCCAGTACATGCCAGCCAAAAATTGACCAAGCCCGAAATACCAACTTACCAATGCACCATTTCTAACAGGACGGCTGGTTTTACCAGCACCATCAAGCAACCAGATAAAGCCAGTAATGGCGAGCAACGATAACGGCCAGAGAAAAAACGGTGCGTGCCCGCCAATATATAATATACCCAAGGCAAAGCCTAGCAACCTTGCTTGCCAGATGTTTCTATTGCGTATCCAGTGCGCCATAAGGTGAAAGACATTGTTTTGTCTAACCTCGGAAATGCTCACGAAACGGTCTTTGCTTGATCGTGGTCAATTTTGCGAATGGTTAGAGCTAAAATCCTTCTTGGATCAGCCTTGGTTATTTCAAACTCGAAGCCTGCTGGGTGGAGCAAAACCTCGCCAGCACTTGGTACTCTGCCAACAAGCGTAAATACCAAGCCGCCAAGGGTTTCAACATCATCCTCATCATTGTTATTTCGAAGACTAACACCTGTTGCGGCTTCCAGTTCATCAATAGAGACTCTGGCGCTGGCATCCCAAACTGCAGGGGCTGTACTACGCAGCATAATAATGTCGCTATCATGTTCGTCTTCAATATTACCGACGATCTGTTCAATAAGGTCTTCAAGGGTTACCAAGCCGTCAGTGCCACCATATTCATCAACAACCAGTGCCATATGTACTCTGGTTTTTTGCATTCGAACCAGCAGGTCATCAGCGTTCATCGAAGGCGGGACAAATAAAACATCGCGGGTGATAGCTTCAACATTTGGCACGTCCTTGTTTTCTGGATTTTTTAATTGCGCCATTAATGCAGGAAGTAAGTCTTTAATGTGAACCATACCTACCGGGTCATCAAGATTACCGCGATAAACCGGCAATCGGGAATGAGATGCAGAAATAAACTCTTTGCTTAAGTCTTCGAGGTTGGTTTCAATTCCAACCGCCTTTATGTCTGCTCTAGGAACCATAATGTCCTCGATTCGCAAATGATCAAAGGCCAGTGCATTATCCACTAATTCCTGAGCTGCCTCATCGAGTTTGGGTGAGGAGGTCTGGTTTTTATCACGACTTGGAAACAGGGTCTTCCACCAAGAATCTTTTGTGTTTCTTTTTTTTTCTTGTTTGCTCATTTGTTTGTTTCTTCACCCCAAGGGTCTCTATGACCCAAATTAAGTAAAACAAGACTTTCTAATCGTTCCATTTCTGTAGCTTCTAATTGCTGCTGATGATTAAACCCAACTAAATGTAAAACTCCGTGGACAAATAAATGGCACAAATGTCCTTCTAGTGAAATACCTTTATTGGCAATTTCCTGCATGCAAGTTTCATAACCCAATGCTAAATCGCCCAAATGCGTGTCAGGAAAATCCGCAGCAGGAAAGGCAAGAACATTGGTAGGGCGGTCTTTGCCTCTGTATTGTTTGTTTAAATCCTGCATTTGTTTATTATTGGTAAGAAGTACACAAATATCAGTTTTTGGTTGTTTCGGGATTTCTTGCCAAATGGCTTGTACCGTTGTTTCCAATAATTCAGAGATGTTATTTACTTCTACAGCCCATTTTTCTTCACTGACACTCAGATCAACCTGTTTGTTTGAGAGATCAAGTTTCATTCAAATAACCTGCTGTTTGCGATCGGTGTCATAAGCCTTAACGATCCTAGCCACTAATGGATGGCGAACTACATCATCAGCAGAAAACTTGGATATTGCTATTCCCTCCACCCTATTTAAGATTTTAACCGCATGTGATAGCCCTGAAACTGAAGTGATTGGCAGGTCTGATTGATCCGGGTCGCCAGTTACTACCATGCGGGCGCCTTCACCAAGCCTGGTCAATACCATTTGCATTTGTTTTATGGTGGCATTTTGCGCTTCATCGAGAACTATATAGGAATCGGTAAATGTGCGCCCCCGCATAAATGCTAAAGGTGCAATTTCTATTTTTCCGTTTTCTTTAAGACGAGCGAACTTCTCCGCACCAAGGGTTTGAGTAAAAGCGTCCCAGATCGGCATCATATAAGGGTCAACTTTTTCCTCAAAATCTCCGGGAAGAAATCCTAACCGCTCGCCTGCCTCAAGAGCCGGGCGTGCCACCACCATTCTTTCGACCTGTTTGGAAAGTAACAGGCTGGCACCATATGCAATAGCTAAAAATGTTTTACCGGTTCCGGCAGGGCCACTGCCAAATACCAGATCATTATCCTGATCCTTTAACATTTGCATGTAAGTTTGTTGTGCCGGATTGCGCGGTGTTATGCGCTTAGAGCCTACGTTAAATGAAATTTGGTCAAGTTGCATTTTTTCCATTCCGATTTTGCTAAATGATAACACGGCCAACACTTCGGCTTCAGATATATTTATTCCGCTAACAGCCCGTTCAAAAAGGCGGCTAGTAGCCTTGCCGGCCAGTGATATTGATGAAGCTTCACCTTCAAAGATCATTTTTCCGCCAGGTGCATGAATATTTACACCAAACGCTAGTTCTATCTGGGCTAAATTACGGTGGTTCACGCCACATAAATTACGAAATGCAATAGCATTGGTAAATTTTAATTCGAGCGTTTCAGTTTTCATTTGTGACTGATCTTATACCAAACATCCGGATAAAGCATTGGTCGAAGCTGAAATAATTTTTACTTCGGTTATTTGGCCAATTAATTCTTCAGGAGCATCTACATGAACGCTTTGTAAATATGGTGATCGGCCGCCCAACTGCCCAACATGTCTGCCCTTGCGCTCGAACAAAACGGGCATGGTTTTACCAATTTGTGCCTGATTAAACTCTAATTGTTGTTCTCGGATCAATGCTTGTAAGCGGTACAGTCTTTCGGACTTAACTTTTTCCGGTATTTGTTGTTTAAGGTTCGCCCCCGGTGTGCCCGGACGAGTGGAATAATTAAAAGAATAAGCCGAGGCATATTTAACTCTTCGCACGCATGTTAAAGTATCCTCAAAATCCTGTTCTGTCTCGCCGGGAAATCCGACAATAAAATCACCTGATAAGGCGATGTCCGGGCGTGATTTACGGATAGCTTCAATTTTTTCGAAATAACTTTCGATTGTGTGTTGGCGGTTCATTGCCTTTAAAATACGGTTAGAGCCTGATTGCACTGGCAGGTGCAGATAAGGCATTAAGCTGGGTAATGTTCCATGAACAGCAATTAACTCATTATCCATATCGCGCGGGTGTGAGGTGGTGTAGCGTAAGCGATCCAGCCCGTCGATCATAGACAAGTGTTTTAACAAATCCGCCAGTCCCCATGAGCCAGACACCCCAAATGGCGCGTCTGCCTGCCAAGCATTTACATTTTGCCCCAATAAAGTGACCTCCCGAACACCGTTGGCAATCAGTGATCTGGCTTCGGCTGTGATCTCATCGGTAGTACGTGAATGCTCTGCTCCTCTTGTGTATGGAACCACACAAAACGAGCAAAATTTATCGCACCCTTCTTGTATTGTAAGAAAGGCACTGGGCCCGGTATATTTTCTTTGTTTCGGTAGTTCAGCAAATTTAGCAGTAACGTCAAATTCTGCTGCTAATTGCCCTTTTCCGGTTTGTTCGGCTTTCTTTAGCATAGCGGGTAATTGCTGTACGCTTTGTGGCCCTAACACCAGATCAACAACTGGAGCTCTGGACATGATTTCTGCACCCTCTGCCTGAGCAACGCAGCCAACTACGGCAATTTTTGTATCAAGGCCTTCAAGTTTACGTACCTCTTTGGTTTGACGCAACCGTCCTAGTTCTGAATAAATTTTTTCTGCAGCTTTTTCACGAATATGGCAGGTATTTAATACTACGAGATCAGCTGTTTCGGCATCATCTGCCATCTCATAGCCCATATCATTTAAAATGTCAGACATGCGTTCAGAATCATAAACATTCATCTGACAACCCCAAGTCTTTATAAGGGCACGCTTTGCAGGAGTTTTTTGTTTTGTCATTTTTTTGATAGCTTAATACCGTATAATTCCAGTCGGTGGTCAACTAGTTCATAGCCTAACCGTTTGGCAATTTCTTTTTGCAATTTTTCAATTTCATCATCAACGAATTCGATTACTTCTCCGGTTTTAACATTAATCAAATGATCATGGTGGTCATCGGGTACAGTTTCGAAACGTGAACGTCCATCGCCAAAATCATGCTTTTCAATTACCCCTGCTTCCTCAAAAAGGCGAACCGTCCGGTAAATAGTTGCCAGCGAAATATTGGGATCAAGACGACTTGCCCGGCGGTATAAAATTTCCGCATCAGGGTGATCGGAAGCTTCTGAGAGAACTTTGGCAATAACTCTGCGTTGTTCGGTCATTCGCATTCCGCGTTCAGCACATAGCTTTTCTAATGGTGAGGTCACAATCACAACTCTTTGGTTTTAGGTGCAAATGACATTTAGTCTCAATTAGAGCTTTGAGTCTACAACTTTGCGCTAGTTAATGGCAGTCGATAAATTAACGCATCGCTACGATCAGCATAATATTTTTTACGCAGGCCTACCTGTTCAAAGCCATAACCTGTGTAAAGGTTTATCCCTGCCGGGTTACTATTAGAAACTTCAAGGAATATTGCTTTTGAATCAATGGTTCTGGCGTAATCGCAAATTCCACCTAATAAACCATAGCCAAAACCTCTACCTCGACGCGAAGGAATTATTCCAAAAGTCAATATTTCAGTCTCGAACGCAATTGATTGCAATAATGCTAAACCTATATCACGATCGTCTTCCAAATACATCAACCCTGTTACCACTTGATTTTCCAGTAGACGTGAGAACTCGGCAATACCCCATGATTGTTGAAAACAGCTTTTATGTAGCTTGGCCAGTCTTGCAGCTTGTGAATGTGAAACTTGCTGTACCTTTATGCCCATGGATCAATCCCGCCCGGTAATTTTGCATCGGGTGGCCGACAATACCACGGACTTGCAGTATTGCTTTTGGGATCAATAGTTTTGGCAATATCCGCAATAGTTTGCAAAGTCGGTTTTACCACTGAAACAATATCCAAACCCGAAATGACATCTCCGGCTACATTATAACTCCGCCCATTGGCGATTTGTTGCAGTTCCGCAATCAGCTGATCCGGGTTGCCAGTCACAGGCTGTTGCAATACCTGTTTGTTATCAATTATGCACCAGGCAATTTGTCCACGGCCAACATTTTTAACACCAACACCAATTTCATAATTTTCTGTAAGCGCTTGATGCGCTAGAGCATGTAAAAGATTGACACCGGTTACAGGTGCATTAGTGGCAATAGCTAACCCTTTGGCAAAGGCGACACCGATTCGTACGCCGGTAAAACTTCCCGGGCCGACAGCAACAATAATTTTAGTTAATTGTGCGGGCGTAATATCAGCCTTAGAAAAAGATCTTTTTACCATCATCGCCAATTCGCGATCTTGTCCGGTGGGCATCTGAATATGTTCGCTAAAGTCTTTGTTTTCTGCGCGTATCATAACCGCGCAAACTTGATCACAGGTGTTGATAACAATTAGTGCCATTTGCGTTAAATAATATCTGATGCTTGTTCAAATGAAAGTCGAGGAGAACGCTCAAATACTGCGCTGTCATCACCATAACCAATCGAGCAAATGAAATTAGACCTCCAGTTTTTACGTTTTGGGTCATTAGCAAAAAAGGCAGCATCAACACCCGCTTTGTCAAAGCCGGACATTGGCCCGCAATCAAGGCCTAACGCACGCGCGGCCAGCATTAAATACGCGCCCTGTAATGTACTGTTGCGAAAAGCGGCATCAAAATGCGCGTCTTGATCATTAAACCAGTTTTTGGCATCGGGGTTGTGGGGAAATAATTCCGGTATGCAGTCTTCAAATTTTTCGTCCCAAGCAATTATTACCGTCCACGGCGCGCTAAGTACTTTTTCAACGTTTCCTTCCATCAAAAAGGGTTTTAGTTTTTGTTTGGCAATATCCGAGCCGATCCACAAAAACCGCGCTGGACAAATATTTGCGCTGGTTGCTCCCATTTTCATCAGGTCATAAACGGCTCTTATCAAAACCTCTGGCACATCGCGATCAGCCCAAGCATTAGCAGTGCGAGCCTGCCTAAAAACCTGATCCAGAGCATTATCTGATAATGGGTTCTTCATCTGATTTCCTTTTAAGCAGCTTGTTCTACAGAGCTTACTTCTGGCACATAATGTTTTAACAGATTTTCAATGCCGTGTTTAAGAGTCATTGAGGAACTAGGACAACCTGCACATGCGCCGCGCATATGCAGGAAAACCACGCCGCTGTCTTTGTCGAAATGATGAAAAACAATATCACCGCCATCACGAGCCACAGCTGGACGCACACGGGTATCAAGTAATTCCTTGATTTGCTCAACAATCTCAGCGGTTTCGCCTTCATATTCAAAAGTATCCGTCGATCCGCTAGAACCAGTAACCACCGGCAGACCAGACAAGAAATGATCCATAATCACCCCAAGAAGCATTGGCTTTATAGTTTGCCAATCAGTGTTCTCAGTCTTGGTTATGGCAATAAAATCTGGTCCAAGAAAAACCCCAGTTACGTTTTCTTGCGCAAACAAAGCGGAGGCCAACGGGGATTCTTCAGCTTGTTCTATGTTACGATAATCCAGCGCATCGGTGGGTGAAACTTCTCGCCCTGGCATGAATTTTAGAACAGATGGATTTGGCGTTGCTTCGGTTTCTATAAACATAACATTTTACCTTAGTTAAAGTAATTCATGATGTAAGGCAGATAGTGCCGCAAAAGCACTTTGCCAAGTCTATTTGCGTAATATGTCGGTGATCTCACGCATTTTAGTTCGCGCGCGAAGCAAATGAAACCCTTGATTGGCCAGATGATTTGGAAAGACTTGACCGGAAATAGTGCCATTATTTACCACTAATGGACGCATTACTGCTGCACGCTGTAATTCATTTAACATTTCTTGGTATAAATCGGTGGTTTGGCGATCATCTATAATTGTTTTAAAATCTTTTTGCAGTCCTTGAAGTATCATTAGATAGGCATACGAACCGCCCTTTATCCGATAAAACACCTTGTCAGCTTTAAGGTCTAGCAAACCAAATGTTTTGCGGCGGTTGTCAATTTGATTATCAAGCTCCGCCGACATTGCGCCAATGTCCAGTGCGATACGATCAAGAACCGCCATCAAATTATCCGGCCTGGCATCAAAGGTGGCGTTACCAGCTTTCAAGCGGACATTATATCGATTAAGTGCGGCGATTGCATCACGGTATTGATCTTCTGCTGGCGCTGTTGGCCATAATGTACCTGGCTTAAATATCCAGACAGTTGGTTCATATTGCAATCTGGCTCTGGCAATTTGCAAGTCAGGATCAGCCGCCGATGAACCGCGCTCTCTTCCTAACTGATCCTCCAGTTCAAATGAAAATCTACCGAATGCCTTGACCAAGCCAATTTGAAAATTTGGCATATTATTTAACATCGCCGCTGGTACAAATATTGGTGCATTAGCAACCCAGCCGGTTTTATTAATCTCACGATCCATGATAGCGATGGTAATGGCAACGGAGTGCGATCCACCAGCTATTGTTGTAATATTGATATCAGCTTGATCATTTATTTGGCTGGATAGTAAAGCCAATATTGGCCACAAAAGTACAACAAAACCCAGTGTTCCAAAAATGATCAAACGTTTTCTTGGACGTAATGGCTTTACCGGTTTTGCTTGCGGTTCATCATCAACCACTTCAACCACTGGGTCATTGTTTGGAATAAACCGTCCTAATTGTTTGACGAAAGAAAAAAAGCGGCGAATTTGCTGGCCAATTTGCATCAAAAATGTCCTTGAAAGATTTACCTGTTATTATTGCAAATTGCTATTGCAAGAACAAGTGAGCAGAAACCAACAAATAAATATGTTACTTTGCCTGTGTTCTGATAGTGGCAAGAAAGGACTTTGTTCCTGATTTTTCGAACACAAAAATTAATTCAACTTCTTGGCCTAATTGAATATCTGTCACGCCAAACATCATCAAATGGTAACCGCCGGACGTAAAAACTATTTCACCACCGGCAGGAATAGCCAACTTAGGCACTTCTTGCATCTGCATCATGCCATCAGCCATTATATGTTGATGTATCTCTACTGTATGGGCTACCGGGCTACTGACCGATAATAAAACATCTTTGCTGCCGGAGTTATTAAGTACGAAATAACCTGCTGCAATATCACGTCCCTTTGGCGGAATACGTACCCAAGCTTCAGATACCGTAATGTCAGGAGATGTTGCAACGGGCTCTGAGCACGACACTATCATTAGTAGCGCACTAGCCAAGAATGTTTTGATGATGAATTTGATCACTTTTAAAATCCAATATTAGTTTTTCCAAAACCCGACAATATCACGAACTTCGGCAATGATAGGTGCGCTTATTGCCGCAGCTCTCTTAGTCCCTTTAGACAAAATTCTATCAAGTTCGGCTGGGTCATTTTGGTATCTAGTAAAGTTTTCGGCAATAGGCGTGAGCTTGGCCACGGCCAGATCCGCCAAAGCCGGTTTGAATGCTCCCCAGCCTTGGCCAGCAAATTGATCAAGGACTTGTTGTTGACTAATTTCAGCTAACCCGGCGTAAATCCCAATCAGGTTTCTAGCCCCGTCGCGCCCCAATAGTTCATCAGTGCTTGCCGGAACTCCATCAGGATCAGTACGGGCTTTTTTAAACTTTTTGGCTATTTGTTCCGGCGTGTCATCCATGTTGATACGTGACAGATCAGACGGATCGGATTTTGACATTTTCACCGTTCCGTCTTTTAGCGACATTATCCTGGCACCGGGGCCTTGAATTAACGGCTCAGGTTGCGGGAAAAATTTCGGAGCATCATATTCGCGGTTAAATCTCTCTGCAATGTCTCTTGATAATTCAAGGTGTTGTTTTTGGTCATCACCAACTGGTACATGGGTGGCTTTATAAGCCAATATGTCAGCCGCTTGCAGCACCGGATAAGCAAACAACCCAACACTTGCTCTTTCCTTGTCTTTACCGGCCTTGTCCTTAAACTGGGTCATTCGCTCGAGCCAACCCATTTTCGCTGTACAATTAAAAATCCAAGCCAATTCCGCATGGGCAGGTACGGTGCTTTGCACAAAAATAACTGCTTTGTCCGGGTCAACTCCGGCGGCCAAAAATGCTGCGGCAATTTCACGAGTATTGGCGGCTAATTGCCCCTTTTCCTGCGGAACTGTAATTGCGTGTAAATCAACGATACAAAACAAACATTCATGTTGATGTTGTAGCGCGACAAACTTTTTGAGCGCACCAAGGTAGTTTCCCAGATGTAATTTACCGGTGGGCTGTACGCCGGAAAACACCCTTGTTTGAGCGGTTGATTGACCATTCGTCATTATTAAACTTCCCTAAAAGCACTCGATTTATTGCTTTTTGCCTATGCTGTTTGTTTCGTCAACCCCGGCGA
>JAESTZ010000085.1 GCA_016763315.1 Robiginitomaculum sp.
AATCCGACCATTACCGTTGCCGTTCTTGGCGATAATATTAAAGCGACTTATTAGCAAAGCGTGTACCGTCACCCTTCGTTATTTGCTAGGTTAGGCGATCATGCGACAAAGAGATTTCTTATTGATCCAGTAGATTTGCCATTTGTTTTTTATCTGCAACCGCGGACGAAATATCCAAAATTGACGGTACATCGCCGTAAGAACTGTCCGAAATATGATGGACGTATTGCCGGATCGCTGGCGGCTCTTTGTGGTATGATTCACGGTGCTTATGATGGCGATGCTCTTTTCTTTTCCAGAGATATTGTTGTTGAAGGAGATACTGCGGCTGTATTGGCTTTGCGAAACGCTATTGATGATTGTGAACTGGATCTTTTTGATGAATTTACGGCTTTGTTGGGACCTGCGGAACGATTTCTTGTTCCCGGATTGCAACCGATTGTATCGCAAATGCAAAAGCGATCTGGCGTAGTGCTGCGCCGTGTGGAGGTTTGCTTATGAAAAGATTGGAATTGGTGTGTCCGGCCGGAACGCCAGCCTCGTTACGAGCTGCGGTGCAAGCCGGAGCGGATACGGTCTATTGTGGATATGCTGATGAGACTAATGCTCGTAATTTTCCGGGGTTAAATTTTTCTCGACCAGAAATGGACGAAGCTATTGCTTTTGCTCATGATTATGGGGCGAAAGTTTTAGTGGCGATCAATACTTTTCCGCAAATAGGAAATGAAGATTTATGGCATCAAGCAGTAATTGATGCCAAAGCTGCTAATGCCGATGCTGTTATTTTGGCCGATCCGGGTCTTTTGGCGCATACTGCACATAATTACGGCGATTTGCGACTTCATTTGTCGGTGCAGGCGGCTGCGGCTAATCCTGATGTCATCAATTTTTATGCCGAAGAATTTGGTGTTAAAAGAGTCGTGCTGCCACGGGTACTGAGTGTGGCAGAAATCGCCGCAATTAACCGAGAAATAGATACTGAAACAGAAGTTTTTGTGTTTGGCGGTCTTTGCGTTATGGAAGAAGGAAGATGCTCGTTGTCTTCTTATGCTACCGGGAAATCGCCGAATATGAACGGAGTATGCTCACCGGCCAGCCATGTGGTGTATGAGCAAAGCGGCTCTATGATGACTTCAAAACTAGGTGACTTTATCATTGACGAGGTTGAACAAGATGCTCCAGCTCCGTATCCGACCTTATGCAAAGGCCGGTTCATGGTAGCAAACCGTACCGGGCCGGTATTTGAAGACCCTAGTAGTTTGGACGCATCTAGTCTTATTCCGCAACTGGCACAGGCCGGAGTTGTGGCTCTTAAAATCGAAGGTCGTCAACGTAGTCGTTCCTATGTTGCTGCTGTGGTTCGCAGCTTTCGAAAAGCGACCGAGGCTTGCGCATTGGGACAGCCGATTCCATCAAATGTTCTTGCACAGTTAAGTGAGGGACAAGGCAATACAACCGGTGCATATCGTAAGGCCTGGCGCTAATGAAAGAGCAAAACATGCAATTGACCTTGGGGGCAAATCTGTTTCATTGGGCGCCAGATAAGTGGCGGGATTTTTATATTCAAATTGCTGATGAAGCTGAAATAGATCGTGTAGTATTGGGTGAGATGGTTTGCTCTAAGCGACTGCCGTTTTATGAGGTACTAATTCCAGAAGTGGCCGAGCGTTTACAGCGCGCAGGTAAAGAAGTAGTTTTGGCCTCTTTGGCTTTGGTAACTTTGCCTCGAGAAAGAAAACAAATGGCCGGTTTGGTAAATGCCGGTTTTAAGGTTGAGATTAATGACCTTACAATGTTGCATTACCTTGATTTAGAACAGGATTTTAGCGTCGGGCCATTGGTCAATGTTTATAATACAGATACAATCAACTGGCTGAGTTCCAAGGGAGCTACAGATATTTGCCTGCCTCCAGAATTATCCATTGGCGCAGTTAAAGGACTGGCCGAGCATGGGCGAAAATGTGGAACTGGAATTGAGGTCTGGGCTTATGGGCGGGTGCCACTGGCAATTTCAGGGCGTTGCACTCATGCGCGTTTGGCCAAAAAGTCTAAAGATTCTTGTCAATTTGTCTGTGAGAATGATGAGGACGGCTTGGCTGTAGATACTTTAAGCGGGCAGAAATTTTTGGCAGTAAATGGTGTGCAAACCTTGTCCGAGAGCCGGGCAAATTTGATTGCGGATATACCTTCTTTGGAAAAAGCAGGAGTGACATCGTTGCGGCTATCTCCGCATACAGAAGATATGGTTCATGTTGCAAAAACTTTTCGTGCCGTTTGCAATCATCAAATCACTTCCGAAGAAGCGCTGGTCGAATTTACAGAAAAACACCCCGATCATCGGTATTGCAATGGGTTTTTGTTTGGTGAAGTTGGTGCAAACTGGAGTCATTTTTAGAATTGTTATGGGCATTTAGTTGTTAATACATGTTGGTTAGGCTGTGCTAGTGTTCTGAGTTAACTGCCAACCAATGAGGCCTATTGTGCATCAATCTGATTATTTGCTAGATGTTCTAGTGTTTCTGGCGGCGATGATTGTGGTTGTGCCGGTATTTCAACGCTTAAAACTAAGTCCGATCTTGGGCTACCTTGCAGCAGGAATGTTAATTGGCCCTTATGGGTTTGAATTGATCGGTGATACTAAGGCAGCGCAGACACTTGCATCGTTTGGTGTTGTGTTTTTGCTGTTTATGATCGGCCTCGAGCTTTCATTTCGTAGATTGCGAACCTTGGGAGCCAAGGTTTTTGGCCTTGGCTCAATGCAGGTAATAATAAGCGGGCTTGTTATTGCGATGGTAGCCTATCTTTTAGGTTTAGGTATCTATTCGGCGGTGATTATTGGTTGTGGGCTTGCTTTGTCATCGACAGCATTTGTCTTGCAACTACTTGATGAGCGCGGTGAAAGAGCCACAAGGTTTGGTCTTACCACGTTTTCGATTTTGTTATTACAGGATTTGGCGGTTGTACCAATTTTGATCTTTGTAACTTTACTGGGTGCGCCGGATACTTCGCTATTAGAGACACTTGGACTAGTAACATTAAAAGGCGCAGCGGCGGTTTTAGCTGTAATTATTTTCGGGCGGTATCTCTTACGACCTTTATTCCAAATGATAGTCAAAACCCGAAGCCCCGAATTGTTTGTTTCGGCGACATTGCTAACGGTTCTTGGCATGGCATGGGTTATGTCATTGGCTGGTTTATCTATGGAGCTTGGCGCGCTTTTAGCTGGATTATTGTTGGCGGAAACCGAGTACCGGCATCAGATTAAAGCCGACATTAAACCGTTTCGCGGAATTTTGCTTGGTTTGTTTTTCATGACCATTGGAATGGCTATTGATGTAAGGTTCATTTTTGAGAACTGGATTAATATTGCTTTGATTGTCGTTGCTTTGCTGCTTGGCAAAACCATTATCACCAGCGTGGTTTGTAAAATTGTCGGAACACCTTTTGGCACTTCCTTGCGCACCGGACTTGCGCTTTCCCAAGGTGGTGAGTTCGGCTTTGTGATATTCGGCGCGGCTTTGACTTTGGGGTTGTTGTCGCAAAATGTGGCTCAGGTTTTAATGGCGGTAATTGCTTTGAGCATGATTGCAACGCCAGCTCTGTTTTACATTGGTAAGAAATTAGCAGTAAATATTGCAAACCGATCTGGTGGTGAGCAGAATACTAGCTATCCAGAAGTGGAAGATGTTCAAAACCATATTTTGATCGCCGGTTTTGGTCGGGTCGGGCAAACAATAGCCAAGGTCTTATCGGATATGGGTATTTCTTATGTGGCGCTTGATCTCGATCAGGATCGCGTGCGGAACTGCAGAAAAAAAGAACTATCGGTGTTTTACGGTGATGCCGGGCGCATTCATGTTCTTGAGGCCGCTGGTGCCGCAAGGGCAAAGGCGGCAATCATAACGATTGATGATACAGACTCTGCCAGTCATGCAGTAAAGGCTCTTCGGGATAATTATTCTGACCTGCCGATTTTTGTTCGCGCCCGTGATCGCAGACATATGCAAAGACTGGAAAAAGCCGGTGCCAGTGCAGTTGTTTCCGAAGCTGCGGAGTCAAGTTTGCAATTAGGTAGTATTGTGTTGCATTCATTAGATATTAGTACCGACGAAATTGCCAGCCTGATAGAAGAATACCGTGAAGATGATTATTCCAAGCTAGATGAAATTATTGGAAAGAAATAATAGGCTTGCCTTTGGGCGTAAACCGTTTAGAGAGCGCTAATGACACAGCAAAACACAAATAATACC
>JAESTZ010000086.1 GCA_016763315.1 Robiginitomaculum sp.
CCTTGTTTTGCACCTAATGGCAAAGGTGTGACTTTAAGTGAGGGTTATTTAGCAAAGATTACACCCTTATTCACCCTTGTTAGCAATCAACAGGCGGGGATAAGTTTCAAGAATACCCCCAATATCCACGCTTGCTATAATGGTCATGGAGCAGGTCATAAACTACCTGTTTGCGGCTCTTTGACATGGTGAATACGTAAAACAACCATATGAAATATGGGTTTTGCCAAAGTAATGTTTTGGCAATTCGTAAAAACAATATTGTTTCTTGCTGGAATCTTTTGAAACTTATCCATTGGGAAAAGTTTGTAAATTAGTCAAGGTGTTTTTAATTATCTGAATTTACTCAATTAAAATTCTTAGTTTAAGAAAATAGCGAATAATTAGCTACGTCCGTTATCAGCTTTGGAGCCTTTAAGAATAAAATGCTTGGAGCAATAAAAGCACCATGCCTCGCCATCATCATTAAGGTCATAATAGACCTTTGGGTGGCCGGATATGCCACCATCACAAGCAACCCGTAAGCTCTCGACAATGGTATCCAGTGGTTTTCCGTGTGGCTTGTTGGATGTTTGGGTCATTAATATAGCCTGTTAGCTTGTAGATGCTGTTGATTGCGCATAGTTATGCAAGCGTGCCTGTCGGTCAATGCGGGTTTTCATCTACAAGGATAATAAATTGCCTAAATTAGCTGAGAATTTACCAGAGTTTGCTATTTCAGCATTTGATATGGAAAAAACCTACCCCGGGCAAAAAGGCTTACCGCCTAAACAGGCGTTAAAGGGTATTAGTCTCAATATACCACGCGGGTCGATATTTGGTTTGCTAGGTCCAAATGGTGCTGGAAAGTCCACCTTGATCAATATCTTTGCCGGGTTAGTGCGAAAAACTGGCGGGCGCGGCGAAATATGGGGTGTTGATATTGATAAAAATCCGCGACAAGCAAGAGCCGCCATCGGTGTCGTACCGCAAGAAATCAATATTGATCCGTTTTTTACCCCGGTTGAAAGCTTGGAATTTCAGGCAGGGTTTTACGGAGTACCAAAGCGCGAAAGACGATCTATGGAAATATTGCGAGCCATGGGTCTGGAAGATAAAGCCAAAGCCTATGTGCGAACTTTGTCCGGTGGTATGAAACGAAGACTGCTGATAGCCAAAGCATTAGTGCATTCACCTCCGGTTCTTGTACTGGACGAGCCGACCGCCGGTGTTGACATAGAGTTACGCCGTCAGCTTTGGAACTATGTGCGCGAGCTAAATGCTAATGGTGTAACCATTGTGTTGACCACCCATTATCTCGAAGAAGCACAAGAACTTTGCGATACTATAGCGATCATAAACCATGGAGAAGTGGTGGCTTGCGAGGCCAAAGACAGTTTGATCAAACGGCTTGATCAAAAAACCTTGGTAATACAGCCGCAAAAAGAATTAAAGGAAGTTCCTGCGGCATTGTCAGGACTAGATGCTACATTGCACGCCGACGGTAGCTTGGTAATTCGTTACTCTACGGCCAAGCAAGGGGTAGGCGGGTTGATCGAGCAAGTACGTAGCTGTGGTATCAAAATCGACGATCTACAAACTAAGGAGCCGGGCCTGGAAGAAGTGTTTATCGAGCTTACCGGCAATAAAAGCGGCAAATGAGAAGGTTTGGATAGTCAATATTTTCGCATTTGCCCCGTTGCTAGGGCGCAATGCATCGGTTAGGTTCCGCCTCCATTGGAATGATGTTCCATAAGCACCCGTAGCTCAGCTGGATAGAGCGCTGCCCTCCGAAGGCAGAGGTCGTGAGTTCGAATCTCGCCGGGTGCGCCATTGCTTTTTCAGTGCCCAAATAAGTGCATAAAGCTTTGAAAGGTAACGATATTTTGGGGTTCGAAAATCCATTTTCACGAGTGTAGTCTAGTCGGCCTGAAAAGGCTAATTTCAGTAAATTTCGGCGGTCTATGAAAGACCCATTTTCCCATATATTACAAGGGCTTGATAGGAATGTGAGGGCGAGTTCGAACATTTCGTTAAAGCTACGTCTGGGTTTGGCTAAATTTTCACATTTTTGCATGATTGCCAGCTTGTTTTGCTCCATTTGATTGATCTTTTCTTCAATCTTTTGAACAATAAGTGCGTTCTTGGTGTTGATAAGCTTGTCAACCAATTGGGACATGTCTGTATCAATTTTGGTAATCTGCCCCTTCAATCGCTGAATACGTTTCGAATTTGCACCTCCTTGATAGTCCCAAAGCTCTTTGAACATCTTGCCTGCAATATCAAATAACTGTTTTGTAGGCTGCAAGGATTTTAGAAGGTCTGCAAATTCACCCTCTATCTTATCGCGCCTAATGGACTTCCGATGGCTTACGCAACCTTTTTTATGGCACAGGTAGTAGGGGTGTTTTTTGCCTGTCTTACTCTTGCTCCAGCAGGCTGTCAGGGCGTTGCCACAATCGCCGCAAGCAACGGCGCCGCGCAAGATAAAGTCCTGCCCGATATTAACGCGGTTTGATACGCGCTTTTTATTGGCCAGTAAGTCTTGGTTTTTCAAGAATGCCTCATAGGATATGAGCGGTTCATGATTGCCTTTGAGAATACCCAGATTCCAATTCCGCGCATCTAACATGCCAGCATAAGTATGATTGCGTAGCAATACGAATGTCCGTTCATGGGTCACAATCCCGCTCTTGGGTTTTGGAAATTCAGGCTGGTCTTGCAAGAACTGGCGCACTTCACCAGCAGAGCCGAAGCGTCCGGTGTTAAATCCTTCCAAGGCTTCTTGAACAATGGAGGCAATAGGCTCATCACGCACAATCTCTTTGCCGTTACCTTTGATATATTTATATCCAGCAGCAGGTCTGGATTGAACGTAATAACCGTTACGCAAACGATGTTTCATCCGCGATATGGTTTGCTCGCGATTCTTTTGTTGAAAGTGCTGAGAGGTGCTGGCCAGCATGTTCTCAATCAGTTGACTATCTGAATCATCAGCAAGTTGTATGGATGGGCTTTCAAGAATACCGCCTGCGTTGGCTATGCTTTCTCTTAGCTTCCAGTGAGCATCTATCCCACGCGCCAAACGGGAAATGTCGTCAATGAGCACGACATGCGGCACGGCTTTGTTCTGTTTCAGATAAGCAAGCATCGCATCCATACCGGGGCGACGAACTTTGCTGCCGGTCATATCATCGGTGAAGGTGGCAACTACGTCATAGCCTCGTGCTTGCGCATAGAGGCGGCAGCGCGAGTTTTGGCTATCCAAGCCAGAACCCTCCGTCACCTGTTTCTTGGAAGAAACCCGGGCATAAATTACAGCAGGCTTAAAGCTGCTATCGTTCTTCATTGGTTGCATCCTCACATTCTATCACAGGCACAGGCTCTTCGTTCGAATTTTCAAACTCTGCAACAAGCTTATTCACAGGGTCAAGGCCATATCCCAGATTAACGAAGCTTTTCATGATAATGAAAAGTGATTCCAAGAGTTCAATTTTTTCTGCCTCTGAAAGACTTTTATAGCTTTCATCTTTCAAGCAATCCATATAATCATGTGCTTGTGGTGCACTGGTTTGTGTCAGTTTGTCTTCTGTATCGGCAAATGCCCCGGACAGGTCTTGCTTGTCCCTCATATTACCCTCATTTTATCATCTCTAGGATGAGTTATCGTTATATTTCCAGTTTAACATAATTGGTTGAAATATTTCAAATTCATCAACTATAGGTTGATTTTTATTACCTCTCATAATCTTGAGCTTTATTATTAAATCCTGCCTTAGAGCGGTCTTTATGGATGCTTTTTAGGTGGTCGCGCTCCAACATATCGCGGGAGGATTGCAGGCGATATTGTAGCTCGGTGATGCGCATCTCGGCCAGCCGGTTAACGGTTTGATTAACACTTACGGCTTCCCACGCATTTGGGGTGAGCTGTGGCTCTGGCTTTGGGGTGGGGCGCGCGTCCAGCCGCGCATCCAGCTCAGCCTTGGTGGTGATGGGCTGGTGGGTAGTATTCGCTGCGCCGTTGAAGCTCTCGCTCATTCACCATGCCCCCGATCTTGGTCTGTGCGAGCAGATACTTCATTGTTGCGTTTGGCATCAAGGCGCTCACGAGGAGTGCGCAAGGTAATGCGTCCATCCACGGGTAGAGAGTCCAGTTGCAAATTAAAGCCCTGTTTGTCCTTATGCTCAAAGGCCGAGCCAACGCGGTTGAAATAGCTTTGACCCTCATTGCCTTGGCGTACCGTGTAAGCAATGTGGCTGGGGCGGGATGGTTCTGATTTGCTCTGTTCCTGCGCTTGTTCCTGTTCTGGTGGTGCAGCTTGCGGCGTGGTTTGCTTTTCATCACTCATGAGGTTTTCCTTTGAATTAGAGTGGATAACCTGCCAAGTGTAGCGTAGTGCCAGTGCTGTATTGGGGGAAATGGCGCATGTTTTGTGGGACGGAGCCGCGTGTCACGGGCACAGTTTTCATGCCAAAGCGCCCGCGCACAGTCAGGCGATCCAGTGGCGGATGATATGGGTTGGGCAGATATTTGCCCGCCATGAAGCGCTGCTCATAATAGGCGTGCTTGCCGACCAGAAACGGGCGCAGCCCCAGCCCGGATACAAACACGATGGCTTGGGTTTCCGGCAGGTTGAGCACCTCATCCACGGACAGGAGCGCGCGGGCTTGCTTGGTGCGGGTGTTGGCGGCGCGGTTGAGCTGTGCATACTCATGGGCAAGCGTATAAGGATCACCACCCAGCAATACGCACCGGGCCAGATCGCGCTTTTGAAACTGCGCGGCATCACGGGCAAGGGTATCGTCATATTCAAGCGTTTGTGTGCCGAGCATCTGGCTGACCAGCTCTGCGGTTTGTGCATCGCGCACCCCAAACCAGATACGGGTTTGCGCCGAGCCGATCAGTGTTTGCAATCCGGCATGACCGTAATGCGCCACCACTTGCCCGCTATCTTGGAACAAGGCCAATGTGCGCACACCAGCTCCGCGCCCGTAAGTGAATCCGCGCATCAAAAACTCCGCCCGGCCCAATTGCCCGGCTTCATCAATCACCATCAGGATTTGCCGCGCTTGGGGCTTGCGGGATTTATACAGCATCGCCGTGGTGAACATTACCCGCAATATTGGCGACCAAAGCTTTAGATATTCCGCCGGGATGTTCAGAAAGATTTTGCAAATTCGTTCAGGATCAGTGAGCGCAGACAATGAGAAATCACCACCTTCCAGCGAGCGCAACAATGCCGGATCAGACAAAAAGGAAAGATTGGCGTAAATGCTGCCCATGATTGCGCCGAACTCGCGCGGGCTGTCTTGCTGTTTGGTGAGCGCTTCGGCGGCCATACGCCGGATATCGGCAAACCTTGAGGACAGCATAAATTCTAACTGATCTGCCCAAGTCCTTGGGTTGCTCTCAATGGCGTTGATAATCCGATACAATGCTGGAAACGACACAACGCCGGTTTGCTCCACACGGGCTTTTAGGATTGCGCCCACCCATTCACGGGCGCGCTGCTCAAAATACTGCCCCGAAGTAGATCCAGAAAGCGGGATTAACCCCTCAGCAATGAAGCCCACATCCGCATGGAAGGTGGGCGCGGCCAAACTCAGTATATCCAGTGGATTGACGCTGTGCTGTGGCAGCCAATCGCCAATGCCTATGGGATTCCAGTAAAACCCGTATTCGTTATTCTTGGCCTGCGTGTTAAATGAAATCGCGCCTAGCTCGCCTCTGGGATCAAGGGTAATCATCGGCACGCCAGTGCTGTCGCAGACCACATAGCCTAGAAAGTCACGGGTCTTGCCGGAGCCGCTGCCACCGAATAATATCACTGGCGCGTCCGATACCAGCCTGATCTGGCGCTTACCAGCAAAACCCAGATGCAGGCCGCCACCAGCAAACAATCCAGCGCGGCGTAAACTGCTCTCATCGGCCCAATCCGCACTACCAAAACGCAATTCTTCGTGGTTGAAATGATCTTCGTTCATAAAGCTTCTCTAAAGAAAAAAGGGAGGCCGAAGCCTCCCAAAGTTTGAGTTTTATTAAAAAGTGATTTGATCTTTGTCAGGAATTTTACTGGCCAGCACGATAATCCCGATGCTGATCCCCGCGATAATTAACCCGAAGCCAGCATCGCCATTGGCAAAACCTGCAACAGAAAGTATCAGCCCAATAACGCCGACACCGGTCAGAAAGCTTTTGAATCCACCTTCTACTTTTTTGTGTTTTCCTCTTTTAACAGTCATGTTTATCTCCTTCATGATTGATCAGAAAAGACGCGCCGCAAGAGCTAGACCGCCTAGCGTAATCGCCGTGGCCAGTGATGCCCGCGCAAACGCAAATACAGTCAGAGCCACAATCACCGCCCACAAAATGGCCGTAATGTCAGCCATCGCCGCGCCATATTGCGAAACGGCAAAATTAGTCACCGGCCCGACCGAGAATTTATAAATCGGCCCCGTGGCAAAAAAGGCTGCGGCAAAAGCCAGCACATTGGCTAGCAAAGACACCGAGGACGTAAACACGCCCTTGGCCGCTTCTTTTTGAGTGTTGTTTTTACCAAGCATAGTGCGCCTCATCTTTTCCAACACCGCCGGAATTGGCGATGTCATGGGCAACCATACGCATAGGTCAGGTCGGGCTTGGGGGAAGCGGAGGCGAATAAGCCGCACAAAATTGCGGGGCTTGTCTTGGGTATATGGATATTCATTATGGTTTTGGATCATTGTCATTGGCAGCGCGTATGCCCCACATTTGTACGTCTTGCCACCATATCGCCCGCGCCAGTGATGCAATCACAATGAAGCGTTGCTGCCCAATGCCGTGAAGCTGTGCATTTACACGATCATCCCACGCCCGCCCAAAATTATAGGCAACCCAGTCAAGAATACTTTCTCGCATCACCGCACCTCGCCCGGCATCAATATCCGCATCCGGCACTTCAAAAACGTGGATGGGCAAATCAATTTTGCCCCACGCCCCATTGCGAAAATCACCTTCCATCAGCGAAACCGTGTTCAGCAATCTGTCCAGCAAAGTGCCGGGCGTGATGTTATGGCGCACCATGCGACCGTGAATAAAATTACGCGCATCAATCACGAAATGCGGATTACGTAATTCATCCGGTGTCACCACCAGCCAACGGCGGCAAAATTTCTGCGCAAAACAAGCGGGGCAATGAGTCATCTGAAAAACCTCCAAATTAAGATTCAAGAGGTTTTGTAATCTGCACATGTAAGGCGAGCTGTCATCAAGTCTGCATAGTTCTTGTCAAGTTTGACGTACCTATGTAATCCAGTGTGAGAGCGAAGTTTGGTCAAGGGATGAGCGTGCCGCGCAAATACTGGCAACAGAAAAATCGTTATTGCTGGAACAGCAATTTGGACGAAGAGATGTTTTTGTGCCTTGTGAAGCTGTATTGCAAAGGACATTCTTGCTCAAAAGCGGCAAGGGTCATTCAGAGATACGCACGGGTGAAGCAGACCAGAACCATAAGCCGCCAAACCATCAATCGGTATTTTCTGTTATTTGGGGATTATCTTTACGCAAAACTGCCACGGAAATATCAGTTCGCCCATGTGAAGTTAGAGGGCGGGGAGGCGTTTGCCGGTGTAGAAATCCCTGAAGAATACACCATACAGCTTATCATTATGGCTCTGCACCAAGCTCTATACGGTAAGTTGGATTATCGTGATCAGATAAATAAAATCCTGATCAGCAGCGCCACACCTGAAAGCTACGCCCAACTGGTGAAACTCTCAAAATCAAAACGCGGCATTCCTATCACCGCTTTTATCACTCATTTTACGTTATGTTTGTGGCTCATGCTGGTCAAAACCACCCATCCGGATCAAGACCCATCAACGGCCTTGTTCGAGATGATGATAGCGTTTTTTGAAGAAGCACCCATCGGTACGTTTGAGCTAAGGAGTATTAGGTTGGTTAGAAATTGACATGTTTCCGTTAGCTGCACACCAACAATTTTGCTTGGTCACGCTGCGCCTGTGCTCTTGAATCTAGGGCATCACGCTCGCTCAGCTTCTTCGGCCTGCCAAGCTTCACACCACGCGCCCGCGCTGCCGCAAGCCCCTCCTTAGTTCGCCGTGAAATGATCCGCCGCTCAAATTGTGCAAGTGCTGCCAAAATACCAAACACCACTTCGCCAAATTCGGTTGATAAATCGAGATTAAGGCTGAGAATTTTCAGATTAACGCCCCGCGCTTTTAGCGCCTCCATCGTTAGCAATGCATCTATTGTGCTGCGAAACGCGCGATCAAGATCGAGCACTACCAGCGCATCCCCCGTTTTCAACCCTTTCAAGGCGCGCTCAAACACGGGGCGGGATTTGGCCGCGCCTGATATTTTCTCCACATACACCTTATCGCAAACAGCCATTAAGCGATCAGTCTGCCGTGCCTCATTCATTCCCGACTGGGAAACCCGCGCATAGCCTATGCTACGGCCATTTTCACTATTTTTCATATCTTCAACCTTGCCTTTCCAAAAACGATCGATTTTGAAATGGGCTAAAATCAGCGCCCGATTTCGTCACAATTTTTGCTAAACCCTTGTACATATTGTGCCTTATTTTTTCCATATTCATGGGCGAGTACCGCCTTCATAAAGGATCCTTTTTGCACGCATCCGGCGCAAGCAACAATCAGCCAAAACTTGCTTTTATCCCGTACTTTTGTTACCGTAGCGCTGGCTGTAAAAATGATCACAACCAAGAGATTGAAACTTTATTGCACGGCAATATTAGTCCAAGGGCAGACGATAAAAGCTCAAACCAAGGGTTCTCAAGGCTTTCAGGCGCTTTTAGCGGCGCACGTGGCGCGATTCTTGGTGCAACATTATTGTTTTCTTCAGCGGCCTGCGCGCAGGAAGGCCCGAATAATCAGACGCCGCCCACACCGGCGGCGGTGAGCACGACAGCCGCGCCAATAACGCAAGTAGCATCAACAACGACTGCGCCGGCACCTGTATCAATAAGAAACCCTTACATCTCGGCTTGCGATGAAATTTCTGAACAAGAATACAAAAGGGCATGCATGGATGCCGCGCATGGCACGGTGGTTATTTTAAGGAACCCGAATGAAGTATCTAACATTGTGAAGGTGGCTTTCTCAGAAGCAATCAACGAAAGATATGGCGGCGATATTCCTATTGAGTTCCGCGATACGGATGGCCCGACGACGATGTTTATGTTTGATAAAAGCGGACAAATCGATCAGAGAGGCTTGGTCAATGGAAGCCTTTTGTACGTAATTGGAGAGATATATCCTACAAAGATACGTGGCATCGATTTAGCTGCAGGCTAGCGAAAAGTAGCGCTGTACGAATTTGCGTCATTCATTGTTTTTTGAGCCTCTCCATTCGCCTGCCCCTCATATCCGGATTCTTGCTGAATGATTTTCGTTTCAATGTCGTCCGCTCCATTGTTCATAAAACCTTTTGCTTTTGTTGAAGTTTCCAAGAAATCGCGGTCTTTTTCTGCCTGAGATACGCTTGGATCATTCAGCTTTCTTTCCGCCTCAGGAAGGTCTTTTTCAATAAAATTATCGATCTCCTTCGCGCGCTTGTTCATTTGTGCCTCTTCACGTTCAAAGGCCTTCCATTGATCGGCGAATGCCGCATAAACAGCGGCCTCATTATTCCTGTCCACGGTTTGGCCGGTGCGCTCTTCATACTCCCGCAACGCTTTCTCAGCTTGTTCATTGGTAATTTTACCGTCTTCACCAAGATCATAGCCATTTTCAAAAACGTCTTCGATGCCTCCGCGCATTTCATTGATGTCGTCACGGCGCTCTTCAATCCGGTTTAATTCGTTTTGTAGATCATTGCGCAATGCCTCGAGCAATAGCTGTGTATCGGTTTGATTTTTGCGGGTTTTTTCTTTGGCATCTTGTGTGTCGCCTCTCATCTCGGCCTGCGCCCCAACGGCGGATGTCATCTCCCCCGCAGCCTCCGCCGCGCCCGACAATTGGCGTTGATGCGCTTGAAGTTTTTCTTGATCTGCGCGGGTTTTGGCAATCTGCTCTTCCGGGGAGGGTGTGTTCGGATCATTTTCGTCTATGGCAGGTTGCGCGGTTTCCTGTGCAGGTTCCGGCTTGGTCAAGGCATCATATCGCGCCTGCAATCCCTCCCGTTCGTCAAAAATGTTTTGGAGCTTGGCTTTCAGAGCATCCCGCTCGGTGGGCGATTGCGCCTCTGCGATTTGCTCTTTAAGAAAATCGGTCATGGCGCGAAGAGAACGAACAGGCGGATCATCCTGCTCAACCTTGCTCGGAGTCGGTTTATCGGGATTTTCTTCTTCCATGCTCATGGTTTTATCGTTAAAGACGAAACCCTTGGCCGCAAACTCAAACCTGCGCTGCAAGGTAATTTCTGGCAATGATTCTGCAACAGTCTGTATCGGTATTTGCTTACGCATGACCCACCTTCTCCCCGCGCAAAGCTATGCATTCCCGAATCTTGTTATTTACAGGGCAAATAACAAGATAACTCAAAGTGCGCAATCTACGCCCCAAAGTGCGCAATCTACGCCCCTTTGTCCCACCGCCCGTAAATGTCTGTATAGTGCCCCACATACCGATTATGCTTTGTTGTTTTTACTTAAATAAAGTATAGATTATCTTGGTTAAAAAATGGTTATTATGTAAAATATGATCTATGTTTATTTACCTACTTATAGTAACGATCAAGCATTGATGTTTGATGAATTATACACTGCATTTTAACTGTATTTGATCTATGTGTTTTGCAGCAGTATCAAAGGCTTACCCTGTTTTATGTTTGGCCAGCGGACAACTGATGCGGATGCGCTTAAAAAGGCGTTACAATATTGGTGTAAGGGGGTATATTATGAACTGTGTTAGTGAATTTGAAGTTTGTGCGTTACGCAAGATGTAGTTTGTATGACAAACTCTCTTGCCAAAGGGATGCTGCGCCCCTGTTGAATACCCAGCCTTTGGCACAATTCAAACCCATACTCCCAACTGACAAGCCAGATGAGAAGGGTGTTTTTGTACCAATCAAAACGTATCGCCGTTTCACCACTCGTAAGGAGACTTCGCTCTCCTTGCATCCATCGCCTCTTTCAGAGAGACATAAGGGCGTTCCTACCCCTAAGAACCCAGACAGCTCCATTGAGGCCAACCCTACGCGGATTGGATACACGCCAACTTCATCGCAGTTGAATTGCGACTAAGGGAGATTTCATCTCTCCCCTAGACCCCATAGAGCAAAGGGCATTGCCCCTTGGAACCCACTCGCAAGGAGACTTCACTCTCCCTGCACCCATCGACATAAGGACGTTTCTGCCCTTATGGAACCTGACAATGCCATTGAGGCTAACCGTCCGCCGTTTGGATGCGCCAGTGTTTCGCTACTGGATAACGTTGGGAATGGGCAAAAATAAGCGCTACACAACCGTGTATCCAATGTGTACATTACTTTGATGATTAAAGATTCTGGATTTCGCATACGGGTTCAGCAGGAGCTTCGGGAAAAATTCCTGAAGATTTGCCGCGACCAAGATAAGCCTGCCGCTCAGGTGCTTCGAGAATACATGCGGGAGTATGTAGCAGGGCATGAAGCCGCAAACGATGCGAAAAGAACGAAAAACAAGGACAAAGCCTGATTATGGTTTCTTACACACCCTATCACAGCCAGTATTTGGCAAATCGGATTACCCTTGAGGGCTTAAGCGACGAGGCTTTTGCAAAATCCCTTTCCTCCGCTAGAGTTGATATGAATCCGCATCAAGTCGATGCCGCTTTATTTGCATTGCAATCACCTCTTTCCAAAGGCGTGATCCTGGGTGATGAGGTTGGTCTTGGAAAAACCATTGAAGCGTGTCTAGTCATTGCGCAGAAATGGGCTGAGCGGAAGCGCAAAGTTCTTCTTATCGTTCCAGCTTCGCTCCGTAAGCAGTGGGCGCAGGAGCTGCGTGAGAAATTTTCGTTCAATAGTCTCATTCTGGATGCAAAAACTTACAGAGAACGCTTGAAGGCGGTAACTCACCGTCCGTTTGAGGCTGAAAATGCTGTGGTTATCGTTTCCTATGAATTCGCGGCGGGAAAGGCGGATGACATTGCTGTCATAGATTGGGATTTGGTGATCTATGATGAAGCTCACCGCCTTCGTAACGTCTATAAAAAAAGCGGATCAAAACGTGCCAAGAAATTGAAGGAAGCCCTGCAACGCCCCTTCAAGATGCTCCTTACCGCGACTCCCTTGCAAAATTCGTTGATGGAGCTTTATGGCCTTGTTTCCATGATCGATGACCATCATTTTGGTGATCAATATTCTTTCCGCACCATGTACACCGGCGCAAGAGCCAGTCCGGCAACGCTGTCAGTTCTCAAAGATCGGTTATCTCAGGTTTGCCTGCGAACTTTGCGGCGGCAGGTGGTTGAGGCTGGCCACATAAACTTTACCAAGCGTCTTGTCCGTACCTTTGACTTTGAACCTGGAAACGAAGAAGTGTTGCTTTATGAAAAAGTGTCCGCCTTTTTACAGCGCAAGGATACGATTGCATTTGGCGACCGCACGAATCATCTACTGCTGCTCATTGCCCGCAAAATTCTTGGTTCTTCTACCTTCGCGATTTCACAATTTCTGCAAAGTATTATCAATCGCCTTGAAGAAAAAAAGCGTATTGATGAGAGCCTGTTAAACGACATTGATACAATCGATGAGCTCGCTGAAGAATGGGGTGATGAAGGTGGAACAGAGCCGGAAAAACCGGCATATGATCCTGCAATGTTAGCCACAGAGGTTGCTGAACTAAAAGAGTATCGTGATCTTGCGCTTTCCATCGGATCCAACGCCAAGGGCGAGAAGCTGGTGGAGAAACTCCCTGATATTTTGGCCGAAATTGTCAAGCGGGGTGGGCAAGAAAAGGCTGTCATATTTACGGAATCAGTCCGCACCCAGAAATATTTAAATGAGGTGCTCACTGCAAATGGTTTTGACGGTCGGATCGTACTGATGAATGGTTCCAATAATGATACCGGAAGCAAGGCTATTTACGCAGATTGGCTGGAACGTCATCAAGGAACAGATGCAATCTCTGGCTCAAAAAGTTCGGACATGAAGGCCGCTATTGTTGAGGCATTCAAGAGCGATGACAAAAGCATATTGATCTCTACTGAGTCCGGTGCCGAAGGCATCAACCTGCAATTTTGTTCGCTGATTGTGAACTTTGATTTACCCTGGAACCCCCAAAGGATCGAACAGCGTATTGGCCGTTGTCATCGATACGGTCAAAAGCTCGACGTGACCGTGGTCAACCTGCTCAATCGCAAGAACAAAGCCGAAGCGCGTGTCTATGAGTTGTTGGAAAAGAAATTCAAACTTTTTGAAGGTGTCTTCGGGGTCAGTGATGAGGTGCTGGGTACAATCGAGCGCGGCATAGACTTTGAACGCAAGGTGCTGGCTATCGTTCAGGAAGCGCGCGGCGACGAAGAAGTACAGCTTGCTTTTGACCTGCTTCAAGAAGAGATGGAAGAAAAAATTGATGCTGACATGCTGGATGCGCGTAAAAAACTGATGGAGCATATGGATCAGGATGTCGTCAATCGTCTCAAAACCAGAAAAGGTATGATCGAAGGCTCATTGAATGAATTCACACGGAGGCTGATCACAGTTGCCCGCGCTGAATTGCCTGACGCAAAGTTCCATAGCGACCAAAGCCCGCGCTTTGATTATCAGGACGAAACATACACAACGGAATGGCCGCTTGCCGACGAGGAAGGTTGGCAATTCTTCCGTTTGACGGATGGAAATTTAGCGGAAACTCTTGTCAATCAAGCTAAAGAACGAGAACTGGACGTTAAGTGCCTTCGGTTCGACCATTCGGCCTATCCGAATGTTATTGCCGATGTGAGGGATTTGGGTGGCAAATCTGGTTGGTTAAAGCTATCAAAACTCAGCATCAAAACCCCTCAATCTGTTCGTGAGCATATTGTTGCTGCGTGTATCACAGATAATGGAGAAGAAGTTCACCCTGAAACCGTGGACCGGCTTTTTCTAATACCTGCGACTGAAAACGGTGCTCCGACAATACCTGTCCCCAATGATAAGTTGTTGAACGTAGAAGCTATACAGCAGCAGATTATTATCGAGGAAGCCCAGCAACAAAATGCCGAGTGGCTAGACGCGGAAACCGATAAACTTGATGCCTATGCCGATGATCTGGAAAAAGCGGCAGAGGTCGAGATCAAGGAAATGGATGGTGAAATCAAGGCCTCCAGAAAAGCTCTACGCTCCAACACAGCGATGGCCATGGCCGACAAGCTAACTGAAAAACGCCGTATTCAACGGCTGGAAAGCAAGCGAGACGATATGAAACTCAAAACCTTTGAGCGCCGCAAGAAAATCCGTGACGAAGTCAACCAGATGCTGGATGACATAGCGCAAAGCATGGATACGGCTCCTGTATTGGAACCGATGTTTTCAATCCGTTGGGAGGTTGTAGCGTGAAGAAATTGTGGCATTGGTTTAAAACAACAGGATTAGGACTTTTAACTCGATTTCTTGCGCCGTGGACTAGTTTTATAGCTCTCATAAGTGGCGCACTGATTACTTACGATTTTACATCATTGCGAATTGACTATCCAAACTGGCCCGGCCTCTTTGATGTGCTTGATTCCAAGGCTCTTATTATTATTTTTCTCATTTCAGCCACTTTGGCCGCGCTTTTAGCCTGGGTGATGAAAAGGCGGCAGAAATCGCTGAATGATCTACAAAAGGAAATTGAGAGCACACGAGATCAAATTGGAGAAATTGGAAATAACATCAAGTTTTTGTTCGACGGATTGCTCTTAAACCTATCCAAAAAACTTAACTTTAAACAGGGTGACCAAGCTCGCATTTCAATTTATGTTCATGAAAATTCTGACGGCCACTTTATTCCTTGCGGTAGATATTCGCCAAATCCAGAATTAAGAAAACCAGGACGCACTTTATACCCCGACAACCAAGGGTGTATTGCCAAAGGCTGGCAAAATGGATGGCACTTTGACAAAGATTTTCCTGAGACATCCTCACGCCATAAAAGCTACTGTCAGTCACAATATGATATTCCAAAAAATACTCACGATGGTATGAAAATGCGCTCTCGCGTTTATGCCGCTCTTAGATTGGATGATCTATCTGGCAACCCTTTGGCGGTAATGGTTATTGAATCTAAAAATTCTGAACAGTTTGACGCAAATCAACTCCAAACCGATTTAGAGAGTATTGCTGTTGATTTTTCTCAAATGATTTCAACGCTCAGGCAACACATTCCTAGTCCCTCTGATGCGACTGAAAGGGGGTTGTAATGGCTAAGTTAAAAGATGTGATGGCCTATCTGATCAAAAACTATCCTGAAAACATTCGTCATGAGATGTCAAATGCTCGTCTTACAAAAATGATATATCTGGCAGATTGGCATAAAGCGCTTACCTCAAATGAGCAAATGACAAGCATAGATTGGTACTTTGATAATTATGGCCCTTTTGTTCATGATGTCGAAAGAGTGGCTGCTTCTTATGGCGGCATTTTTTCAGTAAACTTGGGTAGCAATATGCATGGGCAACCTAAAAAATCTATTACTCTGAGAGATAACGCGCGCGCGCTAAAACTTACTGAAGAAGAGAGAATATCTTTAGATCACATAATTGATGTGACTAAGAGGCTGTATTGGGATGATTTTATCAAACTTGTTTATGCCACACATCCAATAGCTAGTTCTGAAAGATACAGTTTCTTAAATCTGGTCGAGAAGGCAGATGAATATCGAAAATTCAAGGAAGTAGACTAGAATGAGTAAGAAAAAACAAAAACTGGAGCTGACATGGATTGGTAAAGATGCGCGACCAAAGCTGGAGCCGCGCATTCTGATTGAAGACCCGGAACTATCTTGTCACGCCAAAGAGCGCCGCTCGGACGATGATATTTTTGATAATATTTTGATCCATGGAGATAATCTTCTGGCACTCAAGGCACTGGAAGCCGAATACACAGGAAAAGTGAAGTGCATATATATTGACCCACCATACAATACTGGGAATGCATTTGAACATTACGATGATGGAATAGAACATTCGTTGTGGCTGTCATTGATGCGGGATCGGTTGGAAATTTTGAGAACTCTGCTTGCAGATGACGGCTTTATTTGTTGCCATATTGACGATTCGGAAGGTCATTACTTAAAGGTTCTTTTGGACGATGTTTTTGGCCGCGGAAATTACCAAACGACCCTGTACGTTCAGGTTAGGTATGCAAAAAAGACGTTAAAACAGGATATGAACTTTCATAAGCAAATTGAAATGGTTCACGTCTATCGGAAAGAGTATGGAGCGATACCGAATCTTCCAGAAAAAAAATCTTCGTTCGACAAATTTACTTTCTATGTTCATGAGCATGCCAAAGGACGCGAGATTGAACTGGGGGGAAAGAAGGTAATTGTTTTTTCCAAGGATGAATTTGAAATAAAAAAGGATTTAGGAAGCGAAGATGGCAGAAAGGAAATTTGGGCATCTGGCAGTATTTTGGACGGAAATTCATCAGGACGATTCTTCCGTGATTTCTTGGCTGGACGTTATGATGATGACGGATACGGGGTTCTTTATAAAGTGTATGGCATCGGCGACGACAAGTTTGACAGCCGGTATTTCACGGGCCCCAAAAAAATAGGGGCAACCAAAGGAAAGTATTATCAAGGCGTCCCTATGGCGCAGTTGAGAGACGCAAATGCTGTCAAAACGTCTCCGATTGAGAATTTTTATGACTTGGCTGGTGCGTTTGGCAACTGTCGCTTAGAGGGGGGGGTGGATTTCAGAAGTGGGAAAAAACCAGAAGCGCTACTTGAAATTATTTTAAAACATTTCAGTGACCCAGGGGATTTGGTTCTAGATTCCTTTGGTGGATCAGGTTCTACAGTAGCCGCAGCTCATAAGATGCGGCGACGGTGGATAACTGTTGAAATAGGAGAGCAAGCAAAAACCCATATTGCACCTCGCCTAACTCGAATAGTCAACAATGAAGACATGACGGGGATTTCAGAACAAGTTGATTGGAATGGTGGCGGTGGTTTCCTCTATTACCGTCTTGCCCCATCCCTTCTTGAAAAAGACAAATACGGGAACTGGATAATTTCCAAGGAATATAACGCCGCCATGCTGGCTGAAGCCCTATGCAAGAATATGGGCTTCACTTACGCCCCATCGCAAGACGAAAATGAGTATTGGCGGCATGGACACTCTACCGAAACCGACTTCATATTTGTAACCACAGCCTCCATGACACATTCAGCTTTGAGGAAGCTATCGGAAGATGTCGGGCCAGATCGAACCCTGCTGGTGTGTTGCAAGGCGTTCAATGCCAAAACAGATGCTTTTGACAATCTCACCATCAAGAAGATTCCCCATGCGGTTCTGTCAAAATGCGAATGGGGGCGAGATGATTACAGCCTCAATGTCGCCAACCTGCCCATGGCCAAAAGCGATGAGGAAATCGAACGGGAACGCATGAAAGAAGAGCTTCCTCTTTTCGCAAAGGAGGAGGAATAAGCATGGTCATTGATCAAAAAATCAAGCGCCAGATAACCCAACGGCTTTCCCTTCGCGCACCGCAGGAACAATCCCTTTCCATTCTGGCGAATGTTGTATCAAAGATTGAGCTGTCAAAGGACGCTGATCCTGTTGCCGCACTTGAAACCATTCAGGCGGCTTATCCAAGTGTCACGGATTTCGAACGTGATTTCCCCTCCCTTTGTTTTGCCCTAGCAACCGGCGTCGGTAAAACCCGTCTTATGGGGGCTTTCGCTGCATTTATGTTTTTAACAGGCCGATCAAAACATTTTTTTGTGCTCGCACCAAACACGACTATTTACGACAAGCTCATTCAGGACTTTACACCCGGAACACCAAAATACGTGTTCAAGGGTATCGCTGAATTTGCTCTCAATCCGCCATTGTTGGTGACTGGTGACAATTGGGATAACGGACGCGGAGTCCAGGGCGGCGATCTTTTCGGCAATACGCTTATCATCAATATTTTCAATGTGGACAAGATCAACAAGGATAAGGGGCGAATAAAAAAACTGAATGAATATATTGGCGAATCTTATTTTGATTACCTCGCAGGGCTGCCTGACCTTGTCCTGATGATGGACGAAGCTCATCGTTATCGCGCCAAGGCAGGCATGAAGGCCGTTGCTGAGTTGAAACCCGTGTTAGGGTTGGAACTGACCGCCACACCGAAAACAGTTGGGGCGAACTCAAGAGAATTCAAGAATGTGATTTTTGACTACGGCCTTGGAAACGCCATGGCGGACGGTTTTGTCAAGGAGCCAGCGGTGGCTACCCGTGCCAACTTTGACCCCAAATCTGTTACAAATGAACAGCTTGAGCAGATCAAGCTTGAAGACGGCATTCATTACCATGAACATGTCAAAGTCGAGTTAGACATCTATTCTCGTGAAAGCGGAAAACATAAAGTGCACCCGTTTATGCTCGTCGTCGCGCAGGACACGACCCATGCCAAGGCATTGCGGGATCAGATCGAAAGCGATGGTTTTTTTGGCGGACGCTACAAGGGGAAAGTTATTGAAATCCACTCGGCACTAAAAGGTGTTGAAAGTGACGAAGCGTCCGAGCGTTTGGTAGCGCTGGAACATGACGGTCAAACCGATATTGTCATTCACGTAAACAAGTTGAAAGAAGGCTGGGACGTTAACAATCTTTATACAATCGTTCCCTTGCGTGCATCGGCTTCTGATATTCTGACCGAACAAACATTGGGGCGTGGGTTGCGCTTGCCATACGGCAAGCGCACTGGTGTTGAAACCGTAGACACTCTGACTGTTATTGCGCATGATCGTTTTGATGAGGTTATCAAACGTGCCCGTCAAGATGACTCGCCCTTCGCCATCAAGAAAATTTCTATTGGGGATGATGCGGATGTTTCTTCCTCTGGCGCAACCGTTTTGGAATCACCAACAGTTCTGGATAGCATGTTGACGGGCGCTTCTTCAGGAATACCCGGCATGGCCGAGCAGGAACAAGCACCGTTAGTTTTTGAAACACCACAAGAGCAACAAGCGGCGCAAATGACTATTGAACTGATCCAGCAACAATATGAACGTAAATTAAAGCGCGGCGTTGGACAGTTGAATGAACCAGCGGTTCAAAAGGAACTTGTTGTAGCAGTTACGGTTGCCATGAAACCCGTACAAGGTGAATTTGAGGGTGTTGGCGATAAGCCTGATATCGAGAAAATTGTAAAAACGGTCACGGACAAGATCGTTGAGTTGACGATTGAAATTCCGGAAATTGTAGTCATTCCAACCCGTGAAGTGACCTTTGGGTACAAAAACTTTGACTTGCAGGGGCTTGAAGCTGTTTCCAAGCAGCCCATTTCTGATGAAATCATGATCACCAATATGCGCACGGATGCCCGCTCATTTCTGGCACGTACTTTCGAAGGTGCAGGCGAGGATGTGATGGAAAACTATATTGTTCGCCATTTGATCGAATTTGATCAGGTTGATTATGATAGCCAGTCGGATCTCTTGTACAAATTGGCAGGGCAAATGGTTGAACGTGTGCGTTCGTATTTATCTGTTCCTGAAGATGTTGAAAATGTGTGTCTTGTCCATGGAAAAGAGCTGGCTCGCTTTATATTCGAACAGATGAAGCAACATTATTGGGAAACACCCACTGATTATCAGGCCACGATATCACGTGGATTTCAGGTGCTGCGTCCACAAGCTTTCAATGTATCCGACTCGTCCAAAGTCAGAGACTTCAGGCAACCAGCGATACTTCTAGGTGATACAAAGAAACATGTTTTCACTGGCTTTCAGAAATGCTGTTACCCGTTCCAGAAATTTGATTCAGATGATGAACGACGTTTTGCAGTTCTGATCGATTCTGACCACGAAACCAGTGTCACTCGTTGGATGAAACCTGGTTCCAAACAGTTCCAGATCGAATATCTGGCAGGCAAAGGGTATGAACCTGATTTCGTGGTTGAAACGGATACTGAAAAGTTAATCGTTGAGGTGAAAGCCAAAAACGAAATGACAGATGAAGTTGTTCTGGCAAAAGCACGCGCTGCTTGTGAATGGATCGGCTATGCAAATACTCATGCGGGAGAAAACGATGGCAAGAAGTGGCTCTACGCTCTCGTGCCACATGATGAGATCAAAGAAAGCTCCACATTAGCTGGCCTTATGGCCGCGTATGGGAGGTAGTGGTGTCTCTCAATAGAAAAACAGACTTGGATCGTATAACTGAGATACTTTCATATCTAAAGTCGCAGGTTGAGCTGTCTAATCCAAGTAATTTCACGGACATAAATATCTATGCCGAAAGTTTTTACCGTGATTTTCTGAACCTGATTTTTGGCTATGAATTGTCGAATATTAACATCATTGAACCCAATTCTGCAGCAATAGACCTTGGTGATAAGGTTTCGAACATTGCTGTTCAGGTAACATCAACAAGTGACCTTTCTAAAATAAAACAAACGGTTGCAAAATTTATTGGCAAAAACCTTCATGAGGAATATGACAGATTAGTCATACTTAATATTTCAATGAAGAAAAATTATCGGACGAAGACCGTTGGTGAACAAGAAAAATACGAGTTGGATACTACAAAGGATGTTTGGGATTTCTCTAATCTAATCAAAAAAATTGGAGATAAGGGTGTTGATGAAATATCGGCAATAAAAATATTCCTAGAAGGGCAAGCCACGATTGATAATGTTGAAACGGTTGCGACGGAAATACTAACATTTCAGGCCTTAATCAGTTTATTAAGCAACGAAAATCATTCCGCTGCGGGTGGAGGATTTGTTGAGGAACCAGACCCCAAAGGTAAGCTCGAAGAGCGGTTCTCGAACCATACTGATTACCTTAAGACTGAATTTAAGGAACTATATACCGAATATGGAGACGTGCTGATTGACGTCTTTGCACACCAAGATTTGGGGCAGGTCAAGTTGAGGCGTTTGCGTTTACATTTGAAGACTTATAGCGATAAGGTTCTCACGGAGTGCGAAGGGGATGCAAAGCAAGCGATCGGTGTTTTGGTCGATAAATTTTCTGAACGTCTTATGGCGAATGGCATTGAATACGACGTTACGGCAATCCGGTTCTTTCTGATTGATGAGTTAATTAGGTGCAATGTGTTTCCTAACAAGGAGGCCGCAGTTGTCTAATTTATTTATAACGGATGAAGACATCGAAACAGCCCCACCTGTTGTAGGATATAAGATTATGCAATTGCTTGAGAAAAAGGAAGGCGGACAGATTAGCATTTTTGAGGTGACAGATAAGCTGAAAAAGGAGAAATGGTTTTCTTCACGCCATCTGTACTTAGGGATGATTTTTCTATTCTCAGTAGGACTGATAGAATTCAAGCAACCATATATTGTGAAGCATGTTTAGAATCAGAAAACTTTACACCGAACCCAAGATCATCGATCCAATTGAGTTTTTCGATGGGGTCAATCTCGTTTTGGGCGTGAAAGATCAAACAAGTAATAAAACTAATGGTGTAGGAAAGTCCCTTTCAATGGAATTCCTTAACTTTGCACTATTAGCGAGTAAAAATAAGAGCCGTGTAAATCTTATTCCAAAAGACATATTGCCACCAGAAACCGAAATCTGTTTAGACATCGAACTTGGTGGTGATAGTTATACAATTAAACGATCAATTGAAAATTCTGAAGAGCCGAAGATTATAACTAATGGTGACGAGACGGTGTTTTCAAATATTAGCGATGCCACAGAATTTTTGAGTGGAAAACTCTTCTCAAAATCAGAAAGAAAGTCTCCGTCATTTAGGTCGATATTGGGGCCTTTAATTAGGGATGAACGTTCTGAATTTAAGTCCCTCGTTGCATGCTACGATACAAATTACAGAATTCCGGATGATTATTCACCGCATATTTTTCTGTTCGGACTCGACATTAACCTTTATGCGTCCATTCGATCCACAATTAATCTAATCGATGATTTAACAAAAGATATCAAGAAGATAAAAGATAACGTAAAACTTCTCAGGCAAAAAGATATTACGGACGCGCGGTCAGATTTGAACGAATTAGACAGCGAGGTTGAGGAAATAGAAAAGAGCATTGACGCTCTTGAAAATATTTCTGGCTATGAATTCATCAAAGATGACATCATAGCACTCGAAGCAAACCTTGAAGACCGTCGCCGTGAAAAATCACTTCTGAACCAAAAACTCAACAGAACGAAACTGATTGCTGACGGGCGACGGGTAGATAGCAACGAAATCGGTGAATTTTTTAAACAAATGAGTGAAAGACTGGGAGATATGATAAAACGAGATTTGGATGAAGTGTATTCCTTCAAAGCAAAAATCGATGATTTCCAGAATCAATTAATTCAAGAACGCAGGGGAATCTTATCTCAAGAGATTAGCAGGCTAGCACACGAGATCGCTGCCTTGGACAGGCAGTATACGCAAAAACTCAGCATTTTAGATCAGCAGGGGAGCTTAAGAAACCTAAAGCAAACTTACGCGGCGTTTCAGGCCAAAGCTGGTGAAGCAAGCCAATTAAGGGCATTTATAGATAGATTTGAAGAGCTGGAAACACTTAAGCAGGAGGCGAGAACAAAGAAAGAAGCGGAATTATTGCAATTGCAATCGGATATACAAGTAGCGAAAGAAACTATTAAATCTTTCGAGGGAACTATTCTTGATATTCACAATTTCATTCAGGGAAATAAAAAGGCAGCTTTCGAAATTAAACCAACCAGCAAAAAGCAGGTTGTTGAGATTGTAATGAGAATCGACGACGACGGTAGTCATAGTGTTGAACGAGAAAAGGTTTTTATTTACGATTTGGCTTTGCTCTTAAATGAGAATGTTTCCAAAAATCATCCAGGTATATTGATCCACGATAATATTTTTGACGTTGACCAAGATACGTTGATCAAGAACATTAAATATCTCGTTGAAAAAGCAGAGTTTCGCAATCATCAGCAATACATACTCACACTGAATTCTGATCGACTAGATCAAGATATGATGAACCTTATATCCCCGTATGTACGAGCAGAATTTACCAAGAAAAATAGGTTCCTAAAAGCTCACTACCAAGAGCTACATTAAATCTAAGAATTATTATTATCTTGGAGTTCGCGTGAAACTAATTTGTTCTCTTCCCCCCTCCTTCGTTTTGAGTCATCGCGCTTTAATGGCTGCGGCCTCGTTCACAACTGACCTTCCGCTCCCAGATGCGCTTGCGCTTTTCCGTGAAGGCAGTTGTGTCCAAGTTCCCAATAAATTGGCCCTTGCAGCCAGTGCTCGTCTTCTTGTTCAAAACAAGGAGAAAAACAATGACAAATACATATCACGCAACACCTTACGACATTTCAGCATCAGGCTTCTATTTCAACACTTACGAAGACTATCTCGAAAAATCTGCTACCCATCGCAATGAGTATGGCGATCCTGTTGAGGAATACGAAATCCAGTTTATCGACGGTGATAATTACCGCTTATTCGGTGCCCTTGGTATCAATCAGGCCAATCTCAAAGACTGGTTCGATAGCTTTGAAGAGCTTGACGACGAAGACGTTATCAAAGTCATCTATCTGAGCGAAGATTTAGGCTATGCCATGGACGGCATTCTTGATCGTCTGGACGATGTGATCTTGTTTGAAGGTTCAGTTCTCGATTACGCGATTAGCTATCTCGAAGATACTGGCCTTTTGGATCAAATCCCTGAAAATCTACGCTATTATTTTGATACCGAAAGCTTCGCTCGTGACCTTGAGCGCAATGGCGATATTGCTAGCCTTGAAGTCGATAATACGCATTACGTTGTTCAGGCCTGTTAAAATGACTTCAGAAACATATAAAATACATTGGTGCGGCATTGAGATTGAAGCCTGTTATAAACCACTAGACTTTGGCGGTTCAATTGCTCACCTTGAAATTAAATCAATCAACCCGCCTCGCACCCCACTTCCAATAACAGAGACGGGTTACAAGTCGCATTTTCACCCCATAGGTACGATTGAAAATCTTTATGACGGTAATGTTGTGGCTTGTGTTGTCGATTGGCTGGACAAGGAAGCGCAGTCAAAAACGTGGAAAGAATACGAGACGGCGGCGCGGCAAGGTGAATTATTTTGAGTGAATCATAAAGCGCAACGTCACACATTATGATTTGTAATTTACTGCACCGCTCCCATGCGGTTTTTAATCAAGCGTATATTTGCCGCGCGAACGCCGTGGGTTTTAGCAAGGCTTTCCCAATGTGACAAAGCCGTTTGGGTTTGGTTAATGACGCTCAATATTTTTGGTTTAGCTAATCCCGCCTCTTTGCCAAGTGCCTGCAAATGCGTAAGGCTTGGCGCTTTGCCTTCACCCATGACCATTGTACTTTGCTCACCGCTTGGCCCAGATGAGAATGTTAAATCATAGGCCGGGGAAACGCGCCAAGAGCCGTTTGCATCCATCAAAAATGTAAAGTTCTTTGTGTGGTCGTCACGATTATGCGCCAGCACATTAAAGGCAGCAATGCGGAACATTTTTTCAACCTCACGCATATCACGGGTTAAATGATGGGTGAGCGCCAGCAGGTCTTGGTAATCCAATGACGGTGTTCTAAAATCTGAATGTAGAAGTCCGCAAGCCGTATGGGTATGCAGCCGCGCCGTGCCATCACGATCAGAGCGTTTTGTTGCAAAATATCCCGCGCCATTTTGCGCGTCAAAAAGATGGCACGGCATCATGTCTATACCAGCCTCCCTAGCCATGAGCGCATAAACATATTCGGTCGCGCCAGCATCTATACCGTCTTGAGCATTGGCAAATTTAACCAGCCACGGCGCATAGTTTTTTGGCAATGTGGACGCACCATGCACAATGCGGTTATGTTTTTCATCAAATCCAATGAGGGCTTTTGGCCGCGCTCCTGCCGATGAGCCGTTTAGCGCAAGTAAACCCTCTAACACATCATCTGATTGTCCTTGCAACACCGCGTGAGCTTGCTGTGCCAGGTGGTCGAGGTTAATATCAGGCGCGGTTACATCAGAGGTAAAGTCTGGCTCATAGGTCAATGCGCCCATGCCTGTGCGGCCAGTATAAGCCAGCCTATCAAGAGGGCTTAACTCTTGCGGCAATATGCCTTGCGCTCGCATGGCGCGGTCAAACAATAACCGCCCCCAGCCATCGGGCAGGCTGTCATTGAAAGCGCTCGGCAATCCTTCAAAGAGCTTATTATCAAACTGTTGAAGCTCTGGTTTCAAGGGTAGGTGAAGCGGGGAAATATTTAAGCCTCGCGATAAAAATTCAGGCTCATACTCAAAATAGATGGTGCGCTCCCGCAAGGCGAGGCGACCAACATCAATTGAACCGCTCCCAAAATCTAAGCCAACTTTTATTTGTGTAACAGGCGCGATACTCATGAGCGAAAACCCCGTTGACGTGGTTTACTACTCGCCAAGACTTCATCAATAGAGGTGAACTCGCTTTGTGCGGGGGCGCTTGCCTCCACAAGCTGCTCTAATCCACCAACGATCATCATCAATTTGCACAGGCTTTTCACTGATATTGCGCCTGTGCGCTCAAACTTACGCAGGGTCGCCAGAGCCACACCAGAGCGTTCCGATAGTCCCGCTTGCGTGAATCCAATGGCAAGCCGCCGCGCACGAATATTTTTGGCGAGCATCTCTTGGGCTTTGTTTGGTGTAATAAGTGTCATCATAATGATTATTATAGCATAAAAAGGTTATAAATAATACTATAATGATGTTAATATCACATAAAATTAGCGTAGTTTAACGTCAAAATTACGCAAACGATGGCATTTACGGCGAATGGGTGTTATTGGGTGTATTACTGGCTTGCTAAATGGGTGTAATTGGGTGTAGTATTGGTTGTTATGATTAAAACAGACAATATAAACATTACAACTGACATACTTTCTTTGATTTCAACGATAGATGAATTCAAAGGCGCATGGCGTGCTTTAGGCACTTTAGCGCCAGAAAGGCTGTCTGCGCTAAGGCGCGTCGCAACCATTGAAAGCATTGGTTCATCAACACGCATTGAGGGCAGTAAGCTCTCTGACCGTGATGTTGAGAAGCTCCTCGCCAATTTAGAGATTAAATCATTTGAAACAAGAGACGAGCAAGAAGTTGCTGGTTACGCTGATGTCATGGAGACGGTTTTTCAGTCTTGGGCAGAAATACCCATTACAGAAAATCATATCAAACAGCTTCACCGTGATTTATTGGCCTATAGCCAAAAAGACCAAAGACATCGTGGCAACTATAAAACAAATTCAAACAGCGTTGCCGCCTTTGATGAAACTGGCAAACAAATCGGAATTGTTTTTGAAACGGCCACGCCCTTTGACACGCCCAAGCTTATGCAGGAATTAGTTACATGGGCGCAGGAAACATTAGAAAATAAATCTCTACATCCATTGCTTGTGGTCGCAATTTTTATTGTTGTTTTTTTGGAAATTCACCCTTTTCAAGATGGGAACGGGCGGCTTAGTCGTGTCCTGACAACCCTTCTTTTGCTACGTTCTGGCTATGCTTACGTTCCGTATTCATCACTGGAGAGCATCGTAGAGAAAAACAAGGAAAGCTATTATCTAGCCTTGAGACAAACCCAAGGCACAATCAGAACCGATGCTCCAAATTGGCAGCCATGGCTTGTGTTCTTTTTGAGATCATTGCACCAGCAGGTAAAAACCCTGTCCAAGAAAGTTGAACGGGAAAAATTTGTTCTGGCCGCATTGCCTGAACTTTCTGTTCAAATTCTAGAGCAAGCCCGCGAACATGGGCGTGTGACCATTGGCGATATGATTAAACTCACAGGCATCAGCCGGAATACTCTGAAAGAGCATTTCCGCATCCTTGTCGATAAAGGGCATCTAGTCATGCATGGTCGCGGGCGCGGAGTTTGGTACGCGCTTGCTTAGCAAATTTTCTAACGGGGCTGTCGTAGATAAGTTATAAATCCGTCCATTTTTTGAGCGTTTTCAACTGCTCTTTATGTGACCCATAATTAAACCTAAATTCCGTTTCTTTCAAGAACCAATAAAATTGTTTTTCAGGAATGCCGTTGTACTTTCTCAATACGCGCTTGGCCTGGTTCCAGTAGTTTTCAATGCCATTAATATGGTTGCGCCCGTTGGCAAACAATTTGGAATGATTGATCCGATAATGTTTAAATTCGGACACGCGCAAAGCATTATATCCTTTCCAACCATCTGTATAAATGACGCTGTCAGGCCTTACTTTCCGCCGAATAATTGGCAATAACGTTGCCGTATCGGCCCGTTGTATAATTTGCGTATACACTTTGCCACCACGTTTGAGGATTCCAAAGACCGGGACTTTCCCAGCGGCCCCACGCCCGCGTTTACCCTTGCGGATACCGCCGAAATAGCTTTCATCAAGCTCAATTTCACCAGAGAATTCGGCAGATTCTGCTTCCAGTTGCCCGGCAATAATTATGCGGATTTTGCGATAAAATAGCGCCGCTGTATTCACTTGAAGGCCCATTAAATCAGCCGCTGTGCGTGCCGTTACCTCGGCCACAAAAAACTCCAGCAACTTACGCTGATCTCTATCCTTTAATCTGCAACGCTTTAAACCCATAAACTATCCTAGATAATCTTACTTATCTACGACAGCCCCTTTCTAACTGTGGTAATGGACGCGAACTATTGTAAGAGCGGCAACTGCTTACGCAGGGCAGTTGACGGAGGCAACAACGCAAATCCCCGAAACAATTCGCTACTATATCGACTATGAGAAAATGGGGCGTGACCTTGAAATCAATGACGTGTTGACCATTGAAACAGGTAGTAGCGTTCATATATTTTGGAGGGCATAAAATGACTTCCAAAATATATGAAATTCATTGGTGCGGAATTGAGATTGAAGCCTGTTATAAGCCGCGAGACTTTGGCGGCTCAATTGCCCACCTTGAAATTAAATCAATCAACCCGCCTCGCGCCCCACTTTCAATAACAGAAACGGGTTATAAATCACACTTCCACCCAATAGGCACGATTGAGAGGGTTTATAACGGAGATGTTGTGGCTTGCGTTGTCGATTGGTTGGACAAGGAAGCTCAGTCAAATAATGTACCGCCCTTGGAAAGTTGGACGGTGCGAGTTTTTCCAGCCCATTCATAAACATCTTGAAATAAAATGCGGTGAATATTTTGCCACAGCTTAAACGTGATTTTTTGGTTTTGAATGTATGTGTGGACTTCTGGCATTCGGGCAAGAGTAGCGTTAAGTTCTAACGCTTCCAGTTCCGCGCCATCTTTGGCATCAAAGCGGTTTCTTAATACTGTAGAATTGGATATTGATACGCATCGGAGTGACTATTCCAGTACGGGCTTTTCTCATCCGTCATGCGCGAAGTTCACCCGAATATTGCTGGCAAAGTGCTATATATTCGGTCGGAGTCAATTTTTCTGCAGCAAAAGATTTTTGCAATCGCAAAGACAGAGCAGAAGGCAAAAGACCTTCAAACGCGCTGATCGCCATGAAATCTTCAATATGTTGGCGGCGGGCTTCAACCTCGCTTTCTGATAGGCGAGAGGTGCGCGCTTCAATCTCTTTAATTTTTTGCTCCAGCGAAGCCATATTATCTCCAATAATTTCAGTATACCATAAGCCAAACTTAGCAGCTAGTCTCGCAAAAAATGAGTGGAATCGGGTTTGCTAAATGCAGAAAAACCTAGAATGGCGGCGACCGCTTACGCAGGGCCGTCTATTTTTTGTGGCATTAGCTGATAACCAAAGGATTGCATAAGCGCATTGATGTTATCAAAACGCGGATTGCCTTGTGCGGAGAGGGCTTTGTATAAGCCGCGCCGCGTAAGTCCGATTTCGGTGGCGATATTGCTCATACCTTTGACCTTGGCGATAACGCGCAAGGAGGCAAGCAATGCGGGCGCGTTGCGATCTTGTGCATAGCCCGCGAATATCTCTTGGATATAATCGTCCATTTCTTCGGGATGCTTGCGGAAATAATCTTCTTCCACCGCGTCCAAATTTCGTAAGTTTCGCTTAGTCATATTCACCTGCTTTCAGTATATCAAGTGTACTATAGTTCACAAGTAAAATCTTTTGCTTCGGATTTTTCTGTCGTTATGGCTCGCGATCACGCTCATCATTCTTGGGTGTACGGTTGCGATTTCTAAGCGCTTCCAAGCGTTCTAATACTCGTCAGTTTTTGGGCGATGCATCAATGAATAATGTCGCCGATTTTAAGAAATGGGGAGACATTTGGTACAATATAGGGCGAGGAGTGGCTCAAGTACACGGCGACACCAGCTGAAATGCTCGCTGATCCTGATAGATATGTTGTATTTGATAATGAACCTGAATAACTGCTAGGCTTTTATTGGGAAGTGATTATGGCTTACTCTTTGAATAGGGCTAAATATTGCTGGAACACAAACAGTCGATTTCGGCGTTGGCCAGTCATTTCTCGCAGAACACCAAATTTTACAAGATCGGTGATCAATGCGGTGGCTGTATTTGCCGTTGTATCCAAAAGGCGGGTGATGGCTTTTACGTCAACAACTGGCCGTGAGTATAAATATTGCACCAATTTCAGCGCGTTATCCTGCCTGCGAGAGCTAAAACGTGGCAATATTTCTCGTTCTATTTTCTCTTTAATCGTGATTATCTGTTTGAATACCCCAGCAGAAGAATGCGCCGTTTCTTCTACTCCATGAAGAAAGAAAACCAGCCACTCCCGCATATGATTGCCTTCGCGCACAGCCATTAAATGATCAATATAGGCGGTTTTATTGCGTTCAAAATAATCAGAAAGATACAGTGCCGGTTTCGATAACAATTTCTCGGATGCAAGATACAGCGAGATCATCAGCCGCCCCAAGCGGCCATTTCCATCCAAAAAGGGGTGAATTGTTTCAAACTGATAGTGTGCGATAGCAATTTTGATTAAGGCTGGCACATAGGCGGTATCATCATGCAGAAATTTTTCCAAATCACTCATTAAATCCGGCACATGCTCATGATGCGGTGGGATAAAGACCGCATTTTTAAGGCTAACCCCGATCCAGTTCTGGCTGTTACGAAAGTCACCGGGTTGCTTGCTTTCCCCGCGCACCCCTTGCATCAAAATAGCATGAGTTTCACGCAATAAACGGTTGGAAAGCGGCAAGCGCTCTAGGCTCTCAATCGCATAATTAATAGCTGCAATATAGTTTTGAACCTCACCCCAATCATCACGCACTTCTGGCGACAAATCATCAACATCCTTAAACGCATCTTCGATATTGGTTTGCGTGCCTTCGATCCGGCTGGATTGAGTGGCTTCTTTTGCCACATACATTTGGATGAAAAAGTCTATGTCGGGAATTAATTGCGAGAATGCATTTAGCTCGCCGATGGCCCGATCCGCCCGGCTGAGCAATTGTTGCACCTGCGGGTCGGATATAATCCATTTATGGTGAACAAGCGTCGGCATAAAGCTTTCATACTCGAATTGAGATTCGTACCCCCCTGATTTATAACCACTTATTTCCATATATTAGAAACCTATCACTTTTCTCACATTAAATAATTTATAATGCAGATTCTCTCAAAATAAAAGCCTTATTTCAGAAAGCGTGCGCTTTTCTGAAATATAAAATTCTTTGTGTGAGAAAGATGAAATGGGCTGATTTGTAATTTTTGCACACCCTATGGCTCCCGATCATGTCCATCATTCTTGGGTGTGCAATTGCGATTTCTAAGGGCTTCCAAGCGTTCTAAATCCGTGCGCAGCTCTGTGCGGAGTGCTTGCGGTTTGGCTGTGGCCTGCTCATGGCGGTCGGCAAGGTCGCGCTGTTTTTGTAGGCGGCGCAGGATGAGTTCATCACGTTGTTGCTGGTCGCGCTTGGCAGCATCGAAGGCCTCGATCTTGTCTTGTGTATTGGTGCGCGAATGCTGCCCCGTAACACGGTCAAGCAGGCCACGAAGTCCTTTATTGAAACGCTCTTGGCGTGCTTGTTCTTCTTTAGTAGCGCGTTGCTCTTGAAGTGATTTTTGTAAAGCACGTTGTTTTGCATGTTTTTCAGCCAAGGCTTTGGCCTTTGCCTGTTTGTCTTTTTCTAGGGCTTCGAGTTTGGTTGTTTGTTCTTGCGCAAGGCGTTCAACAGTTAGCGATAACGTGTTGGCGATATTAGCTTTTGCTTCTTCGAGGGACGGCAGGCTTTCTCTATCGCCAAGCTTGGCCTTAACTTCTTTGGTTTTAAGGCTTGCCCATTTAGGGATGGAATAAACCTTGCCCTTCATATCAGTAGCCACATAGCGGCACCGATCACCACGGGCGATATGATAGCCATGCGCCTTGAGTGAAGCCGCAAACGCTTTTTTGCTATCTGAATGCTTCCAACAGTCTTGGAATATAGCCTTTATCTCTCTTGGGTCTTGCCCTTGGCGCTTGGCTTGTTGCCATTCGGCCAAAGTGAAGTTTTTAGGGTCACGAAAGCGGGGGCTGATAAAGCCCTTGGGCATATCCCATTCATGTTCGAGATAAAGCTCTTTGGCTAGTTCATTGAGCCGTCGTTTGGAATAATCCATCGGAATGGCCTTCATGGCCTGCGTATCAATGCGGCTCCACACAACATGGCAGTGACGGCGGGTTTTTCCGTCCGCGCCTGATTTTTCATGAAAGACAACGGCTTTTGGTTGTCCGCTTAGGTTCAATTTATTTTCCACACGGGAAATTGTGTCGTTGAATACTTCAGTACCGACTTCCACGCCTTTGGGCGGATTAAGGCTTAGTGAGAACAGGTATTTCTTACAGCGCGTACCACGGCTTACCGCTTCGGCTTCTTTGAACGCGCCGTGAAGATCATCGGACATAAAGCCATCGACAGCATGAACGCTCACATGCTCGTTTTCAGGGCTAAGCAGATGCCTTGCTAGATTTTGACCATTACCACGGCTATTGCCGACCATAATCATAATGCGTCCTCCCCATTACCAGTGGAGAGACCGAGAGCGCTCATGAGCATGTGCCGCATATAGGCAATCTCAAAAGCAGCCTGTTTGAGATCATCGGCAATATCGTCCGGCAACGGCAAATCGCCTCTATGGACGGCCTTAGTAAGCTGATTAAGGTTGTTTGGCACATTGGAGCGCCCTAAAGAGCCGAGAAGTTGCCCCAACGCTTCATAGTCCTGCACAGTCTTTTTGCGGCGTGTGCGGTGCTTGGGCGCGTCTTTTCCCAAAACACAAAGGCGCACATAGGCGCTTAGGGTTAAATCGCCTGCTTTTTCTTCTAACAATGCCCGCTCTGTGGCTGTAAAACGCACAGAAATCCGTGTCGGATAATGCTTCTTAGGCTTATCATTTTTGGAGTTTGGCTTGCCGTTGAAGGCAGATCGAGCCTGATCGATTATATTGCCGCTCATGGTCGCGGCTCATAATCTCCCTTCAAAGCTTCGGCATTGAGCACCTGATTCCACTCAGCAAGAGTGTCAAATAACGCGTTCAATATTTCTTCGTCGAGGCGCACCATTTTTTGCGCTACTGTAGTGTTGGCACTTAGCTCTTGAGCGCGTGGTGCGGTGAGTTGGCGTGAGCTTATTTGATATAGCAGCGCAAGATTGCGCTTGAACTTTAAGCAAACATGGTGATCCCGGCGCGATTCGAACGCGCGACCCCCAGATTAGGAATCTGGTGCTCTATCCTGCTGAGCTACGGGACCAAAACAGGATTACTCCTGTTAAAAACATCATTACTTAAAAACCAGATAAAGTAATACCCGGTTGGTGAAAAACAGTTATAATTATTTATCAGCCTGACGGCGAGCAGTTCTTGCAGCAAATCTGGCTGGATGCAAAGCAGTTGCTGCTTCTTTTTCCAAAGGTGATGAATGGCCAAGAATATCTGCAACAATAGCTTTGGCCAATATTGGCGCCAAGGTTAGCCCGCGCGAACCGAGACCATTTAACATGTACAGTCCAGATTGCACCGGCGCCGAAGAATAATCATCAAGCTTGCCCCAATATTGTTTCGCCCATTCCTTACATTTATCTACGTCCGGGACTTGCCCAGCCAATGGTTGCAGATCAGGACTGGCGGCGCGATAACTGGTTCTACCGACTAAAGTTGATGCATCTATCTGACCAGCCAATTCGGGAAGTAATATTTCTAACTCGGCAAGGTTTCTATGATGATCGCCCAGCTTAACATTAGTATCAGTTATTTCTTGCACCCGATCATGGGTCGCCCCGAAAAGCAAGTTTTCAGTGTCGATTGCCAACGCATAAGATTTACCAATAACCGGTCTTTTGGGTCTGTTGGTTATATTGCTGGCAATCGATATTTGCCCGCGTAATTTTCGTAATTCCGGCAGCCCCAAATTAGCTATTTCACCGACTCCATGCGCCAATACAACTATATCGGCGCTGGAAATTACCTTGCCATCTGTATCGCGAGCTACCCACTGGTCATTCTCGTTGGTTAATTTATCTATTTGTTTTGTAACAGTATCAGTAGCTCCGACTAAAGTTTGTATTGCTTTGACCGGTTGTAATGTACCAGCGGTGGGAAGCTGCAATTCCTGCTTAGTCAGATTTAATATCAACATCTCATCAGGCAATGCTTTATACTTAAAAAGTTTGGTAAATTTGTCCCATTGTTCCGGTGATTGCGCCATACGATTGATGCCGGTTTGTACAAAACTTGAACTGATATTTTGCTGATAAAATTGAATAGCATAACAAAATGCGGTGCGGTAAAATCGTGCCAATGGCGTATCGTCCAAGTCAAGTCGCGGGCTTACCAAACCAACCGGATTACCACTGGCACCACTTGCTAGGCCAGAGCCATCAATGAGTAGGCAATCTATATCATGCTTTGCAAGTTGATGAACCAGGCAGGCACCGGCAATGCCAGCGCCCACCACCATTACGGTTTTGTCGTTTTCTAATTTGTCATTTTCTACTTTAACGGGTTCTGGTTTTTTGCAAGTAAAAACAGCCTCCAGGCGATGGCGTTTATACCCGTGACCGGGTTTTTTGTGCACCTCAAAACCAATTTTTCTTAGTCCGCGCCGGACACTTCCGGCAACACTAAAACTTGCTAAATGAGCATCTGGCGCACTTAGCCTTTGGATTTGATCAAAAACCTGATCCGACCACATTTGTGGATTCTTGGCCGGAGCAAACCCATCAAGAAACCAGCTATCAACACTTGCTTGCAACTGCGGCAGCAGTTCATCAACCGGACCATATAACAAGCTAAGTTGAATATCATCTGTTATATGGCAATTGTGAAAGCCCTTAACGGCTGGTGGTAAAACTGCCCGCAGCTCGGTGGCAATTTTGTTGATGGCAGGGAATCGCAAATGAGCGCGCTGCATTTCTTCTGCTGATAGCGGGCTGCCTTCCACTGATATATAGTGTAACTTTTGTCGCGGTTGGCAGGTTTTTCGCCATAAATCCGCAGTTGCCAGAAAATTCAATCCAGTTCCGAAACCTAGTTCAGCAATAACGTGAAGCGGCTGTCCACTCCACCGATCAGGAAGGTTGCAGCCATTCAGGAATACAGTTTTGGTTTCTTGAACACCGTCAGCAGCAGAGAAATAAATGTCTTGCGAAATTTTATCTTGTGGCTCGCCAGCTTCTGTCCACAACAGTTGTGCTTTTGGTAAGCCAAGAAAGTGTGCTGTCATCGTGTTCCGTTCTGAAACATGGTATAATCTTTTTCGAGCAAAAGTGGGTACCGGTTTTGCTGTTAGGCAATGCGACCACTAAAAAACATCTATTTTGAAAACCTGCATGCATTTTACACCAGATGCCAGTAGGAATGCAAAAAACAAAAACTAGAGTAACCTCTCGATTTAATTGAACCTGAACGGCTTTTTCAAGTTAATAATTCTCAATAATTATTCGTCGCTATTTTCCACAGTAGCTTCATTTACCGGAACATCATCAGCATTTGGCTCAACCTGTTCCACCTGTGCTTCTATATCTGACATAACTTCAGAGACCGGTTCAATGTTTTCGTCAAGTTCTGCTTCGCCAATTTTCGCTGCATCCTGTATTGCTGGAGCAACGGCATCAACCGCAGCGCCAACCACTTCCTCAACAGCGTCTTCAACAATATCTACTGCTGCATCTTCAGCAATATCTACTGTTGCATCTTCGACAACATCTTCGGTAATTTTAACCTCACTGTCCGTCCTTACAGAAAGGGTTGCGTCCAAGACGGCCTCTCCAGTAGTTCCGACCATTCCTTTTGCTATCTTGGCAACAGTGTTGACTTTGTTATTGGCATTTTGCTTTGCCAGCTCCGGATCACCTTTAATTATGAAAACTGAAACCAAACCTGCGGCAATAAATACAACAATTACCCGCACCCATGTATTGATACCATTACTTCCAGCCATGTTTCTCTCCCTCTTCAAAACAGACTCCCATGAACATCCTCATACACAAAGAATTGGCATCTGTCGCTAGGAATAAAGGGATTTTAGCTAACTGTGACTATACTGCCTCAATGCTGGACAATGCTTCTTCAAGTTCAGCAAAGCTAGGCTGGGCTGGACTTGGTACTACGCCTCGTCCTAATTCAACAGAAATTTGCGCTGCATTACCATGTAAATGCGCTACCAGAACTGTTTGGATTATCTTGTAAAACGTAGCTTCTTCATCAATTACAGCTTGTAGTCTGGTTCCAAACGGTCCAACCAGACCATAGGCCAAAAACACCCCTAAGAACGTACCGACCAAAGCAGAACCGATCATTCTGCCTAAATATTCAGGTGGAGCAGTAATCGCCCCCATTGTTTTAACAATACCTAGTACCGCAGCAACAATGCCCAAGGCCGGCAAAGCATCGGCCATGTTCTGAATTGCGTGTGCCGGATCAAGCGCTTCATGATGGTGTTTTTCTAATTGCCGCTCCATAGCATCTTCTACCTGATGCGGATCTTCAAGATTCATCGTCATCATTCGCAGAGTATCGCAAATAAAATCTGTGGCAAAATGATCTTTCAAAATTCTCGGGTATTGGGTGAATATTGCACTTTCTTTTGGGTTCTCGATATGAGTTTCCAGTGCGATCACGCCTTTCATTTTCATGGTTTTAGTTAACGTAAATAATAATGCCAGCAGATCTGAATAGTCTTTCTTTTTCCACTTTGATCCCGCCGCCATTTTAAGGATACCAGCCGCAGCCCCAAGCGAGGTTTTGCCTTTGTTGCCTATCAATAAGGCTCCGACCGCAGCACCACCGATCATCATCATCTCGAAAGGCACTGCTTTTAGCACCGGTGCCATTTGCCCGCCGGACAAAATAAATCCTCCGAATACCATACCGAAAACGATTACTACCCCAATGACCTGTAACATCAGCTATAACTTTCCTGCTCGTCAAAACTTCAAAACAGGCTCGAACCTGTCCCAATCTGGTACTATCATGACTTGGAATGTTTAATGCAGTGTTGCTGTAATTAAATGTTTTTGTGTATTATTGCGGAACTAAAGAATGGGTGCTAAGATAAAATCTCTGGAACCGACCACTCGCGAGGGACACCGCGTTTGTAATTTATCCGGCCCAGGAGCTGTCATAATGTTGAAAATTACATCACTGGCTATTGTAATGGTGCTTGCCGGAGTCAGCTCCGGTTTAGCGTCTGAGGCCTGTTTGGCGCCCTCTGTGCCAGAGTTACCGAGCAATGGCGCGGTAATTACCTATGAACAATTAAATCACTCGGCCAGTATGGTTGCTGTTTTTTCTAAAGAAAACACAGCTTATAAAACTTGTCTTGACCATATAATTACCGCTCCGGGAGATCACTCAAGAAGCAGATGGAGGGAAGCTCTGGAGTCATATAATCAAAGCATTCCTACCGAAAATGCTATATGGGCAGCTTATGAAAAGCTTTCAAGAGATTGGGTAGAGGCTAACCAAGCAAACAAATAAACTTCGATAAATAATTTTCATTTAAGTATTCAGGAATTAAAAATGATAAATTTAAAACTTGCCATCGCCATATCAATTATTGCCATGTTTTCTACGACTACGATGGCCGCAGATGGATACCGTCCGCAAAATGATGCTCAGCGTAATTACAAAGCCTGTCCGCTTGATATGATGGTAAAGGGTGTGGAACTGGTTGGGTCAATGTGTGGTACTTTGCCAGAACGTCCAGTATTTCCGGGCTATAAAGATGCTTTTACTGGAAAATTGTCAAAAGCCGAGCTTGATGCGTTCTCTGCGCGATTGGGAATATTCAAAAGTTTGGTGGCGAAATATCAAAATTGTATCAACAACCGGGTAATGGCTGATGGCTCATTATCAAATGATACATTGAATTTTGCTGCCTGTGCCGATCAGTGGGCAGTTGAGCAAAAAGGTAAATCGGCCGAAGAATGGGGCTTTTCGTGCCTCGGGCAAAATGATTGGCAAAACCCCGGCTCTAGCGTTCCTGTTGGCTGCTTTGCCGAAGCAGAGTGATCACAGGTAAATAATATTATGGGAGAGTGTCCTAGATAACGTACAAAATGTGTTATCGGGGACAGCCGGATTCCTACGGTTAGTGGGTTTCTTCCTAATTATGTTACTCAAAAAGGATGAACCTACTGTTAGGAAGAGGCATAAGTCCAAGTTCTTGTGACAAAATTCTTGAGAAAAGTGCATTAAAACGACATTTAGTGTGCGTCAGACAATAATTGTTACTCGTACTTACTATCGACGTTGCACCAATCAGGTGGCGACATTCCTGCGGGGTTGATTGGATGCGGGAATAACACGAATTCATTAAATTGTGTTACTCTTGGTTCACCAGCCATTTCATTTAATCCATTTTTAATTTCCGTGATAATTGAAACGGGTAGTTCTAGTAAATGTTCGCCGGTACGCGATATTTTTCCAGAACTGAAAGTGATGCCGGCCTGTTTCTTCATTTCAATATGACCACCCAATAACCACTTTATGTTATGTGTGTTTGCAAAAGAGGCAATGCGGTTAATAGATGAAGTAAATTCTTGTATCCTGCCACACTGGAAATAAAGCCTTCCTGGATAAATTACATCACCACTAAAGAGTATACCTGTTGTCTCATCGAATACCATAATATGTGACGGGTGATGTCCCGGTGTCAGTAGTAATTCGACTGTACGATTGCCAAGGTTAAATGATATCGGTTGCGTCGGCTTGTTACCAAAACCAAAGAAGTTGGTAACACTTTCGAGCGAATGTCCAATTACGACTGTATCTGGACGACTCTCAAAAGCGGTGTCGCCACCAACATGATCGCCATGACCATGCGTGTGCATAACCACAAGTGAAATGGAATTCTGCCCGGTCCGTGCCAACCAGTTTTCAATCTGTTTATCGATTTCAACTCGAATATTGACACCCTCTACGCCAGTATCAATTAAAAGTGCCTTTTTTTTCCCAAATACCAGATACATAAATGGCGCCTCTAAGGTGGTTCTTAATGACTGCCGGATTGCTATTGTATTTGTGTCAATCTGTTGAACATGAAATGCAGGTTCTTTCGCACTTCGACCACTGTTCCACGATTGAGAGAAAATTGTAGATTGTGAATTATTAAAGTCTTCCGTTTCACAGGAGGACACAAATATAATAGTAATCAAACTGATAATTGTTGATTTAAAATAATTCATAAAAGACAATCCTATAGATAGGCATTAGTTATTATTGCACTTGAGATTTTCAATATTTTTCACACGGTCCATAATTGAACTACTATTTAATGCAGCCATAGCCCGTGTTGCAGCCAAAGTCAGATCACTCTCAATCTCATCAAATAATCGGTTAAATACTTTATCTGCCATCGCAAGGCTTAACTGCAATTGTTTAAACTGTTCTTGCCCTTTTAACGTTAGAGTCAGAATTTTTCGGCGCCGGTCTTTTTGGTCGCCGGTTCGCTTAATAATTTTCATGCCAAGTAATAGTTCAATTCGCTGCGTGACGAGTTGGTGAGGCTGGTTTAGTTGCATTGCAATGTCGGCTGTAGAAATTTTACCTCTTTCCCCAATTATCAAAACTGATGATGCGGCTCTTGATGGAAACTCCAATCCTGCATCCAATAAAAACAATTCTCCTTGTTCCGCCATTTTGTCAGCAAGACGACCTAAGAGGTTGGCAACAAAAGCATTTCGTAAAGAATGTGAGTCTGTATAGCTGTCGTGCATCATGAATTTACTTTTATATACAATCAGTTGTACAATGGACTGTATACTTTCTCATATTAATTGTCAAATCGGCAGAATGCTGGATATTTATTCCTTGCCTTTGCCGACGCCTGCGCGCCTATTGCTTCGCTTATTATACCAAGATTGCTGATTCTTAAATTAGTTATGTAAATTTGGCGCTTTGATGTATATTCATTAGGCATATTTTGACCAACCTGATGTTGGGCAATGCTAGTTTTTACAATCAATTCCGAATGAACAATGTTTTACAAACACAATTAGTGGATTCTCTATTTTTAGATCATAAATGCTCTAGCGATACTTTTTTTATGAAAGAAAACATCATTCAGACAAGTCGTCATATCCCCTTTGCCTTGCTGTTCACGGTAATGGTTTTAATTGGCATGTCCAATTCAATGATGTTTGTAATATTGCCGGCTCTTACCCGTGAATTAGGCGCTGGAGAGATGTATGTCGGACTGATTTTTGCCGGCTCATCAATACTCTATATATTTTTCAGCCCGTTTTGGGGTTGGTGGTCTGACATTATCGGGCGCAGGCCTGTAGTGTTGATCGGTGTATTGGGAAATGGTTTGTTCTTGTTATCTATGGGTCTGGTAGCTGCCTGGATAGTTAAAGACAGCGTCGGTGCATCTGCAGCTTTAGTGTTATTGGCATTATCACGAGCTATTTATGGAGCCTTTGGCAGTGCTGTACAGCCGGCTTCACAATCTTATATTGCCGATCGAACCTCAAGGCATGAGCGAACTGTATCTCTGTCTTTGCTGGCGGCTGGTGCCGGGGTTGGCACGGCAATAGGCCCGCCCCTTGCCGCATGGATCAGTCATAGCTTTGGCGTTCCCAACTCTATGTATTTTCTGGTTGCAATTTCACTGCTCTTGTTTGTTTTGGTGGCTATTGGCATGCCGGAGCGCAAAAAACCAAGCCAGCAAACAGTAAGAAGTTCATCGCTTGTTTCTTTGATTTTTGACATCAGATTGCGATCATTACTGATTATCGGCGCTATTGGCTGGATGGGGTATGGGGTGTTTTTGCAGACGCTTTTGTTTGTTCTTTCTGACCGTCTGGGCTTGTTGGTGATACATGCAATACCGATTGCCGGCATCATTATGGCAATTGGTGCGCTTGGTGTTTTGACCGTACAGTTTATCATTATTCCATTGCTTCACCCTTCACCGCGCCAGTTATTGATCTCAGGTAGTGCCAGTGCAATATTCGGCGCAGGAATTATGATATTTGCCAATTCACAATGGTTGATAGGATTGGCATTTTTGCTGGCTTCGTCCGGCTTTGGTGCTATTCGCCCGGGAATGTCTGGCGCAGCTAGTCTTCGGGTTAGCGAGAATGAGCAAGGTGCGGCTGCCGGGTTACTCGGCTCAACCGCAGGCGCGGGGTTTTTATTGGCACCATTTACCGGATTGGCAATTTATCAGTTTTTTGGGTCATCAGCGCCTTATCTGTTTCTTTGCGGGTCATTGGCAATAGTATTTGTTATGGCCACTTTTCAACCAACTGATGATGAGGTTGGTTAGCCTTTAAGTCTTACGGTAATGGCTTGCTTACTTTTAAATTTTGCAGCATTTGTTCAGAAGCAAAACCATCTGCCAATAAACCAATACGTTGTTGATATGCTCGTAAAGCCCGCCGTGTATTTGGTCCGGCTAGGCCATCAACACCACCGGGGTCGTGGCCATTGCTTCTTAGCAATTCCTGCATTTGTTTTATTTGCGCCCGTTGCAATGGTTTAACGTCTTGCGGCCAATCAGCAATCAAACCATGCTCATCAACCAATGCTCGTGCTAGCAAGCCAACTCCCAAAGCATAGGCCGTGGAATTATTATAGCGCTTGATCACCCGAAAATTACCACTAACCAGCAATTTTGGCCCCTTTGCCCCGGCTGGCAATAATAATCTGGCGGCGTCACCTAATTCGTCTTTCGACCATTGGCGGTCTTCTGCCAAGCTGGCACCACGCACCTGCCATGAGCCAATGGATAATACTGTATCCTCCGCTAGATGGTATGGAAAATTGGAGGTCAAATTTACCTCCACGCCCCATGATTTATCGGCTTTCCAGCCATGCCGCCGCAAGTAATTGGCGGTAGATGCCAACGCATCAGCTTTAGAATTCCAAATGTCAATTGTGCCATTTGCATCGCCATCAACGGCATATTCAAGATAAGTTGATGGTAGGAATTGAGTTTGGCCCATTGCACCAGCCCACGCACCTTTTAGGTTTTCCCGTGTTACTGCGCCCTGATCTAACATAGTCATCGCGGCTAATAGTTCACCTTCAGCCCAGTTACGTCGGCGGCCATCATGCGCTAAAGTTGCCAGCGAGCGAATAATGTCAAAATCACCTTGTATTTTGCCATAAGCGCTTTCCAGCCCCCAAATCGCGGTGATTATTTCTGCTGGAACACCGGTAGAGCTTTGCAGTTCATTCAGTATTAAAGCATGATCTTGCATTGCCTGCTTGCCGCCTTTCACCCGCAGGGGTGAAACAGCACTTTCAAGGTATTTCCAAATCGGACGGGTAAATTCAGGCTGATGCCTATCACGTTCCAACACAGCAATATCCGGCGTTAAATCAGCAAGCAATGTCCTTACTTTGACTTCTTTATGGCCTTCGCTAACCGCGCGTTGTACAAATTGATCGAGCCAACTGGAGTAACTTAATTGCTGCTCAGCCTTGAGCGATTGCGGCCAAAACAAGCAGCCAATGAAAAACAGAATCAATATTTTTACATTCATGGCAAAATTCTTCTAAAATAATAATTGGAAATCAAATCCAGTCAGTAATCTACAAATAGTTAGTCTAAATTATGGTATACTCAAAATACAGTACACTAATAGTGTTTTTGCGTATAATTTTATTTGTTCTCCAGTTGACAGCATGGCAACAGAGCCATAAGTTCCGCGCTCTTTTGAGCCACAGCATGTAGGCTCTTTTATTTTATGTATTTATAGCAATGGAACCGGGACTATGAAAGTTCGAAGCTCTCTGAAATCCTTAAAAAATCGTCATAAAGACTGTAAAGTGGTTCGTCGCAAGGGTCGCTTGTACGTGATCAACAAGACCAACCCGCGGTTTAAAGCCCGTCAAGGTTAATCATCAGCAACAGCTTTATTGACTTTTTGTTTGGACAGCAGGTCTGTGCCAAGTCATCTATCTGTGTTGATATTAAGCTACAAATTCTTATTGTCACAAAACCCTAGCTACTATTGCAAAAACGAAACGTGACGTTTTGCTCGGCAAGCTTTATAATAACTTCATGAAATCAATTTTATATATATTTATTGCCTTGATATTGCTGTTCCCGGCGGGACTTTTAGCGCAACAGGAAAACGCGCCAGTAGAGGAATTACTGGATCGCTTGTCCGTATCTTCCGAAGATCACGAGGCAGAACTTTTAGCCGAAGAGGTTTGGGCAAGGTTTTTTAGCTCTGGCTCGCCTAGCGTTGATCTGATTCTACAGCGCGGAATAGATGCGCAATCTAGCGGCAATCTTGAGCTTGCCGGTGATTTTTTCTCTGACGTTATTGAATTTGCACCTGATTTCGCCGAAGGCTGGAACCGTAGAGCTGCATTAGAATATGCTCGCGGCGAATATACTGCTGCGGCTGAGGATCTGGGAATGGCTATTGAATTACAGCCAAGGCATTTCGGCGCTTTGGTTGGTTTAGGTCTTGTGTTTGAAAGGCTTGGTAGTGCTACAGGGGCTTTTCAGGCATATTCAGATGCATTAGCCATTCACCCGTTTTTGTCGCAAGCACAAGAAGGCGTGGATCGGTTAAGCAAACAAGTTGAAGGTCGACAGCTTTAACCGGTTGCTGGAGCAATCCTCAGCAAAAGTGGGTACCGGTTTTGCGGCAAAGGATTGCGACGACTAAAGAATCAGATAAATTTCAGTTCAAAGCAAACTGAGAATACTCTAGTATAACAATCAAATATGATTCTCATCTTGCCAACAGGAAAACCAATATGACCGTAGATATGGGCCAAAGTACCCGTGAACAATTAAAATCGACTCTGGCTCGCGTTGAGCGCCTTGAAGAAGACAAAAAAGCAGTACTTGAAGATATAAAGGCTGTGTATGACGAAGCCAAGGCATTTGGCTTTGACACCAAAGTATTGCGGCAAGTGGTGCGTATCCGTAAAATGGATCGTGAAGAACGCCAGGAACAAGAAGCAATTTTGGATTTGTATCTATCAGCCCTTGGCGAGAGCTAAATTCAGGAGCAGTTTGATTGCCTTTATGGTTGAAAGCTTTGATCTCTGCAATAGTTGTGGCTTTGATAACCGCAACCAATGTTTCTTGCGCTGAAGATCAGCGAATGACTCAAGATACTGACAGCCAAGAGTTGATCATCTTAATGTCGCCAAAGAAAGGCGATACATATTATGCTGATATGGCAGAGGAAATATTAAGGTTTCAACTGGTTTTTGCACAACAAATTGCTGCTCATGATCGAGTACTTGTACTAACGGATCAAAAAAATTACAGCTATTTTGCTGATTCTCTGGGAGAGCAAAGGGTACTAATATCGCCACAAGACGATATTTGGGCGCGTGATTTTTCACCATCAAACACTACTGATCCAGTAATGTTTCGTTATACTGCAGCCGGTCAGGGCGGCGGCGGAATTGGTCAAGTTGATGCCGATTCGGTGCAGGCGGTCTTTGAAAGTTTTGTAACAACAGCGGGGTTAAGGTTTGCCAAGAGTGCCTTGCTCAATGATGGCGGAAATTTCGTTGATGATTATGCCGGCAACGTCATTATCAGCACCAAGTTTCTTGCCGATAACAGGCTTACCGAAAATAAAGCCCGAAAACTGTTACTGGCTATGACCGGCATCAACAATGTGGCTTTTATCGAAGCCGACGAGCAAGGTGGATTACAACATGCCGATGGCGTGGTGGCTTTCATTGATGAAAATTTATTGGCGATTAATTCTTATCCTGATGATCCCGACTATATGAAACAATTAAAGTCCGACTTGAAGCGTGGATTGCCGAACATAAAAATATTCGAACTAATTACACCTTATGATGATAGCGGAATTTATGATGAGCGTTTTGGCTCTGCTTGCGGAATTTATACCAATATGCTGGTAACAAAAAACAGAATTTACCTGCCGCAATTTGGTATAAAAGAAGATGTAATCGCTTTGCAGCAAATCCGGGCAATGACAAAAAAACAAGTAATTCCAGTGCAATCTGGCACTGTTTGTCAGATGGGCGGCGGGGTGCGTTGTATGTCGGCGCAATTTCATGGTATTGCCAGTGAGCAATTATTACGGGTTGTTGGAAAACCGGCTAATGGACAAGAATGACGATAAAAAGCTTGAACGAGCGCGGTTGCGTAAAAAACGCAAAGCCTTGTCCCGATTGCGTAAAGCATTATTGAAATCAAAAGACCTGCCGCAAGATAATGAATTCACCGAATGGGAAAACGAATTTGCCAACGGCTTGGAGGAACGCTTGGAAACCTTTGGCAGCGCATTTGTTGACCCCGACAAAGGTAAGCCCGATGAGGCATTATCGTATTTACAAGCGATTAAATTAAAAGAAATAGAAGATAAAGCTAAAGGTAAAAACCCTAAAATCTGGAATCGTGGCGGCGGTTTTGGGAAAAAGAAACCTGCAGGTAAAAAGTATGGAGTTCGTTCTTTTATTGCTGATGATGACACGACAGAAGAACCACCGGAGGCAATAAGTCCACCTCCGCCGAAACCAAAAGCAATGAAACCAAAACTAACTATTATCAAGGGCGGCAAGGAATAACAAAGACTCTGCAAATGACCGAGTTTTACGGCTTTATTTCGCCAAGTTCACTTTTCACAAACTCATAAACCCCCGGTGTGCTGGCCAAAATAGACGAGCCATCTATTTGCAACTCACCGTTCATGTCCGTCACTAGCCCGCCAGCTTCGCGAACTAGAACTATTCCGGCGGCAATATCCCAAATATTGAGGTTACGTTCCCAAAAAGCATCATAACGACCGGCAGCAAGCCATGCTAGATCAAGCGCAGCAGAACCCATGCGCCGGATACCGGAAACCTGTTGGCTTAGGCGGTGAATTTCCTTAACCGATTGAGAGTGACCGGGCTTGCCTTTAAACGGGATACCGGTAGCCAATAAAGAAGCTGACATTCCATTGCGTGCAGAAACCCGCAAACGTCGATCATTCAAAAATGCGCCTTTGCCCTTTTCTGCCCGAAACATCTCGTCTCGCAGTGGATCGTAAATTACTCCGGCAATCAATTCGCCTTCACGCTCCAAAGCGATAGAAATGCAAAAATGCGGAATTGAATGCAAATAATTAGTAGTGCCATCGAGCGGATCAATAATGAAACGGTGCGATGGATCAGTACCTTTGATCTCGCCGCCTTCTTCAAGCAAAAAACCATAACCCGGACGAGAAATGGATAATTCCTCAACCAGCACTTCTTCGGCTTGTTTATCGGCACGGGTGACAAAGTCTGCCGGGCCTTTCTTCGAGACCTGTAAATGCTCGACTTCGCCAAAATCGCGATTAAGCGAGCGGGCGGCTTTGCGAGCCGCACCCATCATAATATTATGCAGACCAGAAGCTGTTACCATAATCGTAATCCTTGAAA
>JAESTZ010000087.1 GCA_016763315.1 Robiginitomaculum sp.
GCTCGTGTTGCTGGAGCATGAACTTAAATATACTCCATCGACCCAAAAAGCTTTAGTCCCGTGCTTGACACGGGATCAGCACCGGTTTTTTGGATAAGTTGATGGATCACAAAGATAAACTATACTAGAAACTAGAGTTTAATTTAAGTTTTTAGTATTGACTGATAAATCGGGAGAAATCATGTCTAAAAGCAAATATTTACTGAGCGCCGCGCTTAGCGGGCTATTACTAGCCTGCTCACCGCAATCAACATCGCAAAGCGATACAAAAACAGAGGCTGAAGCAGTAGAAACCGGGACAGTAGAAACTGTTGCCACAACTGAGCAAACAGAAACTCAGAAAATCAACCAATTCTTTGATGAACAGTTTAAGCTGTCATTGGCGCGCTCGCCAATGTTCAAATCATACTTAGGCATAAGAGATGCAGATTATGGCAAATGGGACAATCCATCACTGGAATTTTCTATTGAAAGCAGTAACTTACAACTAGAAGCATTTGAAAAAATGCAAACCGAATTCGATTTCGACAAATTAGAACCGAATGCAAAACTATCCTGGCGTCTGGCCGAATATAATGCCGCACAAACAAAACGCCAAATGCCTTTTATGGATTACAGTTATTCATTTAACCAGATGTTCGGCGTACACAGCCAAATACCTGCATTCCTTATCAACCAGCACCAAATCAGCTCCGAGCAAGATGCCAAAGCGTATGTTTCCAGATTGCAAGGCGTAGCTGAATATCTAGGCGGCAATGTTGAAAACACCCGCCGCCGGTTTGAAAACGGCATTCACCCGCCTGAATTTGTTTATGACAGAGTGATCAATGCGGCGCAAAATATAATTACCGGCGCACCGTTTAATGGCGATAAAGACAGCCCGGTATTTGATGACTTCAAGAAAAAACTAAACAAACTAGAAGCCAGCGACGAAGTAAAAGCGCAATTATTGGCGACAGCAAAAACTGCACTTCTATCTTCTGTCGGGCCAGCTTATACAGCCTTGATCGAAGAAATGCAGCAGCAAAAACAAACCGCCGGAAGTGATGATGGCGTGTGGAAATTGCCCAATGGCGAGGCTTATTACGCCTCAAGATTACAAGCAATGACCACCACCGACATGACCCCGACCCAGATCCACGACCTGGGTTTAAGAGAAGTTGCCCGTATTCATGAAGAAATGCTGGGCATTATGGCCAAGGTCAATTTTGATGGCGATCTGTCCGAATTTATGGTGTTCATGCGCGAGGATCCACAATTTTATTACCCTGACACTGACGAGGGTCGAGCCGAATATCTGGCCAAGGCTACCGAGTATATTGATATTATGAGTAGCCGGCTTGATGAAATTTTCATCACCAAACCAAAAGCCAAACTGATCGTAAAAGCGGTCGAGCCGTTTCGCGAAGCTACTGCCGGTAAAGCGTTTTACCAACGACCGGCAATAGATGGCTCGCGGCCAGGCACTTATTATGCCAATTTGTATAAGATGGAGAGCATGCCCACCTATCAGATGGAGGCTTTGGCCTATCATGAGGGCAATCCCGGTCATCACATGCAATTATCTATCGCGCAGGAATTAACCGATGTGCCAATGTTTCGCAAAATGGGTGGCTACACTGCCTATAGCGAAGGTTGGGGGCTTTATTCAGAACTAATCCCCAAGGAAATGGGTTTTTACGAAGATCCGTATTCCGACTTTGGTAGATTAGCGATGGAATTATGGCGCGCAGCAAGACTGGTGGTTGATACTGGATTGCACGATAAACGTTGGACACGCCAGCAAGCGATTGATTATTTGGTGAACAATACCCCAAATTCGGTTTCTGACAGCACCAGCGCCATTGAGCGATATATTGTCATGCCCGGACAAGCTACTGCCTATAAGATCGGCATGTTAAAAATACAAGAATTACGAGCTCGAGCCAAACAACAGCTTGGCGATAAATTCGATATTCGAGAATTTCATGATCTGATCTTGGCTGGTGGCCCAGTGCCGTTGGCGGTTCTTGATGATGTAGTTAATGAGTGGATCGCAAAAACAAAGGCCGGATAAAATAAATTCAGGAGCAGGTAACCCCTGCTCCTGATATTTTTACCAATCTACTTGCAATCGCAACTGCCAGCCATCGCCAACAAAGCGATCGCCATTAGCATCGGTGTAATTCAGCCTTACCCGAAGATGACTTTCTGGATACCATGTCAGCCCGGCTGTCCATGCAGTTACTTGTTCATCAAAGGCATTTCTTGCATCAAGAGTGTCAATACGCGCCACTACTTCCAAGCCACCAAAGCCGCCTTCGGATAAAGGCCGCAATGGCTTGGTGCGATCAAACTTGCCAACGCCAGCTTTGTAAGCACGAGTTTCGCCGGTTAAAAAATACCCCGCTTGCACAAAGCCGCCTTTGGCCGAGCCAAGATCACCGCTTTCGGCCATATATTCAGCTTGTGCGTGAAATTTTCCGATAACACCGGCAACTTCAAAATTGTAATACACAGCATCACCGCCCATGATAGGTTTGATTTTCTCGGTGGCCAGATGCGGCCCCCAACGGGTGGATCGTTTTGGTGCCCCTATCTCGTCTTTCGTATATCTGATCGAAGCACCTAAATGCAGCAACTTGTCTTTTTGCAAAATTGGCGCGAATGTACCTCTGGCACTTAATACCGTATTGCCGGGCAAATTGTTTCTTTTGGCATCTATTGAATTACCGAACACGCCGGCAGCGAGTCCATAATTTACACCGGTTTTAGTAATCACGACCCCCAACCTACGGTCAAGACCAAAAGCATCAGTGACCATGGCGCGTTCAATAAATGATGTGTTAAGCGAAGAGCCTTGCTCCTCCATAGAATTGGTGGTCTTCATTTGCCCTACTTGAATATCCGCCAAACCTTTATAGGTAACATTAAAATCCTTAAATGAAGTTTTTCCGCCGGCAAAATCCAGTTCGCCGACATATTTGAACTTGCCAACCCGCCCTTGCAAGCCGATCCGGGCGGCTCTAAATTCGTCATCGTCTATATTGCGAGCAATGCCGCCAACAGGTGTTTCGGTTAATGCACTAACATCATAAAGCACACGTCCGCGTAGCTTGATCCAATTACCATTTGCAGCTTTGTATTTAGGCGCGCCTTGGAAAACCTTGCCTAAATTACTGACTTTGCCATCTTCGGCAAAGGCCGTAATAGGTAGAAGAAAACTGGCCGTAATTCCGATAAACAGTCGTAGAATATAGCTCATAATATATCTCCTATATATAATTTCCTGAGAAACTCAATTTGCATTAATATTACAGATCTAGTGTTAGAAACTGTCCGTATTTTGTCGGAATTGTAATTCTTAGGTTTACACTATACAATCATATTTCTACTATTATGATATTATAATAAGAGTCGAATTATAAAACTATAAAACTTGCCGGTTTTGAAACAAGAATTTTTGCTTAGCTATGCTCAACCCTTGCCAAAACCGCCACCGCCAGGGGTTTCGATTTCTATTGTTTCCCCGGCTGTTACCTTCAACTCAAAGCAACCATCAAGTTCTATCATTTTACCATTAGCCTTTATAAGCCGCTGCGAACCAGCAATTCCCCAATCACCAGCATCAAGACCAGGAGCCAAAGTCTGACGCCGTGACGATAATAAGGCCACGTCCATATCTTGCAAAAAAGTCACTGATCTAATCGAGCCGTCACCACCCAAATAATAACCATCACCACCACTACCATACCGTATTTCATGACCATTCAGGCGCACTGGAAAGCGGTTTTCCAGAACCTCCACATCGGTCATTGCCGAGTTAGTCATATGGGTATGAACCGCGCTGGCACCATCAGCATTAGGGCTAGCTCCGGCGCCACCACAAATAGTTTCGTAATATTGATGTGATGCATTGCCAAAAGTAAAATTATTCATGGTTCCTTGAGAACCGGCCAAAGCATTACAGGCCAAAAACAAAGCATCAACAATGTGTTGCGAAGTTTCTACATTACCAGCCACCACTGCCGCCGGCGGGTCAGGGTCAAGCAGGCTTGAGCTTGGTATGCGAATATCCAGCGGCTTTAAACAGCCCTCGTTAAGCGGAATATCTACATTAGCCAAACAACGAAACACATACAAAACAGCAGCTCTAGCAACTGATTTAGGGGCATTAAAATTATTACTCATAATCCCCGAAGTTCCGCTAAAATCAACAATTGCTGTACGGCTCTCACGATCGACTTTCACCTGCACATTGATCTTGGCACCACAATCCATATCGACCTCGGCCTCGCCATCAACTAATTTATCAATCACCTCGCGTACGGCTTGTTCGGCATTATCACAAATATGCCCCATATATGCAGACACCAATTCCGCACCATGTAATTCCATCAAATTTTCAAGTGCGGTAATTCCACTTTTACAGCCAGCAGCTTGGGCTTTTAGGTCGGCAATATTTTGTGATGGGTTACGCGCTGGCCACGGCTTTTGCGCCAGTATACTTTCAACTTTTTGCTGCTCGAACTTGCCGTTACTAATAATCTTAACCGCATCAAACTGCACCCCCTCCTCAGATATGTCAGTAGAAAAAGGTGGCATTGATCCGGGTTGAATACCGCCAATATCCGCATGATGACCTCGCGCTGCCACCAAAAATATCATATTCCCCTGATCGTCAAACACCGGCTCGACCAAAGTTATATCCGGAATGTGCGTTCCACCTTCATAAGGTGAGTTTAACGCCACCACATCACCAGACACCAAATCCGGATGCCGGCGTAATACTACGCGCACACTGTCGGACATAGAACCAAGATGCACTGGCATGTGCGGCGCATTAGCCACCAGATTTCCCTTGCCATCAAATACAGCACAGGAAAAATCCAGTCGCTCTTTCATATTTACTGAATGCGCGGTGCGCTCTAACACTCGCCCCATCTGCTCAGCGATGCCCATGAACCGTCGGTTAAACAGCTCTAATTGCACGGGATCAACCGGATAAGACTCTATTCGTTTTGCCTTTTGGTTTTCACCGCGCAGGATCAACATACCATTTTTATCCAGTAACCCGCGCCAACCAGAAGGAACAACAATTTGCGAATGGGTCTGCAAGATCAAGGCCGGGCCATCTATTTGCTGGCCAATGAGTAACTTCTCCATTTGCCAGACAGGTACTTCAACCGGTTTTCCGTCCAGCCACATTTTATGTTGCCGCAAGGATTTAGCCGGTGAAGACTGCGCAAAATCAGCAGGGATAAAATTTACTTGCTGAGCCTCAACGCTTACATCAATTGAATCAATTACTAATTCAGAATTTTGCTCATAAAATCCGAACAACCGTTTATGTTGCGCGGAAAAATCCTCCAACATCTGCTCCCGTGACCCAAAAGCGATACGTAACCCGGTATCAGAGCCTTGCACCCGAATTTCCACTTCGATTTTAGCGATTGTTTTAGCCCCATCACCCAAGGACAATTCCTTCAGCGCATTTTGTGCCAACTGATCAGCAAGTCGCTCTACCTTACTTATTGTTTCCTCGCTCAAGCACATTCCAAATGCAGCACTACGGCTAGCCTGTCTTTGCGCCAAGCCCATGCCCAACGCACTTAGCAAGCTTGCTTGCGGATGAATAAGCACAGTACCAATATTTAGGCTTTGCGCCACAAATAATGCCAACTGCCCGCCAGCTCCACCAAAGCCGGCCAATGCGTAATTGGCCGGATCCTCACCCTCGTGCACAGTTATTGCATGAACTGCCCGCGCCATATTCTCAGTAGCAATCTGTAAAAATCCCGCAGCAGCATCAGCGGTATTTTCCGCACCCATTTTAGCGGCCAACTCGTCCATTTTCACCAAAGCCGCGTCATAGTTCAAACTGCTTTTTCCATCAGCGCCAAATAGTTCTGGAAACCCCTTTGCATCAATTCTGCCCAAAACCAAATTAGCATCAGTAATAGTTGCTGGCCCACCACGCCCGTAACAGGCAGGACCCGGTATTGCCCCGGCACTATGTGGACCAACCTGCGCCCTGCCATTTTCAAAGCGTAAAATCGAACCACCACCAGCAGCTATGGTATGAATACCCAACATTGGTGCCCGCAGCACTATTCCACCGGGACGAGAAAGAAATTTCTTGGGACGATCAGAACCGTTCACTCGACTAACATCGGTGGAAGTTCCGCCCATATCAAAGCCAATGACTTTATCAAAACCGCTAATTGCCGCAGTTCCAGCCATACCAACCACACCACCAGCCGGCCCCGATAATACCGCATCACGTCCAATAAAGTCATCTGCTTGCGCCAGGCCACCTGATGACTTCATGAAGAACAGGTCGCTACCCTTTAAACTGCTACGTAATTTTTGCACACCATCACGTAATATCGGGGTAAGGCATGCGTCCATCACCAATGTTGAACACCGGGGTACAAATTTGATCAATGGATCAATCCGGCTAGTGCTGACGTGGGTAAAGCCCAATTCCCTTACCAATTCCTCAAGCATTTCTTCGTGTTTTGGATATTGATATCCATGCACCAAGCATATCGCTACCGAGTAACAACCCTGCCTGAGAATTTTCACCAACTGCTTTCGTAGTTTTTGCGTTTGTAATGGAATAATAATTTCGCCATCAACACCGACCCGCTCAGCAACCGGCAAAACCTCGCAAAATAATGGCTGCACCTGTTTTATGTCCAGTGCAAATATATCGCTACGCATTTGATCACCGATCCGCAAAGCATCGGTAAAACCTTCCGTTGTCAGTAACAGGGTTTTAGCTTGCTTGCGTTCCAACAAGGCATTGGTAGCAATCGTTGTACCCATACGAACATCTAATTCAAAGCGTTCCGGTAATTGTTGTTTCGGCTCCAGACCCAAAATCTGCCAAATGCCCGCAGTCGCCGCATCATCATAACTTTGCGGATTTTGTGATAGCAATTTTCTGATGTGCAGATTGCCCGAGCCATCACAACCAATAATATCGGTAAACGTGCCGCCGCGATCAATCCAGAATTGCCATTTTTCACGCATTGCTTTTTCCATCGGTTATGTTCAAACTTAAACCCTTACCTTAGGCAAATAATTATCAGGAGATTACCCAAGTGGGAATGTGGCGCAAGTTGATTGATGTAGGAACCAGAGCCGCTGGTTTATTACTTGATCACGAGGATGACAAGCTACCGCCTGGTCGGCGCATTGATAGCGCCAGTTTTGCTGCGGCATTAATTGCACTTAGCGCGAAAATGGCCAAGGCAGACGGCTTGGTCACCACCGAAGAAATTATAGCCTTTCAAGAAATTTTCTCGATCCCGCCAGAGGCGGAAAAAGATGTCGCCAGATTATTCAATTTATTCCGCGAAACCACTTTAGGCTATGAAAGTTACGCCAAACAAGTAGTACGAAAGTTTCGTTGTTGTCCATTCGTCTTGGAAGACGTGCTTGACGGCTTGTTTCACATCGCCAAAGCTGATGGCATTATAACCGAGCAAGAAGAGCAATTCTTGCGTAATGTCTCCGACATATTCGGATTTTCACCATTGGAATACCGTCGAATCAGAGCCTCACGGCTTGGGCGGGAGCCAGATGACCCATATTTAATACTTGGAATTGACGAGGGAATTTCTGATGATGACCTCAAAACTGCTTATCGCCGCATGGCCTCGAATAACCACCCTGATAGGGTTTTAGCCCGTGGCCTGCCTGTTGAATTACAAGAATTAGCCAATGCAAAAATGGCGATGATCAATATGGCTTATGACAAAATACTTGCCGAACGGGAAAACTATCACAAGCTTGTGCATTGACGAAACTGCAATTCATGCCAATATGATTACTGGTGGGCAGAATATACACCATCGACCCAAAAAGTGGGAACCGGTTTTTGGATAAGTTGATGGGCAACAAAGGATATAGAGAAGAGTTAGGACAATGTATCTTTCCTCACATAATACCAATCTGGTTTCGCGACTGATGAATTTTGCTCGCAAAAGCATAGTATTGCTTGTTGGCGTTTTATTTGCAGTATTAACCGCTATAGGTACGTTTTTCTTTGCCATGGCTGCGATCATCGGCACATTTATCATTGCCGCGACCATTGCATTAGCTTTTTTCCTGTTCAAAACATTTGGCACGAAGAACTATTCCAACAAGACAACAAATCCTGAAAACAATAACTCCAACGGCTCGATCACGCTCGAAGCAAAACGTGGCCCTAAAGGTTGGACTGTAAACGGAAAAGACAAATTTTAAGAGGTAAGTTCACGATCCGTGAAGATTACGCTTCGCCTAATTTCGACCTGCGTAGTTCGCCAATTTCCATGCTGGTATTGCATTATACCGGCATGCAAGACGCAAAATCGGCAATAACACGACTTTGCGATGCAAAGGCTAAGGTTTCCGCGCATTATGTTATTGATGAAGCAGGGCAAGTATTTGCACTGGTTGCAGAAGAAAGCCGCGCCTGGCACGCTGGAATTGCTCATTGGCGGGGAGTTACCGACATCAATAATATTTCAATCGGCATTGAAATTGTAAATGGCGGTCATGATTTTGGCTTGCATGAATTTCCCCATGCACAAATCTCAGCAGTGATCAAACTGTGTCAGGATATTTTGCAACGTCATGATATTTCACCGGCCAATATTGTTGGCCATAATGAAATCGCCCCCAACCGTAAACTAGATCCGGGCGAGAAGTTTCCTTGGGAAAAGCTGGCCAGATCCGGCATTGGCATTTGGCCAGAGCCTAAAAGCCAGACAACCATAATTGACCTTGATGAAGCCAAAACATGCTTGCAAGCCATTGGTTATGACGTGCAAAACAACGACATTAGCGGCGAACCAGAACATTGTTTATTGTCCGAGTTCCAGCGCCGCTATCGGCCACAGCAAGTTGATGGCTTACTAGATCAGCAAACTTCCTCGCTGTTAAGACAAATTGCCGACTTGACGAATCGCCACAAAACCGATTGAACAGACATCGGATCAGATGGCCGGGTGATCGCGGAGGTGCAAACTTTCGAGGAAAGTCCGGGCTCCACAGAGACAAGGTGCCGGGTAACTCCCGGCGGGCGCGAGCCTAGGGAAAGTGCCACAGAAAGCAA
>JAESTZ010000088.1 GCA_016763315.1 Robiginitomaculum sp.
CGCGATATTCCAATGCGCCGTGGCTAATTATTCAAAACCCCGGCGGGGAAGATGATGGTTTGGTTTTGCGCGACAAAAAGGGCAATCCGCTTTGTTATGATTTGAAAAAGAAAAAACCGGTTTCGGCGATGGATGCCGATATTACTCCGGCATTGGTTGGCGCAAGAACTGTTCGAAAAAAGCAAGTTGTGCCGGCGTTCGAGTTATTGGCCAAACGTTTTTTGAATGACAAATACGCCCCCGATGCGGTGGCCGAAACCACTGGAGTATCGGCGGATACTATAAGGCGGATCGCTGCCGAACTGGCGCAAGTGGCATTTGAAGAAGAAATTGTCATTGATCAACCTTGGACAGATGTCTGGGGTCGTCAACATGACAAGATGATCGGCAGGCCGGTTTCATTTCATGCCATGCGCGGCATTTCTGCTCATTCCAACGGCTTTCATACTTGTCGGGCTATTCATATTCTACAAGTCTTGCTGGGTTCGGTTGATGTCCCCGGTGGTTGGCGCAATAAAGCGCCATACCCAAAACCGATACCGCCGGGACCAAAACCTTCCGGCGAGCCGATTGGCCCGAATATGACGTTGGAGGGCATGCCGCTTGGAACTCCTACCGGCCCTGAAGACTTAATCGTTGATGATGACGGCGAGCCATTGCGTATTGATAAAGCCTATTCATGGGAATATCCGCTTAGCGCCCATGGTTTGATGCACACGGTAATGCGAAACGCATGGGCGAAAGACCCGTGTGAAATTGACGTGATGTTCATGTATATGGCCAATATGGCGTGGAATTCATCAATGAATACCCAAGGCACATTAAAGTATTTCACCGATAAGGACGAGACCGGCGAATACAAAATCCAAAAATTATTTATTCCGATGCCTATTGGTCGGAAACCGTGGCTTATTCGGATTTAATCCTGCCTGATACCACATATCTTGAGCGCCATGATTGTATTTCCTTGCTGGATCGTCCTATTAGTTCAGCGCACGGCCCCGGTGATGCTATTCGTCATCCAGTGATTGAACCGGATCGTGATGTGCGCGGTTTTCAAAGTGTTTTGATTGATTTGGGTGCGCGTTTGAAATTGCCTGGATTTGCCAATGAAGATGGCTCGCCCACCTACCCCGGCGGTTATGAGGATTATATTGTCAATCATGAACGTGCGCCGGGACTTGGCCCTTTGGCTGGTTGGCGCGGTAAAGGTGGCAAAAGTCACGGGCGAGGTGAGCCCAATCCTGATCAATTAAAACGCTATATTGAAAATGGCGGCTTTTGGGTACATGAATTGCCGCCGGAGCAGCAATATTTCAAGACAGTAAATAAAGACTATCTTGAATATGCTGTCGAGATGGGCTGGTTGCCATCGGCAGAGCCGATAATTTTTCATTTATATTCCGAGCCAGTGCAAAAATTCAGACTGGCAGCCCAAGGTCACGGCGCGCATCAACCACCTGATCGCCATCGAAAACGGGTCGAGAAATATTTTGATCCGTTACCGTTTTGGTATAAGCCATTCGAAGAAGATCAAGTTGATAATGCCGAGTTCCCTTTACATGCGCTCTCGCAACGGCCAATGCACATGTATCATTCATGGGGTTCGCAAAATGCTTGGCTGCGGCAGATAACTTCCGTCAATAAATTACATATACACCGTGATACTGCCAAAGCTTCGGGCATTGTTGATAATGATTGGGTATGGATCGAAAGCCGTCTTGGGCGGGTTAAAGGACAGGTAAAGCTAATAACCGGAGTTAACCCTGATACGGTCTGGACGTGGAATGCTATTGGCAAGCGCAAAGGCAGTTGGGGATTGAGCAAAGACGCGCCGGAATCCAATCAGGCATTTTTGCTAAACCATATTATTGGCGAAGTATTGGCTCCGGATAAACAAGGGCAGGTCTATTCAAATTCCGATCCGGTAACCGGACAGGCCGCATGGTTTGATTTGCGGGTTAAACTGGTAAAGTGCAAGCCAGATGAAGCAGGTTTTAGCGAGCCGATGTTCGAGGCTTTTGACCATGCTCCAAAAACTGATATTCCGGTATTGCGCTATGGCTCCAACTTGCAAGGACAGCAAAAGGGAAGTTCAGTTGCGGAAAAAACATGGATTGGTAACCGCCATGAAAACTCAATCAATGTTTCAGGGTTAAAAGATGGCTATGGAAACAATATTAAGGGGGGTGACAAATGACTTGTTTGCCGAAAAACCCTTCTGCCAAGAAATTAGGGTTGGTTATTGATCTGGATATTTGTGTTGGCTGTCATGCTTGTGCGGTGAATTGTAAAGAGTGGAATGCTGCCGGGCAGATGGCTCCGTTAACCGATATTGACCCGTATGGTGCCGAACCTGATGGAGTTTGGTTCAACCGGATACATACTTTTGAAGCTGTTGATACCGAAAGCGGAATTAGCCGCACAGTGCATTTTCCTAAATCTTGTCTGCATTGTGAAGACGCGCCCTGCGTTACGGTTTGTCCCACGGGAGCCTCATATAAACGCGAAGAAGACGGGATTGTATTGGTCAATACGGATATTTGTATTGGTTGCAAATTATGTTCGTGGGCGTGTCCATACGGGGCGCGGGAATATGATGAGGACGAGGGAGTGATGAAAAAATGCACTCTTTGCATTGACAAAATTTATAATGAAAATCTACCACAAGAAAGCCGGGTTCCGGCCTGTGTTTCTACTTGTCCAGCCGGAGCGCGTTCTTTTGGTGACCTTGGAGATCCTGCATCAGATGTTTCGAAATTGGTGGCGGCTAGAAAGGGCTATGATTTGATGCCGGAACAAGCTACCAAGCCGGTCAATAAATACTTGCCTCCACGTCCCAAAAGAGTAGGAAATGCAACTGCACCTAGGCTCTTGGAACACAAAGATGACAGTAGCGATGGTGCCGGTTTACTGGCTCGTTGGGTCGATAGAATTCTAACCGCTTAAGGCACAGACATGCACCCTGCAAAATCAGTGATATTTTTTACTACCGCAACCGGCGCCGGCTATGGCTTGTTGTTCTGGTTGGGAGTGTTGGCGCATCGCGGCCTGATTAAGGCTGATTTCAAATTCGGGCTGGTGGTGTTTGCAATTGCCTTTGCGCTGGTTATTGCTGGGCTATTGGCTTCTACACTGCACTTGGGGCGACCATCAAGAGCTTGGCGGGCATTGTCGCAATGGCGATCTTCTTGGCTTTCGCGCGAAGGGGTGCTGGCAATATTGACTTTTATACCAACCGGCCTGTTTGCATTGGCATGGGTGATTTTGGGCGATAACACTGGAATATTTGCCTGGATCGGGTTGATTGGCGCAGTGTGCTCAATGGTCACTGTTTACACTACTTCGATGATATATCGCTCGTTAAAAGCTATTCCGGCATGGGCTACTGGCTGGACTTCTCCCGGGTATTTGCTGATGTCTTTGACCAGCGGCGGTCTGTTGTTAAGCTTTATGGCGGCAATAGGCGGGTATTGGCCGGCTGTGGATTGGCTGGTATTGCCAATATTGTTTTTTTTAGCTTGCGGCTTTGTTATCAAGCTTTCTTATTGGAGCATGATTGATCGGCCAATTGCTAGCAGTGCAGAAACCGCGACCGGACTTGGCGAGTTTGGCAAGGTACGTCTGATTGAAAGTCCGCACGATCAGCCGAATTATTTGCTAAAGGAAATGGGTTTTGAAATTGCCCGTAAACATAGCAAAAAACTTAGGCGTATTGCTCTTATTTGTGGATTTTTACTGCCATTTGTTTTGATAATAGGGCAGTGGCAGTTGCCTTCATTGGCGGTGTGTTTTCTTGGAATCGCAGTTATTGTTACTATGTTCGGCTTGATCGTTGAGAGGTGGTTGTTTTTTGCCGAGGCAAAGCATGTGGTGACATTGTATTACGATACCTGAGTTAAGTTTACACCATAAGGGTGCGGTTAATAAAATAACAACTAATGGTTGTTATTTCTACTGACAAACAAACGAGATGTTTAGTCAGAGATGCAGGAATGAAAATACCCGACCAATTTCGCAGTAAAGTACAAGAAGCTGCTAATTCGCATTCTGTTATTGCCATAACTAATGCTGACGGAATAATAGTTTATGTGAATGAGCATTTCGAGGCATTATCAGGTTATAGTAGTAAGGAACTGGTCGGGAATACTCATAAAATAGTCAATTCAGGTTTACATTCTTCGTCATTTTTTGCTGATCTTTGGCACCATATATTGGCTGGTAAAACTTGGCGTGGACATATTTGTAACAAGAATAAGCAAGGTGCTTTATACTGGGTTGATACAACGATTTATCCGGCGCTCGACAGCAATGGGAATATTGAACACTTTATTAGTGTTCGAACCGATATTTCAAAAGTTGTGTTTGAACGCAATCAGCAAAGGCAGTTTCGTGAGAACGCCGAATTACTGAACCAATTAGTCGAGATAAATATTCCCGAGTTCACCTTGCAAAAGGTGATGGAAGAATCATTAAAATTATTGCTTCAGTTATCTTGGCTAAAGACCAGGAAGATGGGTGGAATATTCCTTGTAAATTCAGCAAAGGAGCGGCTGGAGCTTGCGGCTAGTCATAATCTTGGTGATGCAGAATACGCCTTGAAGAAGGTGGGGTTTGGGGAAGATATTTGTGGCCGGGCCGCCTCGCAGGATAAGGCCGTTTACGCCAGTTGTCTGGAGAGCGAGCTTGAATTATGGCCAAGTAGCAAGCAGTCAAGAGCGCAAATAAATATGCCAATTAGAGGTAGTGGTGGTTTGGTCGGTGTGCTGACATTGTATTTTGAAGAGGGCGTTAGAAGAAATGCCGAGCATGAATCGTTTTTGGAAAGTTTTTGTCATACGCTTGGGTTGATTATTGAAAACCGCCAACAGCGACAGCACGTGCAAATGGCCTTTGTTGATGCGGTGAGAATGCAAGGAATAGCTGATAAAGCAAGAGAGGCTGCTGAATATGCCGCAGAGGTAAAGGGGAGTTTTCTTGCCAGTATGAGCCATGAAATTCGCACGCCAATGAATGGTGTTTTGGGAATGTTGGGTTTGCTGGAAAGTTCGAGTTTAAACGAAGAACAAAGTGAATTAGTTGATATTGCTAGCGGCTCGGCAAGGTCTTTGATGACGATAATCAATGATATACTTGATTTCAGCAAGTATGAGCGAAATGGTTTTACACTAGAGGACGAGCCAATAGAGCTGATCGCAGAATTCACCAAAATTTTATTACCTTTGCGCAAGCAGGCACAGAAGAAGGGGTTGGAGTTAAACTCTGTATTTGCCGTTGATTTACCACAACACATTATTGGTGACATAACGAGGTTGGGTCAGGTTTTGATAAACTTGGTGTCAAATGCAATAAAGTTTACCGAGGGTGGTGAAATAAAATTAAACGTCAGCGTCTCCAGGCAAACCGACAGCCGGAAATTAGAAATTACGGTGGAAGATCCAGGAATTGGCATGAGCCAAGAGGCACAGTCGATCATATTTGAGCGCTTTAGTCAGGCTGATAACTCGATAACCAGAAAGTTTGGCGGTACAGGCTTGGGGTTAGCGATAGTAAAACAATTGGCCGAAGCAATGCTTGGCACAGTAACTGTGCAAAGTGAAATTGGAAAAGGGAGTGCTTTTACTTTTTCAATCCCGTTAAAAATCGTGGGAAATCAGTACGAACAGAATATTGATGATGCGAAGGATCAGGAGTTTTCTGTGCCATTGAATATTCTTGTGGCTGAAGATAATCCGGCAAATCAGTTTTTAATGCGTAAGCTTTTAGAGGCTTTCTACCACCAGATAACAATAGTTGAAAATGGCGAATTAGCGGTGGCTGAACTGTCTAATAAAAGTTTTGATATGGTGTTGATGGATGTCAGAATGCCGGTGATGGACGGATTAACAGCAACAAAAATTATTAGGCAATCCGGTAAAAAAATGTCTATGGTGCCGATAATTGCGGTGACGGCTGATGTAATGCCGGAGCAGGTGGCAGAAATTCTGGCAAGTGGAGCCGATGCCCATATTGCCAAGCCGATAAACCCAACCGATTTGTTTGAAGTTATATCACTGCATAGCCGTAAATTTGCCTATGAAACTATGCTTTCTGATACTGGAACTTAGGGTTATATATTAGAGAGCTCGCCAGCGACCATCAAGTCCACGGCAGGCCTGAATGTTAGTCATCTCCACGTTTAGGATACGGCAGCTAACAATCGCTTCGACAGGATCACGTAACGTTGGTGCAAAATCAAGATTTACCGCCCGGTTAAAGCTGGGGCGAGCACCGGGAAAGGATTTTGTTATACCCTTAAGTCGGCTTAAGTCGATTTCACTGACATAGCCAACACCGGTTCCTTTGACCGCGATCAAGAAATAATACTCACCGGTTATTCCTTGTACCTTTGCCAATACCTGTACTTTGGAGGCCGGTGCTAATCTGCCGATGATTTTGCTACGGGCTTTTGTTGGTGCAGCTCGTAACAATGAGCCTCTCCAGCTTCGCCACTGACCAGAAACGGCAATTACTTTTTTCGGGGTCTTGTTTAGGATATGTAGCCGGCGAATTTTAAGTTCTTGTAACTGCTTTGTTGTTGGGCCTGTGTTTAAAACTGCCCTGCCAAGCTCTGGGTTTGAGGCGAGCCATTGTAATGAAGTGGCTTTTGGTTTGTTCATTACCCTTTGAATTTCGCCGTCTAATATTGCTCGATCCCAGTCACTTAAATTCCATGTCAGATCGGCCAGCAGGTTTTCACTTGTTTCAAAAAACCGTAAAGGCGGGCTGCCGGCTATACGGGTTAGTTTGCGTTCTGTAAAAACCGGAGCAGGGACTTGCTTTGGTTTTATTGGGGCAATTGTTCTTTTATTTTCGGTTAGCCACGGTTTTGGTAAGTTTTTGGGCAGCACCGAGTTTATCATGCTGCAACCGGCTAGCAATATTGTGCAGATGGTTAAAGAGATAATTTTCTTTAACGAAGCCGCATACATTTATCGTTCACCACCCCAAAACAAGAAAATCTCACAAATACTATGAGTTGATTCGAGAAAAATGCAATTTCTGTTCCCCAAAGAGGGGAAACTAGGGTTCAGTTTTGTTTCGATGGTGGTTGAAACCCGCCTTCAATATTTGCTATCATCCAGATGTAAGCGGCATAAACAGCGGTGTTTTGTGCCAAATCAGCCGGATCAACCTTGTCTAGTGTGTCATTCGGGGTGTGATGAATATCAAAATAATTCCAGCCATCTTGTTTTAGGCTAATAGCCGGAACACCGGCGGCTGATAAAACACTGACATCAGGGCCGCCGTTGGCGGTGCGAAGACCTTTGGTAACACCAAGCCTAGCTAATACAGCCTGTATCCGGTCGGCCTTTGGCTCATCTGCTTTGGCAATTCCCGTATCCATTCGCCAAACCCTGCCAGCACCGAAATCAGATTCGGACACCATCATGATCTGTGAAAGATTATCTTTATGAGCTGCCAAATATGCTCTGGCTCCTAATAACCCTTGTTCCTCTGCTCCGAATAACACTAGACGAATAGTCCGCTCCGGCTGCCCATAATCGGTAATTATTTTTGCGGCGGCGGTGACAATAGCAACTCCGGAGCCATCATCTTGTGCGCCGGGAGAGTTATCCCAACTATCAAGATGTGCGCCAATCAATATAATTTCATCAGGGTATTTAGAGCCGGTTATTTCCGCGATCACATTACCTGATGGCACGTCTCCCAGAATCCTAGAGGTCTGGGTGAAATGCACTTGTAATTCTGGTTTTAGTGCCAACAAGCGTGCTAATTGATCGGCATCTGTACTGGATAATGCCGCTGCGGGTATGTGCGGCGCATCATCACTATAACTAGTGCCGCCGGTGTGCGGGTTACGGCCAGTGTCTGTGCCAACTGAACGCACTAATACCGCGATTGCTCCACGCCGGGAGGCTTCTGCTGCGCCAGTCCATCTTCTAGGGCCGGCCAAGCCATAACCGGAGCCATCTTGTGTGCGGGTCATGGTGCCGTCAAGAAAGGCAATCTTGCCAATTAGAGAACTTTCTTCAGCCGCCAATAATGCCGGAAAATCTGCAAACCTTACCACCGGAGCATTGATCCCTCCCACCGGTGTGCCAATGCTTTTGCCCAAAGCAATGGCGGTAAGCGGTTGCGAATATGGTGCGCCGACTTGCACTGATATCATGCCACGCTCCCAACCTGTCATTGTGAAGTCTTCTACGTGAATATTGTTAAAGCCAAGGTCTGTTAGTTTAATAACAGCCCAGTCACGGGCGCGTTTTTCAGCTTCGGTTCCTGCGAGGCGAGGGCCGACTTCAGTGGTCAGGCTTTCGAGTAATTGCCATGAAAGTTTACTCTGCAAAGCAATATCTATAAGTTCATTGGCTTGTTTTTCAAGTTGATCGGCCTTGGCGTTTGTTGCCGACAAAATTAAGACAAGGGGAAGCACAAAGCTAAATAGGCGAATCATTATCATCTCCGGAAAATTATGTTTTCACGATAATTCTGTCACAGATCGAAGCTAAATGCCAACACTGGTTGACCCACCTTGTCCAACGGTTCAAGTTGGTTAGTGAATCGATATAAAATCGAACCATCAGCTTTAAGGATTATCATAATGGCTAAAAGAATTATTGGTTTTAGTGCTATTGCTCTTTCTCTTTTTGGTTTTACTGCTTTGGCAGATGAGGGAATGTGGACGCCAGATCAGGTTCCACAAATTGCCAAGGCTTTAAAAAAAGCTGGACTTAAATTAAAGGCGTCTGCCTTATCTGACTTAACGGCTCATCCGATGGGGGCGATTGTCTCATTGGGGGGCTGTACTGCGTCATTTGTGTCGAATACAGGGTTGGTCGTTACCAACCATCATTGTGCTTATGGGTCGATCCAATATAATTCAACCGCTGACAACAATTTGATTGAGAAGGGCTTTTTTGCCGAAAGCTCAAGTGATGAACTGCCTGCTTCTCCGGGAAGTATTGTTGCCGTTACTACTGCGGTTGAAGATGTAACTGCCAAGGTCAACGCTGGCTTGAATGATGAAATGTCATCCCGTGAGCGGTTTCAGGCTATTGAGGATAACAGAAAATCGCTCGTTGCCGCATGTGAAGTTGACGAAGCTACAAGATGTTCGGTTACGGGTTTTCATGGCGGGCTTTATTATTATTTGACTACCAGAATGACCATTAATGATGTTCGCCTTGTTTATGCTCCGGCTGGTGCTGTTGGTAAATACGGCGGTGATATTGATAACTGGATGTGGCCACGACACACTGGCGATTTTGCGTTTTACCGCGCTTATGTAGGTCCTGATGGCAAACCGGCGGAATTTGCTGCTGGAAATGTTCCATATACTCCAAAACATTTCTTGAAAGTACAGCCCAAAGGCGTGCGCGCCGGTGATTTTGTTATGGCTGCCGGTTATCCCGGTCGAACCAGTCGTTATCGGAGATTGAGCGAGGTCGAGCATACTTTTTCATGGCAATACCCGTTAATGGAAGATCTAATAGGGGAGTGGATTAAAACAGTCGAAGATAATGCCCCTAAAGGTTCTGATGCGAGAGTGAAATATGCGTCACTTTTGGCTGGCTTGAATAACTTTCACAAAAACCTTGGTGGCCAGATGGAGGGCGCACGCAAAGTTGATCTCACTGGTCGTAAGGCTGCAACAGAAACCGCCTTGAATAATTGGGTTTCACAAACTACAGAACGGGTAGAACAGTACCAAGATTCAATTTCAGAGCTGGATAGCGTTATCCGCAAAGGATATAATACGCGGGTTCGTGACCTTTATTATCGTTATGCCGGTGGTAGGCCTGCATTACTTGGTGTTGCCAAGCGTCTATATAGATTATCAATAGAAAAACAAAAAGATGACGCTAAGCGTGAGCGCGGTTTTCAAGATCGTGATATGCGAAGGTTTACCCAAGGAATGAAGCGGATTGACCGTCGTTATGACCCGGCTGTTGACAGGGCTGTTTGGCAAATGTTTCTTGGCCATTATGTGGCCTTGGACGATGGTGATCGTGTAGCAGTTCTTGACCGAGCCTTAAAAATTGAAAACCAAGAAATGCCTGATCTTGCTGGGTTTTATGCTGACCCGGTATTGGCCAGTGAAGATGCCAGACTAGCGTGGATGAATAAAACACCCGCAGATTTCCAGGCCTCTGATGATCCATTTATCAAACTGGCTGTTGCGCTTTATGATTATGATATGGCGCGTGAAGAAGAGGCAAAACAAAGTGCCGGCAAGCTGCAATCATTACGTCCGCGTTATATGGAGGCAATAATTGCTTTTAACAAAGCAAAAGGTAAAGCTGTTTATCCTGATGCCAATTCAACTTTGCGGATAACTTATGGCAAGGTATTGGGTGGTAGTCCGCAAGATGGCCTTGAGTATTTGCCGTTCACTACGCTTGAGGGCATTCTTGCCAAAGATACCGGTATTGAGCCGTTTAATTCCCCAAAATCACAATTAGAGCTAATCAAGGCCGGTACTTATGGTGAATATGCTCTAAAAGACATTGGTTCAGTTCCTGTAAACTTTTTGGCAGATCTGGATATTACCGGTGGTAATTCCGGCTCTCCTGCTTTGAATGCCAAGGGCGAATTGGTCGGGTTGTTGTTTGACGGGACTTATGAAAGCATCAATTCCGATTGGGATTTTGATGTGAAAACCACTCGCTCTATACAAGTTGATGTTCGCTATATGCTTTGGGTGATGAAGTATATGGACGGTGCTGATCGACTGCTTAAAGAAATGAACGTAGACTAGGAGATTATCATGAAAGTATCTTTTGCTTTGGCAGGAATTGCCTCTTTGGGTTTGTTTGCGATTGGCGCTTGTTCACAAGTTGAACAAACAACAGAGGAAACTGTCAAAAAAAAGACTGTTGATGAGTCAATGCCGTTACCAAGAGGCGAAGAGCCAACCGGTATAGTTGCCGAAGCAAAACCTGCACCACTGGCTGTAACTATTTCGGAAACCGGCTTGCGTGCCAGAATTGCTGAAATAGCTGATGATAAGTATGAGGGTCGCGCCCCGACCACTCCGGGTGGAATTGCCGCCAGTCAATGGGTTGCCGACGAAATGGCGAGAATTGGATTGCAGCCCGGTGCAAATGGCTCTTGGTTCCAAGAAACACCTTTGGTTGCGTCTACTTTGGACGAAAAAAGTTCTTCTCTTGAGTTTTCGATAAATGGCAAGTCCGTTGATATTGCCAACAAAGTGTTTTGGACTAAGCGGGTTGATCAAAGCCTGTCATTTGATCCAAGCGAGACTGTGTTTATCGGTTATGGCGTGATCGCGCCTGAATATGGCTGGAATGATTATGCTGGCGTTGATGTAAAGGGCAAAACCGTAGTTATGTTGATCAATGATCCGGGGTTTGTAAATCCAGATAGTGATCTGTTTAACGGCAAGGCCATGACCTATTACGGGCGCTGGACTTACAAGTTTGAAGAAGCTGGCCGTCAAGGTGCCGCTGCCGCCATTATCGTGCATGAAACCGCTCCGGCCAGTTATCCGTGGGAAGTGGTGTCCGGTTCTTGGGCTGGGGCGCAATATGATCTGGAGCGCACTGATGGCGGAGCAAATCGCACCAAGTTAGAAGGTTGGATATCTTTTGATGATGCCAAACATTTATTCGCTGCTGCTGGTGCTGATTACGAAGCAATGCGCGATGCCGCTGGTAAAGCCGATTTTCAGGCGTCTGTATTAAAAGGTATTCAAACTTCTGGAACAGTTAACTCAAAGGTAGAGCATCTGGTTTCGCGTAATGTTGCGGGCATGATAGTCGGAGCAAAAAAACCTGATGAATATGTGCTATATACCGCGCATTGGGATCATTTGGGTAAGAAGCAAGTGGCCGAAGGCGAGGATGGTATTTTTAATGGCGCAGTGGATAATGCCACTGGTTTGGCTGGAATTTTGACTATTGCTGATGCGTTTGTGCGCCAAGAAACCGCTCCGGATCGCACAATACTGTTTTTGGCGGTAACTGCCGAAGAGTCCGGTTTGCTGGGCTCGGCATATTTTGCTGAAAATCCGTTTGTGCCTTTGAACAAGATTGTTGGCGGGATCAATATTGATGCAATGTTACCTGCCGGTCGCACTAAGGATATGGAAGTGGTTGGCTTTGGTTCCTCTGAACTTGAAGACATTTTGAAGATTAAAGCCAAATTGCATGGTAAATATCTGGTGCCTGATCAAAATCCCGAAGCCGGATACTTTTATCGTTCTGATCATATTTCGCTGGCAAAAAAGGGCGTGCCAATGATTTATGGCGGTGGTGGTGCTGATTTATTAGTTGGTGGTAAAATTGCTGGCGAGAAGCTGGCGGCTACATATCGTTCTGATAACTATCATAAAGTCTCTGATGAATATTCTGCGGATTGGGATATTACCGGAATGACACAGGATTTTGATATTCTGTATTTGGTTGGCGAAGCTATTTCCCGTGAAGGTGTCTGGCCAAACTGGTATGACGGTAATGAGTTTAAAGCCTTGCGTGATGCGATGATGGCAGAATAATCAACGGCTTTAATGTTCACCACTCCAATAGGCATTTAACGAGAGTTGTTTTGCTGTCAGGTTTTGGCTTTTAGTATCAAACAAATATGTAGGCATTGAACGCTGTCCGCATTGTTTACGTTCGCATACTCGACAATTTGCGCCAATTTCTGTTGGTGATAATTCTCGTGCCTCGCCAAGTTTTTGCCCATATATTGTTTCCATGGCTCGATTGCTGGCGCAACCGAAAACCATAATTTGTGAATATGTAAATTGCTCCGACAAAGGGTTTTTGCGTGTCGTGGCAAAAGCTACACTAAGCAGGCGTGCGCCATCACTAATTTCGACAAAATCCACTTGTGGCGCGAGGCTGTTTTGCCCACTATTCCAAACGTTCCATTTTGGACAATTTCCGCCAGCTTGGGCAAAACCAAATGATTTATCGCCGCCGCGTTCAATGATGGTTCCTGCCTGATCGATACGCAAAAAGAATATTGGTAAACCCAAAGAGCCGGTTTTTCGTAAACTGGCTAGTCGGCGAATTATCATTTCAATGCCGGTATCGAACTTTGCCGATAGCCGCAATATGTCAATTTGCAACTCATCAGCTTGTTCAAAAAAATGTTCGTAAGGTAGTAATACAGCCATAGCAAAGTATCTGGCCAGAAAGTCACGGTATAGATCTTTTGCCGGTTTGCCTGCCTCGGATAAGCGACTGTCCATAGACTTCTCGTCAAACAAGTCGCGTAACTCAAGATGGGCAATTTGCACTAACATTTCAAAGCAGGTTTGCTGTTCGTTTAATAGGTCAGATAACAATAACCGCCTTGAGTGTTGATCAAGTCGTCTTTGGTGTGAACGCATTACCTTTTGCGGTATGATGCGGGTGCGAATAGAGTGTAATTGTTGCAGCCGCGCAGATAGTTGTTGAAACATATCACGACGATCAAAAGAAATTTCCGATGAAAATAGTTCTGCAGCTTCTTCAATTTCTGCAAAGTAGTTATCATTTTCTTGTACCAGTTCGCGAACTATTTCTTCTGGTCTCTGTATGTTACCGGAAAAGCTAGGTTCGCCAGAAACCTTTTCGGTAAGTCCGGCAATAGTGTACGCTAAATTGCGGTGGGATTTGTGCAGATTTATAATAGCTTGCGCGCCTAATGGATGCACTTCGTTTAGTTCTTTTAAGTCTTGGTCATCTAATCCTAAAGATGCCAGTATCGGATCGCTGGCGGCCTCGCGCAATGCCAGAAAAGTTTTTTGTTCCGGTTCTGCAGAAAATACCGCAATATCCAGATCATATATTTCTACCAGACGGATTAAAACTTGCGCCGTGATTGGCCGTTGATTGCGCTCCATCAAGTTAAGATAGCTTGCCGAAACGCCTAGTTCTTCGGCCATGCGCAATTGGGTTAGTTTTAAGCTGCGGCGAAGTCGTTTAAGTCTGGCGCCGGCAAATAATTTACGTTGTTTCATGTTTGTATGTTTTTATTTTCATCAATTTAAAAATTAGGATTCTTATTCTGAAGTTGAATATATTTACAAGATTTACAATATTACAAGAAAAAAATTACAAAACTTACATCTAAACCCTATTTTTCTCGACCAAGAAATGGTTTCCGCTAGAAGTTCCCTAAGTATATTTGATGTTGTAAATTACGATCCATTGGGGAGAGATTAAATGAGTAATAATTTTGAAGAACTGGTGCCAAACACTGCAAGTGATAGGTTTGAGGGTATCAAGCGTAATTACAGTGCCGATGAAGTTGCGCGACTAAAGGGTTCTGTTGATATTGCTCATACATTGGCTGATCGCGGTGCCAGAAAGTTATGGGATTTGCTAAAGAACGAAGACTATGTAAATGCGTTGGGTGCTTTATCTGGCAATCAGGCCATGCAAATGGCCAGAGCTGGCTTAAAGGCTATATATCTTTCTGGCTGGCAGGTGGCGGCGGATAATAATACCGCCGGCGCGACATATCCTGATCAGTCGTTATACCCGGCAAATTCCGGGCCAGAATTGGCAAAGAAAATCAACCGGACTTTACAGCGTGCCGATCAAGTGGAGCACGCTGAGGGCGGCGCGCAGCGTGACTGGTTTTTGCCAATAGTTGCCGATGCCGAGGCTGGTTTTGGCGGGCCGTTAAATTGCTATGAGATAATGAAAGCCTATATCGAGGCCGGAGCTGCCGGTGTGCATTTTGAAGATCAACTGGCTTCCGAGAAAAAATGCGGTCACTTGGGTGGTAAGGTTTTAATCCCGACCAAGGCGCATATTCGTAATCTTAATGCCGCTCGTTTGGCGGCTGATGTAAGTGGGGTTTCCACTTTGGTTATTGCCAGAACCGATGCCGAAAGTGCGAAACTGCTTACCTCTGATATTGATGAACGGGATCGCGAGTTTATTGACCATTCACAAGGGCGCACACCAGAAGGGTTCTATCGCTTAAAAGATAATACCGGAGTTGAGCATTGTATCAAGCGTGGTTTGGCTTATGCGCCATATTGTGATCTTATCTGGTGGGAAACTTCAAAACCCAACCTTGATGATGCCAGGCGTTTTGCCGAAGCTATCCAAGATAAATACCCCGGCAAGATGATGGCTTATAATTGCTCGCCCAGTTTTAATTGGGAGGCTAATCTCGACAAAGAAACTATCGCGAAATATCAACAAGAACTTGGGGCAATGGGCTATAAGTTCCAATTCGTGACACTGGCCGGTTTTCATCAGTTGAACTTTGGTATGTTCGAATTGGCGCGTGGCTATCGCGATCGCGGTATGGCGGCATATTCTGAATTGCAACAGGCGGAATTTGCGTCTGAAAAACACGGATATACGGCTACGCGACACCAAAGAGAGGTTGGTACCGGCTATTTTGATGCGATTGCCAATACTATTTCTGGCGGTCAATCTTCAACAACGGCCTTGTCAGAATCTACCGAAGCTGATCAATTCAAGGCTTAGAATTTATCAGGGGTTAAAATGAACCAGCAAATATCCGTACCCAAGGGCGTAAAAATTAATGGCAAGATGAACACTGGTTATGCTGAGATATTAAGTTATCGAGCATTGGAGTTTCTGGCGGATTTACATCGTAATTTTAACTCATCTAGGTTGCAATTACTGCAAAATCGCGATGATTTTCAACAACAGTTAAATGCGGGACTTGATCCTGATTTCAAATCAGAAACTTTGGCTATTCGTCAAGGAGATTGGAAGGTTCGCCCCTGTCCGGCGGACTTGGCGGATCGGCGGGTGGAGATAACCGGGCCTGTTGATCGCAAGATGATTATCAATGCGCTTAATTGCGGTGCAAAAGTATTTATGGCTGATTTCGAAGATGCTTCCAGCCCAAGCTGGAGCAATATGCTTGATGGGCAGGTTAATTTACGTGATGCGAATTTGCGAACTATTGAATTTATCCACCCGACCAAAGACAAAACATATCGGTTAAATGATGATCCTGCTGTGTTGCTGGTTCGTCCTAGAGGCTGGCATTTGCATGAAGCGCATTTAACTATTGACGATCAACCAATTTCAGCCAGCTTGTTCGATTTTGGATTATATCTGTTTCATAATCATCAGGCGTTACGCAATCTGCAATCAGGGCCTTATTATTATTTACCAAAACTGGAAAATGCTGATGAAGCCAGATTGTGGAATTTGGTCATTTTGCATGCGCAATCCTATCTTGGCTTAGCTGTTGGTACAGTTCGGGTTACGGTATTGATCGAGACCTTGCTGGCCTCAATGCAACTTGACGAAATTCTTTATGAATTACGCGATCATATTTGCGGGTTGAATTGTGGCCGCTGGGATTACATTTTTAGTTATATTAAGAGCTTTCAAAAACGATCTGACAAGATTTTGCCAGAGCGGGTGCAAGTGACAATGACTTCGGGCTTTATGCGAGGTTATTCGTTGAATGTTATAGAAGTTTGTCATCGTCGCGGGGCACATGCAATGGGGGGAATGGCGGCGCAAATTCCGGTGAAGAATGATGATGCGGCTAATGCATTAGCGTATGAAAAAGTGCGTAGCGATAAACTCCGCGAGGTCAAAGACGGTCATGATGGTACTTGGGTGGCGCATCCGGCAATGGTGAAACTGGCCATGCAGGTGTTTGACGAATTTATGTCAAATGCCAACCAATTGGATCGGCAAAACGGCTATACTGTAAAGGCCAGCCAATTAACCCAGCCAAGTGATGGAACGATCACTATCGAGGGAGTGCGGGCTAATATTGAAGTTGGTTTGCTTTATTTGTCTGCGTGGCTTTGCGGGTTTGGCGCGGTTCCAATTCATAATTTAATGGAAGATGCTGCTACCGCAGAAATATCGCGGGCGCAATTATGGCAATGGCGTAAGCATCAGGCAAAACTGGATACCGGTGAAATCGTCACTGCAGAATTACTTGAAGAACAGTTCGCCTTGGTCGAGGCGGAATTGCAACAAGGATTGAGCGCGGCTGAATACGCATCAAGACGGATTGATGCAGGAATGAAAATCATGCGGGATATGGTGTTTGCTGATGATTTTGCCGAATTCCTAACGATACCGGCTTATGAAGTTTTGATTGCAGATGATCGCAATTAGCTGCAAATGCCTTTTTAAGTGAAAAGCCCCGTTGCGTGGCGGGCAAACTCATGACATAAGGCGCAACTGTCGTGATAAAAACGGCTGAATATTAGTGTTTTGCGCGATTCCCGCGCGTATTTTAATAAACTTAACAACCCGGACTGAAACCATGCAGGTTAAAGAAACTAAATCCGAAGGCCTAAGCCGCACTTATGATGTCGTTATTACTGTGGCCGAGCTTGAAACCAAGCTAGATGCTAAAATTAAAGAAGTTCAACCGGAGGTCTCGTTAAAGGGATTTCGTCCGGGCAAAGTTCCGCCAGCGCATATCAAACGTATGTTTGGTAAGTCTATGATGGGCGAACTGGTGCAAACTGCTATGGACGAAGCCAGCAAAAAGGCATTGAACGATAATAATATCAAACCGGCTGGTAACCCGCAATTCAACCTTGAAACCGAAGCTGACGATGTGATCGCCGGCAAGGCTGATTTGAAATTCAACATCAATGTTGACATTATGCCTGAATTTACTCCGGCGGATCCGGCTAAATTATCTATCGAGCGTCCTGTTTGTGAAGTAGGTGATAAAGAAGTCGATGAGGCTATCACTCGTATCGCTGGCGATCAAAAAACTTTCAAAGATAAAAGTGCAAAATCTAAAGCTGCTGATGGCGATGCTGTGGTAATCGATTTTTCTGGAAGTATTGACGGCGAAAAGTTTGATGGCGGTTCTGCTGAAGATGCGGAAATTGTTATCGGTGCCGGCCAGTTTATTCCCGGATTCGAAGAACAATTACTTGGTGCCAAAAAGGGCGATACCCCAAGTCTAAAAGTCACATTCCCTGATGATTATCAGGCCGACCATTTGGCTGGTAAAGAGGCTGTGTTTGAGACGGTTGTTAAAGTGGTCAAAGGACCAACCGAAACTAAAATTGATGATGATCTTGCTACACAATTAGGTCTTTCATCACTTGATGCGCTAAAAGACGCTATTCGTCAAAATATCGAAAATGAATATAAAAATCAGTCTCGTGCTCGTTCAAAACGTCGTATTCTAGATGCTCTTGATGCGGAACATGATTTTCCTTTGCCGCCAGGCATGGTTGATGCCGAGTTTCAGCAAATCTGGCAACAGGTAGAGGCTGATATCAAAGAGGGCAATATTGAAGACGAGGACAAGGACAAGTCTGAAGATGATCTAAAAGCAGAATACTTGAAAATTTCCGAGCGTCGAGTTCGTTTAGGCTTGGTATTGGCTGAAATTGGTCAGCAAAATAATATTACCGTGGCCGCCGAAGAAGTTTCACGGGCAATAAACCAAGAAGCCATGCGCTATCAGGGGCAGGAAAAGCAGGTTGTTGAGTATTTCCAGAAAAACCCTGAAGCTCAAGCTAGGTTGCGTGCGCCGATTTTTGAAGAAAAAGTTGTCGACTTCATGCTGGAACTGGCAAAGGTTAAAGACGTTAAGGTAAGCCGCGATGAGTTGTTTGCTGATGATGATGCACCGGGGGCTGCAACTAAAGTCAAAAAGAAGCCTGCGGCCAAGAAAAAAACCGCGGCAAAAAAAGCTCCAGCGAAAAAGGCCGCTGCTACTAAAAAGCCGGCAGCCAAGAAACCGGCAGTAAAAAAGAAACCTGCTACTAAAAAGTAATTTAAGCTGGTTTTTTTGAAGTTTTATCGGATTTGACGGCCAAATGGTGTGTAAATACTGTTTGGCCGCATTCTTTTGTGGATAAGTTCTTTGAAAAGCACTGTTCTTAACTAATTTGCTACTTTCTGCGGTTCCACTTGCGAATCTATAGGTAACACACAATATGTTGCTAGAGATTTGGTTTGACGATGAATAGCGAGAAATGAAAATGAGAGACCCAGCAGACGTAATGATGAATTTGGTGCCGATGGTGGTTGATCAGACTAGCCGTGGCGAGCGTAGTTACGATATTTTTTCAAGATTACTAAAAGAGCGAATTATTTTCCTGACCGGTCCTGTTGAAGACGGAATGGCTTCTTTGATAACTGCGCAATTATTATTTCTTGAATCGGAAAACCCTAAAAAAGAAATTTCAATGTATATAAATTCACCGGGCGGAATTGTTACCTCCGGGTTGGCGATTTATGATACTATGCAATATATCAACTCTCCGGTTTCAACGGCCTGTATCGGGCAAGCGGCTAGCATGGGCTCATTGTTGTTGTCTGGCGGTGCCAAGGGTATGCGCTTTGCCACGCCAAATGCCAGAGTTATGGTTCATCAGCCATCAGGTGGCTTTCAAGGACAGGCTTCGGACATTGTTCGCCATGCTGAAGATATTCAGAAAATCAAAAAACGGCTTAATGATATTTATGTGAAACATACCGGTCAAAAGTATGATGTGATCGAGAAAACGCTGGATCGTGATCACTTTATGTCGGCTGATGAGGCAAAATCATTCGGTATTGTTGATCATGTTTATGAAAAACGAAGCAGTTAATCCATATAAAAAGGAGTCAAAAAAGCTACACTTGGTGCTTGATCCCATCGAAAAGTGATGATCGAATAACAAAAAGGTTGATTTTAGAGCATCTGTTCTCATTTTGGCCACAAATATTTCGGCATCATATTTGCATAATATCTTCTAATTAAGTATTTTATGCGACAAATTACCTAGGGGCATTGTCCCAAGTGTTGGCCTGACAGGAGTTACGTTATGAGCAAATCTGATAAAACCGACGATTCCAAGAGTACATTGTATTGCTCTTTTTGTGGTAAAAGCCAACACGAAGTCAGGAAACTGATCGCCGGGCCGACTGTATTCATCTGTGATGAATGTGTTGAGCTTTGTATGGATATTATTCGTGAAGAGGCCAAAGGCTCTTTGGTGAAATCACAAGAAGGCGTACCAACTCCCCGTGAAATTTGTGATGTACTTGATGATTATGTTATCGGACAGCTCAATGCCAAGCGGGTATTGTCGGTTGCCGTGCACAATCATTATAAACGCTTAAACCATGCCGCAACAAACTCCGATGTTGAATTAGCAAAGTCGAACATTCTTCTTATTGGCCCAACCGGTTGCGGTAAAACATTATTGGCGCAAACTTTGGCGCGGATACTAGATGTACCCTTCACAATGGCTGATGCTACCACTTTGACCGAAGCTGGGTATGTTGGCGAAGATGTGGAAAACATTATCCTGAAATTATTGCAAGCCTCTGATTATAATGTCGAGCGGGCGCAACGAGGTATCGTTTATATTGACGAGGTCGATAAAATTAGCCGCAAATCGGATAATCCATCTATTACCCGTGATGTTTCTGGTGAAGGTGTGCAACAGGCTTTGTTGAAAATCATGGAAGGCACAGTTGCCTCCGTTCCACCACAAGGTGGCCGTAAACACCCGCAACAAGAGTTCTTGCAGGTTGATACCACAGATGTGTTATTCGTAGTCGGCGGTGCATTTGCCGGTTTGGAAAAAGTTATTTCGCAACGTGGTCGAGGAACCAGCATTGGTTTTGGTGCTGATGTGCAAGACGAGGCAGAGATTGAAATCGGTGAAGTCTTAAAAGGCGTAGAGCCTGATGATTTGATGAAATTCGGCCTTATCCCTGAATTTATTGGTCGTCTGCCGGTTATCGCAACTTTGGAAAATCTTGATGAAGACGCGTTGATAACCATTTTGACCGAACCTAAGAACGCTTTGATGAAGCAGTACGAGAGTCTATTTATGATGGAAGGGGTCAAACTGACCTTTGCCAAGGACGCTTTATCCGCAGTTGCCAGAAAAGCTATCAAGCGCAAAACAGGCGCACGGGGTCTTCGTTCTATTATGGAAGGCATATTGCTGGACACAATGTTTGACCTTCCCGGACAAGACGGGGTGGAAGAGGTTGTGGTCAATGCCGAGGTTATTGACGGTAATGCGTCCCCATTATTGATATTTGCTGAAAAGAAGAAAAAAGCTACACCAAAAGTAGCTTCTTAGGCTCTGGCTATTTTTCGAATTAAGAAAGGCAGGTTCGCGTAAAGACGTGTAGCCTGCCTTTGCATTTGTTTTGCCAGATATGGTTCGTTTGAGTTAAGTAAAATGGTTATACAGATTTTATTTTGAACGAAATATACAGTTATTCTTGGCTTTAACACATATCGGGGCTTGTATCATTGATGAAATATACCGATATAATTCATTAGGCATTCATCGGTAGTAGTGGATACTGTTAGCTGATGAAGTAAATAGATTCGGACTTTATGTGCGGATTAGGTAATGTTCAGGACAAAGAGTGCTCATGTCAGATAAAATCCAAACACTTCCAGTTTTACCCCTTCGCGATATTGTGGTTTTCCCGCATATGATCGTGCCGTTGTTCGCTGGACGTGAGAAATCGGTGAAAGCTCTGGAAGAGGTGATGGGCAAGGATAAGCAAATCTTGCTATTGACCCAGATTGACCCGTCAATAGATGACCCGTCTTATGACGAGTTGCATAATTTGGGCTGTATTGCCAAGGTGTTGCAATTACTAAAGCTTCCTGATGGGACGTTAAAAGTACTGGTTGAGGGTAAGGCCAGGGCAACTGCATCTGATTTCAAAATGGTTGATGGCTATATCGAAGCTTCGGTTGAAGATGTAGCGATAACTGATACGGAAACTGCGGAAACTAAAGCTTTGATGCGTAGTGCAGTTGATAGTTTCGAGCGTTATGTAAAATTGAACAAAAAAATATCACCGGATATTGTTACGGCAATTAGCGATATTGATGCAGCAAGTAAATTAGCAGATTCAATTTCTGCTCACTTGGCGGTGAAACTTAAAGAGAAACAGAAATTATTAGAGATAATTGATGCCGATGCCCGTTTGGAAGCAGTTTTGGGTAAGATGGAGGGCGAGATTAGCGTCTTGCAGGTCGAGCGAAAAATTCGCTCCCGTGTCAAGCGGCAGATGGAAAAGTCGCAACGGGAATATTACCTGAATGAACAAATGAAAGCTATTCAACGTGAATTAGGGGATAGTACAGAAGCCCCGGGCGAGGCCGATGAGTTGGCGGAAAAAATTGCCAAGACCAAGCTTTCCAAAGAGGCTAATACCAAGGCTCTGGCCGAGTTGAAAAAATTACGGCAAATGAACCCGATGTCTGCAGAGTCTACGGTCATTCGTAATTATCTAGATTGGATTTTAGGTTTGCCGTGGGGTAAAAAAACCAGATCACGGATTGATCTGGCCAAAGCCAAAGCAATTCTTGATGAAGATCATTTTGGTCTCGAAAAAGTCAAAGACCGGATACTGGAACATTTGGCGGTTCAGGAGCGAACCAAAAAAGTAAAAGGGCCGATACTTTGTCTTGTCGGGCCGCCGGGCGTTGGTAAAACATCTTTGGGAAAGTCTATTGCCAGAGCAACGGCTCGTAATTTTGTCCGAGTTTCATTGGGCGGGGTGCGTGACGAATCCGAAATTCGCGGGCATCGCCGGACATATATAGGCTCAATGCCCGGACGGATTATCCAGTCTATGAAAAAAGCTAAAAGCAGCAATCCGTTATTCCTGTTAGACGAAATTGACAAGATGGGCGCTGATTTTCGTGGTGATCCGTCTGCTGCGTTGCTTGAGGTTCTGGATCCGGAGCAAAATACGACTTTTAATGATCATTATCTGGAAGTAGATTATAACCTATCCGATGTGTTTTTTGTAACCACTGCCAATACGATGAATATTCCAAGGCCGTTGATGGATCGCATGGAGGTCATTCGTATTTCTGGTTATACAGAAGATGAAAAAGTAGAGATCGCCAAGCGGCATTTGATTGCTAAACAAATCGAAAATCACGGCCTAAAGGACGGTGAGTGGTCAATAGATGATGAAGCTTTGCGTGACTTGATACGTTTGTATACCAGAGAGGCCGGGGTGCGTAATCTTGAACGGGAGTTGGCTAATTTAGCCCGCAAGGCGGTTCGTAAGCTGGTTTCTGCTGAGTATCAGGAAATTAATATTACCAAAGAAAATTTGGCTGAATATGCCGGAGTTGCCAAATTCTCATTCGGGCAAACTGACAAGGAAGACCTTGTGGGTATTGTTACCGGGTTGGCTTGGACAGAAACTGGTGGCGAGTTGTTGACCATTGAAGCTGTGCAAATGCCGGGGCGTGGACGAATGACGGTTACGGGTAATTTGCGCGATGTAATGAAAGAATCAATTTCTGCGGCAAATTCTTATGTTCACTCACGTGGCGCCAGTTTCGGTATTCAAGCTAAACAATTCAAACAATCGGATTTTCACGTTCATGTTCCCGAAGGGGCAACACCCAAAGATGGGCCTTCTGCCGGTATTGCCATGGCCACAGCAATCATTTCGGTGCTGACCAATATTGCAGTGCGCAAAGATGTAGCAATGACCGGAGAAATATCATTGCGAGGACGAGCCATGGAGATTGGCGGTCTTAAAGAAAAACTGCTGGCTGCTTTGCGGGGCGGAGTAAAAACTGTATTGATTCCAATGGATAACGCCAAAGACTTGGAGGAAATACCGGATAATGTTAAAAATGGTTTGGAAATAATTCCAGTGTCTTCACTTGATGAAGTGTTGGAACATGCGTTGGTGTCTAAATTGCAGCCTATTGAATGGAGCAATGCTGATCTGGAAATCGCTTCGGATGAAAAAGATAGTGGTGACGATGATGGCGAGTCAATAGTCACTCATTAGTGTAATCTATTCTGGTTGTGAAAAAAAACAATGAAAAGCGTTGCAAAATAAGGATTGTTTGCGACAATGCGTTATCAGCACCTATGATTCGGTGCTTCATCATGAGAAGGATTTTCAAATGAACAAGAGTGAACTGGCAGATGCCGTAGCAGCAGAATGTGATATGACGAAAGCTCAGGCCTTGGATGCTGTTAATTCAGTATTCAACACCATTCAAAATACACTAGGCGACGGCGGCGAAGTCCGTGTTCCAGGTTTTGGTTCTTTTACTGTCGCTCATCGCGCCGCTGGCATGGCCCGTAATCCGCGTACAGGCGAAATGATTAAACGTCCGGCTTCCAAGCGTCCTAAGTTTAAAGCTGGCAAATCATTCAAAGATTGCGTAAATTGCTA
>JAESTZ010000089.1 GCA_016763315.1 Robiginitomaculum sp.
GAGTACCATTTAAGGGTTAACCCCTACCCTTGCACTAACCCTTGGCGTGACCCTTGTTGTTTCGTCTTACAACAATCAGCCCCCTTCTCCCTGCTGGGAGGGGGAGGATTGAGTGGGTTTAATGAATTGCAATGATAGGTAATTTTTCGGTAATATTTTACATAAGCAATTAGATTTTATTGATTGCAGATAAAAACGTAATACTTGGTTGTTTTGCCACTGATTTCATAAGAGGGCTTGGGAAGGTCAACTGGCAGTTCTGCTGATTTTGGCCACTTTAACACCACTCGTTGGCTGGCAAATTGCAATGCAGTTCTTATCAGGTTTTGCTTATCGTTATCATCACCAACAATTTGTCGTAAATCGCGCAGGTTTTGCTTAACCAGGGCTGACTTTTTTCGCGCCGGATGCATAGGATCAATATAGATCACTTGTGGCGATATATTTGCCAATAACTTAATTGCATCACCGGTAATTAGTTTAATCCGCTTGGCAGATGAGGCAAGTATTGACTCTTCGTCTCTAGCGTCCTGCAGTGCTTTTTGTAGAGCTTTTGCAACAATAGGACTGCGTTCGATCATGGTAACTTCTGCCCCCAGATGCGCCATGATAAACCCGTCACGACCAAGGCCGGCAGTGGCATCAATAATGTTTGGAAGCCGCCCTTTGGTAAGACCCACGGCTTTTGCCAAACCCTGACCCTTTTCGCCGCCATATTTTAAGCGATGGCGAAATGCGGCGCTGGTAAAGTCAATAACCAAGGGGCTTGCTTGCTTGCTCAACGAAACAAGCCGCCTAAAAACCCAGACACTAATTGTCTGCTGATCCGGTTTTCGTCACAAAGAAAAAGTTCTTGCAGCTTGGCATCATTATCAGCATCAATAAAAAGAGTTTCGCTCATCGCTTGTTTCCTGCTTATATTCTCTCTTATATTATAAGGTACAATAGGGCCAAGCAGTTAATTGAAGCAATGAAAAACAGGGTTAAAATGGATACCGCAACCAAGTCTGGAATATTGATATTAGCAAGTGCGGCGGTAATTGTCGGTCTTTATTGGTTCCGCGAAGTGCTGGCACCATTTGCTTTGGCGGTCTTTTTGTGGCTGGTAATAGATGGTTTCTCCGACATGTTAGAAAAACATTTACGAATAATTCCACGATGGCTGGCTTTATTACTGGCATTATTGGTTGTTACCAGCGGTATTGCAATCATTGGCGTGGTGATAATTGATACGGCCAATGGTATGGTTACAAACTCCGCCGCCTATGAAACCCGGTTAAACCAGTTGGCAGCAAGTATATTTAGCATTTTTAGCTCTGAAGCCGCGCCAACACTGGATCAATTATTGGCCAGAGCAAATCCCGCACGGTTTTTATCATCTATTGCTCAATCCCTACAAAGTTTGACATCTGATGCTTTGTTTGTGGCGATTTATGTTGGGTTTCTATTCGGAGCGCAATCAAATTTTCCAGCAAAAATTGCCGCAATGTTTCCTGATATTAAAAAACACGCTAAAGCCAAAGAGCTAGCCGGTGCAATGCGGCTGGCGATAGAGAAATATTTGTGGGTGCAAACTGTCACTGCCGCGGCCACAGCTATCGGTTCATGGGTAGTTATGAAATTGGTTGGTGTTGATCAGGCATTGTTCTGGGCATTCGTAATTTTCTTGTTGAACTATGTGCCGACAATTGGCCCGATCATAGGCACTATATTGCCGGTGCTATTTGCCTTGGTGCAATTTGAAACCTATATCCAACCGGTTATTGTTGCTGCCGGTGTTGGTTTTTTCCAGTTTTCTATCGGGACTTTCTTGCAACCGCGCATGCAAGGTGACAGCATGAACCTTTCTACCTTGGTTGTGATACTTACCTTATCTCTTTGGGGAGCAATTTGGGGAATACCCGGAATGTTCTTATCGGCGCCATTAACAGTAATGTTAATGATGGTATTGGCACAATTCAAGGGAACCAGATGGATTGCCGTAATACTGTCGATGGACGGACAACCGGAAAAGGGCATTGAAAGTCAAATTAAAGAGAATACCTAATATTGCCCTGTTCTTGGTAAAATAACTCTTGGCAAAGAGCAGCGAACCCGATTATTGCTGTAACGATTAGGGTTCTGGTATTCAGGGCGTATTATTGGCTAGTGTATTAAGAACTCTCTAAAACAAGTGCGTGTAAAAATGCGTACTTTAGGAGGTTTTTATGGTCGCATCATACGGTAGTCATCATGCGTTCGAGACTAATGATTTTTTGAAACTAGCCGGTGGTAGTGCCGGAAAAAGCTTTCACGTCAAAAACAAACTGACCTCGGCAGCAAAACAATTTCTAACCGGCATGCAGGAAAATGCGGTTAGCGATGATTTGCAAGGTCTGAGCATGGCAGATGTTTTGTATCAAGCCGCCAATATCTGGCAATTTGCCGAAAAACGAATGCCCGGTGAAACCATGGTTCGTATTGTAACTGGTACAGGTGTTGATGATCGAAATATTGACCGTGATATTCTTGAAATTGTAACTGGTGACAAGCCGTTCTTAGTTGATTCTGTAATGGGGGAATTGGCTCGGCAAAGTATACAAACCAGAGCCATGTTCCACCCGGTTTTTGATCTTGGACGCACTGATGAAGGGCCAAGGTCGGAAACGGCTCCAATTATTCGCGAATCAATTATCCAGGTGTATCTGGAGCCATTAAACGAGGCTGACCGCAAAGCTCTGTTAAGTGGTATCAAGGAAACATTGTCAGATGTAGCTCTTGCCACTGGCGATTGGATGGCAATGCGCGAAGCCATGAACAGGGCAATCGAGGAATTACACAACGCGCCATCTGCTGCTCCCGAAGAAGAGGTGGTTGAATGCATAGAGTTTTTGCGCTGGCTTCGTGACGAGCATTTCGCCTTCTTGGGGGCGCGGCAATATGTGTTCCCTACGGATGAAGAAGGAAATTTACGTTCTGCCGAACCGGATATCGTCGCGGGAACCGGATTGGGCATTTTACGTAATGAAGATGCTAATGTTTTACGGCGTGGCTCGGAACCATCATTGCTGGCTCCGGCAGATTCTGGTTTTGTCAACGACCCCACACCGCTTGTTGTTGCTAAATCGAACATGCGCTCACGGGTTCATCGCCAAGTTTATATGGATTATATTGGAGTTAAGCGCTGGAACGAAGACGGCAAAGTAATTGGCGAAACCAGATTTGTCGGCCTGTTTACTGCTGAAGCTTATGATCGCATGGCCAGAGATGTGCCGTTGATTCGACGTAAAGTGCGCCGTGTACTGGTTCGGGCGCAACGGGGCGCTGGAACCCATAATACTAAACGATTACAGAATATTGTCGAAAATTATCCCAGAGATGAATTGTTTCAGATCAGCGAGAAAGACCTATTGGAAATTTCTCGTGGGATATTGCACCTGTTCGATCGCCCCAGACCAAAATTGTTTGTACGCCGTGATCAATTTAACCGCTTTGTTTCGGTTTTTGTATTTGTACCTCGTGAAAGATACAACACCCAGATACGCGAAAGCTTTGGCGAGATACTAAAGATGGCCTATGGCGGCAGGCTGTCCGCTTATTACCCGCATTTTGGCGACGGGCCATTAGCGCGGGTGCATTATGTTATCGGGCTTGATCCAGACAATTATCAAGACCCTGATCTTGAACAATTGGAAAACCAGTTGGTGGAGATGTCGCGTTCATGGCATGACCGGCTGGAAACCAGAGCTAGAGAAGCCGGTGCTTCCAAAAAAATGCACGGGCAGATTTTAGCCTATCGCAAGGCTTTTACCGCTGCTTATCGCGAAGCATTTACGGCTCGTCAGGCGTTAGATGATGTTATCAAAATAGAACAATTAACTGATGACACGAATATACTGGCGCATATTTATCGCGCTGACCGCAATCGTCCATCGGCCATGCATATCAAATTATATCACCCGCTGCAGTGCCTAAACCTGTCATCGGTAATGCCGATGTTCGAGGAAATGGGCTTAAATGTGATGAGTGAAGCCAGTTTCCCAATTCGTCGTTTTGGTCGTGATGTGGTTTGGGTGCATGCATTTGAAATTGACATGATTGATGGTGAGCCACTGGATCTGGATCTGATTAAGAAACCGGTTGAAGACGCATTTGTGGCAATTTGGGCTGGCAAATCGGAAAATGACGGTTTTAACCGGCTTATTTTGTCATTAGGGGTTAGTTGGCGTTCTGTGGCGTTTTTACGGACTTGCGCCAAATATCGCCAACAATCAGGTCTTGATCCAAGCCAGTTCGTGCAAGAAGAAGCCTTGGCGGAAAATCCGAAAATTGCAGAATTATTGCTGAAATTAGCCAGCACGCGTTTTTGCCCTAGCAATAAAGAAAAGCTGGCCGATAGAGAGGCAAAGCAGACACAAATTATCGATAAAATCTCTGTCGAGCTAAATTCGGTTCCAAGCCTTGACCACGACAAGGTATTGCGCCGTTTAATGCGGCTTATTTGTGCAATTTCGCGCACCAGTTTTTACCAACAAGACAAGGATGGACAGCCATTATCGCGCATTTCAATCAAAATTGCTTCTCGTGAGCTTTCAACTTTACCGGCACCAAAACCGTATCGGGAAATATTTGTCTGGTCGCCAAGGGTAGAGGGTGTGCATTTACGTTTTGGCCCGGTAGCCAGAGGCGGGCTGCGCTGGTCCGATCGCAGAGAAGATTTTCGTACCGAGGTGCTGGGCTTGGTTAAGGCACAGCAAGTAAAAAATTCGGTGATTGTTCCGGTTGGCTCCAAGGGTTGCTTCTTTCCTAAATTGCTACCTAAATCCGATGACCGTGAAGCCTTTATGCAAGAGGGTATTCGTTCATATAAAACATTTATTCGCGGTCTTCTCGATATAACAGATACTTTGGATGTCGACGGCAAAGTCATTCACCCAAACAATACGGTAACTTGGGATGGCGAGGATCCATATCTGGTGGTGGCTGCCGACAAGGGCACAGCTACTTTTTCCGATATTGCCAATTCTCTGGCCGAAGAATACGAATTTTGGCTTGGCGATGCCTTTGCTTCTGGCGGTTCGGTTGGTTATGACCATAAAAAAATGGGCATTACTGCCAAAGGAGCCTGGGAAGCGGTAAAAAGACATTTTCGGGAAATGGGCAAGAATACCCAAAAAGAGCCGTTTACCGTAATAGGTGTCGGCGATATGTCCGGCGATGTATTTGGCAATGGCATGTTATTGTCGAAAGAAATTCAATTATTGGCGGCATTTGACCATAGGGATATTTTCATTGACCCTAACCCGTTGGATGCTGCTAAAAACTGGAATGAACGCAAGCGGTTATTTAATTTACCGCGTTCAAGCTGGAAAAACTATGACACCGGACTTATTTCAAAGGGTGGAGGAGTGTTTTCGCGCTCGGCAAAAGCCATTCCTTTGTCAAAAGAAATGAAGAAACTAACCGGTCTTGGTGGATCCAGTGCCACACCGAATGAGCTAATGAGCGCCTTGTTAAAGGCTAATGTAGAGCTGTTATGGTTTGGTGGTATCGGTACTTATATAAAATCCGCAGAAGAACAAAACTGGGAAGCAGGCGATAAAGCCAATGATGCAATTCGGGTCAATGCCGATCAGGTTCAGGCCAAAGTTATTGGCGAGGGCGCTAATCTTGGCATTACTCATCGCGGGCGAATTGTTTTTGCTAAAAACGGCGGGCGGATAAATGCTGATTTTGTCGATAATTCCGCCGGCGTTGATACATCTGATAATGAAGTAAACTTGAAAATCCTGTTAAACAGCGCGGTACGTTCCGGTAAACTGGATACAGAACAGCGCAACAAGGTACTGGCCAGCATGACTGATGATGTTGCCAAAAATGTTCTGGCTCATAATTACACGCAAACCCTTACTCTGTCTTTGGCTGAGGCAACCGCACAAGGAGACATGGACGCTTATGGCCGGTTTATGGATCAGTTGGAGGCCGAAGACCGTCTTGATCGCGAAGTAGAAGACCTGCCTGATGCTGATGAAGTGGCAACAAGGTTCGAGAATGGCCCCGGCATGACCAGGCCAGAGATGGCAACTTTAATGGCCTATGCCAAAAATACACTGGTCGAAGACTTGGTTGCCGGAACAAGTGTTGACGACCCGCATTTTACCACAATGTTGCGACAATATTTTCCAAAAGGCGTGCATGAATTTAAAGACGAGCGCTCTAGCCATCGCCTGCACCGTGAAATTGTTGCGACAATATTAGCAAATGACATGATTGATCGTGGCGGGCCGACATTCCCATATCGCTTGTGTGGCAGCGCCGGCGTAAGCCCTGATGTCGGTGCTTTATGTTTTGAAGGTGTGCGCCAGCTATATGGATATGAACAATTAGTCAGTGAAACTAATAAACTTGATAATAAAATAAGCTCGGAAGCAATTTATTCGGCACATTTTGAAATAATGAGCGTTTTACGCCGCCAGACATATTGGGTAGCTAGGCGGCCAAATATGATCAAAGACGGACTAGGCTCAATGCTTGATGCTTATAGCGATGGCGTTCGTGAAATGAGCACTAATGTTGATAAATTTTTATCTCAATATGAGGTGGATAAATCTGCTGCCCGCAATCAAATATTACTTGACCTTGGAGTTCCAAAATCTTTGGCAACAAAAATTAGCCGTTTACGAACCTTGATATCCGCCAGTGATATAATTGACCTGGCAAGCAAGGAAAACTGGCCGTTATTATCGGTTGCCAGCTTGTACCATGGCTTTGGTGATGTTTTCTGGTTCGACCGCTTACGTGGTGCGGCCAGCACATTAGAAGCCAATGACCATTGGGATCGTTTAGCGGTTAGGCGTTTGATAGAAGATTTCTACCGCGCACAACAACGATTAACTCGTGCTGCAATGTCACATATTACGCTTTTATCTGGCAATTTGGGAGAGGGAATTAAAAAACCGAGCCGCGAGTGGCGAGATAAGGCGTTGACCTCGTTCATCGAAGTAAATGCACAAGTGGTCGAACATACTCAAAGTGCACTTGAAGAACTGGACAAAGGTAACTGGACACTGGCAAAATTAGCCATTGCCAACACCCAAATGCGCGAACTTTCGGTTATTGCGGTTAGCTAAATTAAACATAAGGTTTATTTATCGCGATAAATATCGGCTTCATAGGTTCCAACCCGTCGTAATTTGGAGCAGAAAAATCCAGCTTCTTCAATAGCTTGAGCGACTTTTGGTTGTTCGGGGTGACCTTTTATGTCGCAAAAAAATCTGGTTGCAGTAAAGCTGGCGCCTAATTGGTAGCTTTCTAACTTGGTCATATTTATGCCATTAGTGGCAAAGCCGCCCATGGCCTTATACAGTGCGCCGGCAGTGTTTTTGACCTCAAAAACCAAACTGGTCATATATTTCTTGTTCTGGTCATATTCAACAAGATCATGTTTTGTCCGCATTACCAAAAATCTGGTGGTGTTATGATCCGCATCTTCGATATTATTGGCAATTTTCTGCAATCCATAAATCTCGCCTGCCAAATTAGAGGCAACGCTTGCGTCTTCTATTGATCCAAGTTTGGCCACCATTTCAGCAGAGCCAGCAGTATCGCTAGCGTGAACGGCTTTAATGCCAAGCTCTTTTAGTGAATTGCGACATTGACCCAAAGCCATGATATGTGAGTGAGCGCGCTTAACCGTTGCAAGACTTGCGCCTTTTATCACCAGCAATTGATGGCATATGGGCAGGAATTTTTCAGCCTCGATCTCCAAGTTGGAGTCAGGTAATAAATAATGAATATCGGCCACTCGTCCGGCCAAATTATTTTCAACCGGAATCATTGCCCGCTTTGCCCGGCCAGAACTTACCGCTGCAAATGCTTCTTCAAAGCTTTCACAGGCTAACGGTTGGTGGTCAGGAAAATATTTGATACAAGAGAGATGTGAATAAGCGCCCTCAACCCCTTGGAAAGAAATTACTTTATTCATGACTGTTTTCCAAACAAGACTCTGACTTTTTCCAAATCTTGCGGGTTATCCACGCCTTGCGGTACTTCATCCACCAAACCGACAGCTATTTGCATATTGTTTTCCAAGGCTCGCAACTGTTCCAGTTTTTCGCGCTTTTCCAGTATTGATGGTTTTAATTTAGTAAATTGTTCAAGAGCTTTGCGTCGATAAGCATAAATACCGATATGATGATAAAGTGTCCCGTCACCATAAGGAGCCGCTGTTCGGGTAAAATACAAAGCGCGAAATAATTTTTCCGACTGTTCATTATCGTCGTTTATTATCGGACTTAATACAGCCTTTACCACATCAGCGTTTGTCCGCTCTGCTTTTTCGGTTATTTTCGCAACCAGTGTAGCTATATCGGCGCTTGGAATATTTTGCAAAACTTTGACCACTGTCTGTATAGTCTTTGGCGCAATCATAGGTAAGTCGCCTTGTAAATTTACGACAATATCGGTTTCTGCGGCAAACCCTGATAGTTCAAGGGCGGCTTGCACCCGGTCGGTGCCTGATGGCAAGTCGGGGGAGGTTAAGACAACTTCAAAACCCGCGTCTTTGGCACAATCGAATATTTGCTGGTCACCGGCAGCAATTAATGGCTCGCCAAAGCCGGCGGATCTTGCGGCTTTGGCTACCCTCAAGATCATAGGAACTCCGGCAATGTCTGCCAGTGGCTTGCCCGGCAAACGCTTTGAGGCCAATCGTGCCGGTATGATAATACGGGTTTTCATTTAGTGGTTATCCTGTCAGAATTAACACTTGGCAATAGGGTTCTTGATAAGCTTTCCAAATCATTTGACGGTATACTCTTGAACTTGGGTTTTTGTCATGTAAAACACGATTATGAATCAGTCCCATCAATGGGTATAGGGGCTGTCAATTTAGCGAGGGTGGCGCCAGATGGGTGGTCTTTTCTGGA
>JAESTZ010000090.1 GCA_016763315.1 Robiginitomaculum sp.
ACAAAAAACCGGAAAACGCTATGTTCTCTCTTAGGGAATTAGGGACACACCATGTTACTTCGAAATATATCTAAACACGTGAAAGACCAGAACTGGTTCGCGGTGGCGCTTGATTTCATCATCGTTGTGGTGGGGATATTTGTTGGCTTGCAAGTCAGTGCTTGGAACGACGCGCGCGGAGAGCGGCAAGCTGAAATTACGGCATTGGTTGCGCTTCACGAAGACATGGTCTCGACGATCAGTGAATTGCAATCAGCAACTGATCTGACGACTGCAAGTAATATCAGCTTACGTGTTTTGGCAGAATATGCCGATGGTCAACATGATAATTTGTCTGTGGCCCAGATTGATCGGCACATTCTTTTTGGTGTTTTCCGTATCCCAGGATTTAGTCCGAACATGGTTACTTACGGCGAATTGACAAACACAGGGCGTCTAGATTTGATAAGAAATACCGAACTCCGCAAGCGACTACAACAGCTTGAAGCTGAAATTGCAGAGCTTAGAATAATTGGAGGCGGCATTGAAAAAATGGCCTACGAAATAACGGATGTTTTTCTTTTGAAGAACTATGATTGGCGCGGTTTTGTTTGGTTGAATACTAACAATAGTGGAACAATCGTCGATTGGCTGGAGCCAATGAAAAATAGACGAGATGTGAGCAGCGCATTAAGACAGCCTGAATTCCTTAACATCGTCCTGTATCGTGCGCGCCTCAACATGGGTTACTTGAACGACGCCAACACATTATCCAAATCTCTGGAGGACATTAAAATCTTAATCGAAGACCGCCTCGAACAAGCAGGATATGAGCCATGATTTTACGCCGTATAACAAAACACGTAAAAGACCAAAATTGGTTCGCTGTCGGGCTTGACTTTTTCATCGTTGTTGTCGGTGTATTTGTAGGTTTGCAGGTGCAGCAATTGGAATGAGGGACGCATTACAAAGCAGCGTATGAAGCAACAGCTCTTAGTGGTAGCTAGGGAAATGACTGAAAATGGCAACCGACTCCAAAACTATATTGATAATTTTGGTGACATTATAACCGACATGGTAAAATTTCTAGGCTCCACGAGCAGTATCAATAGAGCGGCGATCTAAAAAAACAGGTGGCCATCGAGCCGGGGGCTATAGTGCAGGTGAGGCGTTCATAAGACAGGGGTAATACGTAAGCCCTCGGCGCCCTACCAGCGTAAGGCCGGTATCCAGAACGGCATTTCATCCTCTATAATTCATACATTGTGGTGCAGCCCTATGGCCCCCGGACTAAGTCCGGAATGACACGGATTTTGGGATGGCGGTAATAATTAGGTGTATTGCACACCGCGATGGTTGCTGATATTGTCAACGTAATTCGCAATTTCACATAATTTTAAGGGGGAGGCAACATGCGATATTTTAAGAAAACCCTCGTCTCAATTGCCGTGTTTATCGCTTTGTTTGCGGCTTCGAGTGTGCCGGCGAATGCGCAGTCCGAGGAGCCGAAAGTTGTGAACATCGGTTTTGTGCTATATACCAAGAGCAGGACACCTGGGACACTGACTGCGAGGTGGAACTACGCTAACCGTTATTTTGGTCCGGGCTTGGTTACCGGCGGACCGGATGAAGGTTTTGCGGGTAATTATCATGTCCGCTATTTTTACGAGAATGGAAAATTCTCGGACGAGTATGATATGAAAGTGAAGCAGAATGGCAACTTTTTTGATGTTACTTGGCTGGTCAACGGTGTGGTTAAAGCTCGTGGAGTGGGAATGCTCGTAGAAGAGGGAACTGCTCTTGCAGTTGGTTGGCGTAGGGTAGATGACTAAGCTACGATCCTGAGTTCCAACGTCAGTTTTCCGCCCAAAAGCAGAAATTGAACTGATCAACCACATAACCGAAGAGACCACCCCATGATCCTTCGCCGCATAACAAAACACGTTAAAGACCAGAACTGGTTCGCGGTCGGGATTGATTTTCTCATTGTTGTGCTAGGGGTTTTTGTAGGTTTGCAGGTGCAGCAATGGGCCACCGAGCAAGAGACCCGACAACGCGAGGGCGTTTATGTAGAGCGCTTACACGGTGAGACCATGCGACTGATTGAACAGCGTAAAAGCAATCTTGAGGGTCGTATTGCAAACAGGGACTTACTTATTACGGCACACCGAAAATTGTTCAGCAACGACAATTTATCTGAATTCACCCCCGAAGAGTGTCGTGCGCTAAGCGTGATCCATGTCATGACAGATCTGACGACAGATTTGCCTACACTGACAGAACTTATCTCGGCCGGGCAATTAAATACCATACGCTCGACCGAGCTACGGGCATCCCTTATCCGGCTGCTGCAACTAACGACCCGCTCTAAAGATTCGCTCGACGGCATCAATAGGAACGCGGTTGTCTTTCTGCAAAAACATCCTGATCTTATTACCTTCAATATGGATATAAAAGACGAAGGTAATCCGAGTTATGATATTGAAGCCGAATGTAATGTTCAGGAGATGCGTAAAAGCCGGGCATTCCTGAACGATTTTGTCGAAGGCCACTTTCGCTATGTGGCTTACGTTGACGGGGTTTTAATGAGTTCCGAAGAACTACTCAAATTGCACACTGTTCTGGACGGCGAGCTGTCAATCACCCATGATAAGGTTACCCCATGATCCTGCGCCGCGTTATAAAACATGTTCGTAATCAGGAATGGACTGCCATTGTCATTGATTTTTTCATTGTGGTGTTTGGCGTATTTGTCGGTTTGCAAGTACAGCAATGGAATGAAAGCCGTGTTGATGAGGGGCGCGCCAAAGCATATTTAAGCCGCGCACAAAATGATTTAAATGCTGATCTATTTGATTATCAAATCAGATTGGATTTCTGGGAGCAAGTTTCTGATTACGGGACATCCGGGCTTGATTATGTCAGTACTGGCCAAGTTGGTAATTCAACCTATTGGCAATTACTGCTTGCTTTTTTTCATGCAAGTCAGGTTGCGGAATTTAATACGACGCGAACAACCTATGATGAGTTGACCAGTTCAGGGGAACAAAACCTTATCACTAATGTGAAAATTCGTGACGCCCTGGCAAATTACTATTCAGAAGCAGGAAATGCGACCTTTACAGAGCGCCCAAAATACCGCGAAAATGTTCGCGGTATTATTCCAATTTCTGTGCAATCCTATATTTGGGAAAATTGTTACAACTCTGATGAGGTCGGAGTGCAGGAATTATTGAATTGTTCTACACCTATTGCGCCGCACCGCGCCGAGGAAATTGTCAATATGATTGCCGGCAATACCGAATTGATGGCCGAGTTACGCTATTGGATGTCTACAATGACCGTTGCTACGCTCATTGCACATACCCGCATGAAATTAGCAAATGAAATGCTAGTCTTGATAGAAACCGAGCTAGGAAGCGAAAGTATGGAAGCGACCCCATGATCCTGCGCAGCATAACAAAACACGTTAAAGACCAAAACTGGTTCGCGGTCGGGCTTGATTTTTTTATAGTGGTCGCGGGTATCCTCATCGCCTTCCAGATCACCAACTGGAATGAACGGCGGCAGGAATTTCATAAACAACAATTGATCGAAACTCGCCTTCAAAGCGACTTTGATGTTATTGAAGATGCTCTTACCATAGCAATTTCCGAGCATGATGGCCTCGTTGTCGCCCTTGAAGTTTTACGTACGAGCCTTAAGCGCGGTAAGGTGCGACCTGAGGATGAAGCAGCGATTAAACTCGCGCTCCGCAACGGATTCCAATATTGGCATTTTTCTCATCGTTCCGGCACATTTATCGAGTTGTTGTCCAGTGGGCGACTTGATTTGATATCTGATGAGGAATCGCGACTTACCCTTATTCGATATGACCGTGTTTCCCAAGAGACTCGATTTAACCTCGAACAAATCCGCAATAACCTGCATCCTGACGTGCCTAAATTCCTGTTGTATCGAAAACTCGGACGGTTGATGCGCGGCGAAAACGGGCAAATAATTTTTAGCCCCATTGTTGAATATGATATAGAAGGCATGGCGGCAGATAAAGAGTTCGTCAGCGTTGTTGATCAGATGTTCGAAATGCAAACTTGGGTCCAATCGAATATGAATAGCCTCCTTGAAGAGCTCTATATCGTGATTGAAATCTTGAATAGGCCGCCCGATTAATGCTACTCCGTTCCCTTACAAAACACGTTAAAGACCAAAACTGGTTTGCGGTTGGAATTGATTTCTTTATCGTTGTTGTTGGTGTGTTTGTTGGTTTGCAGGTGCAAAACTGGAATGAGAAAAGAAGCATAAAAACTGAAGAAGCTCGTTTGGTTGCCCAGCTAACCATAAATATCGATGACGCACGCATATCCAAGAAAAACTGGATTCAATCAACAGATCAGAAGATTATTTTGCTTTCGACCGCAATTGATTTTATTCAAAACGCACCTGAACAAGCAGTACTAAGTGAAGAGCACTGTGCGGCAGCATGGTCTTCACATATAATTATTTGGCAACACTCAAAACTTACGACTTTTGAAGAAATACTATTAACTGGCGGACTTAGAATACTTAGTAATATTCAGTTGCGCGAGGCGTTAATGACCTTTCAAAGTGAACAAGAAATTATCCTTGGATTTGTGAGTTATGTTGCTCAAGATTACATCAATGTTGTGGATCAATATCCCGATATATTTACAAGAAAACTTAATCTAGCGGACGATACTAATGTCGTTATTTGTAACTTAAAGGCTATACGAGAAAATCGTGCTTTTCAAAATAACCTAGTGAGTAATTTAGGGCGTACCCGCGGCCTTGTAGGTAATGCCAAGCTTGAACTTGTGCTCTTGGATAATATCAAGGATAAATTAAAGACAGCACAATGATACGAATAATCGAATAAACTAGAACTAATTTTAATGGGAACAAAAATGATCCTGCGCAGTATTACAAAACACGTTAAAGACCAAAATTGGTTCGCGGTTGGACTTGATTTTTTTATTGTTGTTTTTGGCGTATTCATTGGTTTACAGGTGCAGCAATGGGCCGTTGAGCTCCAGCGGCAAAGCAGCGAACGTCAATATCTTGCGCGCCTGCACGGCGAGGTGGAGTTATTGATCGAAAGCCGCAACAGGTATGATCAATCGCGACCTGCCGCTGCTGCATTACTCAAAGAAGCGGCTGAAATTCTCATGAGCGACTCAGATGAAAATGAACTTTCAACGTCACAATGCCGCGCTATATCGGCCGCATCTTATTTGACTGTACCGCCTGCGAATTTACCAACCATCACAGAACTTTTATCATCGGGACGGTTAGACCAAATTCACTCTACAAATGTTCGAAATTCTATTTTGGAGTACACTCAAGATGCGTCCAGAGCCAGAGACCTGATATCAATTCAAGCTACTCAGGCAGAAGATTTGGCGCGAAAATACCCCGCTCTCATCCAAACCCGTTTTACGGACACTGCCGATTTCCATAACAGTTGTGATACACCTGCCATGCGAAAAAACGGTGCATTTATGAATGAGTTTAGCATTAATACTTATACTTACACAGTATATGTTAACCGTGCATTGCTTCCCGTTAGCCGTCAATTAGGCGCATTACACGCAGTGCTCGACCAAGCCTTATCAATTGAACATGATAAATTGGAAACCAACCCAAAAATCGGAAAAAACGAATAATGTAGGTATTTTTTCCTACTACTGAGCGTTAAGGAGTAATTATGGAATTTGAAGCTTTTCGCACCATTGCGCAAATTGCAGCAGCTTTAGCCGGATTTATAGGTATAATTATTGCGGTACGGGTGCGGCTTAATGGCCTGCCGCCGATGCAGCTTGCCGGGTTTCTACAAACCAGCATGGGCGCACTTGGCTTTGCGCTATTGCCTGACTTTGCCATTGGACTTGGCATTTCGGATCAACTGGTTTGGCAAATTTTGTGCGGTTTATTGGGCGTATATCATCTTTTCATTTTCAGTTTTTTCATCTGGCATTACCCTGATTTGAAAAAAATGCCGCTCTTTCAAATTTGCATTGCAATCGCTTCGGTGCCTGTCATCGGTATAAAATTAGCGGCCGGTGCAGGATTGTTTCTCGACTATGCGCCGGATATTTATCATCTTGGTCTGTTATGGTTGCTTGGCGTTTCTATTTTCTTTTTTACGCAAGTATTGATGAATGATCGCGAAGCATAAACACAGCAACAACTCACCTAAAGCAGTGTTTTCAAAATATTTTATACATCACTCCTTTGGCACCCCTCTCCTTACTGACTAACGCTTTTCCGCTATAGTATGCCTCGTCTATTATTGATTGCTATTAAGCTATAGTTTTGCAGTATTACCTCAACCAGTACTCGGCTAGTATTTTAAGCTCGATTAGATGGCGCTTGCTTTCATGACTTATTGCAATAGCATACAGTATATATTAGCTCGGGGGGGTGAATTGAGTATTATTGAAGGTAGAGCTACGTTTCTGCCTAGTATTTCAGAACATAGAAATCTCAGATTCTTTTGTATTTTTATTATGTATGTGGCGCAAGGCGTGCCGGTTGGTTTGTTCTTCTTTGCCATTCCGGCATGGTTAGCGGCCAGCGGGGCATCGGCTCTTGAAATTGGCGGTTTTGTTAGCGCCACCGCACTTCCATGGTCGTTAAAATTTATCAACGGGTTTTTGATGGACCGGTTTGCCTTTCTCGCCATGGGGCGGCGCCGCGCATGGTTAATCGGCGCGCAAATCATTATGGTAATTGGCTTGCTAGCTTTGGCACTTGCAAATCCGTCTGTATCAAATATCACACTATTGTCTGCCTTTTCTTTTGCTATCAACGCCGCGACAACATTTCAGGATGTGGCAATTGACGGATTGGCGGTTGATCTGGTTCCCGATCCAGAACGAGCCCGCGCCAATGGTTTGATGTTTGGTGGACAATCGGTTGGCATTGCCGCCGGCACAGCAGTCACAGGGTATGCAATTCCGGCTTTTGGTTTTCCCATTGCCGTGTTGGGTACGGCGGGTTTGGTCGCTTTTGTTCTGGTTGTAATTCTGATTGTCCGTGAACGTCCCGGCGAACGCTTACTACCATGGGCCAAAGGCCAGGCATCGCAAACCAGCCTGTCGCGTCATGTAGGAAAATGGATCCCGTTATTCAAGAACGCCTGGTCTGCCATGCTAACCAAAGAAAGTATTTTGGTAGCATTAGCCATGTCAATGAACGGTGTCGCTTACGGCATATATATTGGCGCTATGCCAATGATCGCGACAAATATTGGCGGCTGGACCGATGCCGAATTTTCGGCCCTTTCAGCAAGTGCAGCTTTGATTACCGGATTTTTGTGTATTTTCGTTTTTGGTATTTTCACCGATAAAGTCGGAACGCGCCGCGCCGCTATGCTCGGGTTTACCGCTATGGTGCTGTTGTGCTTGGCGATGATTGCAGCGCAAAAGAATTGGGCATCACCAAGCTTCATTCGTGGATTTGCCATTGGCTTTTTATCTTTGAATTATTTTTTAACTGTGGCGCTTGCGGCGGCGGCCATGCGTTTGTGTTCGGTCAAAGTTGCTGCGACCCAGTTTACCTTATATATGGCGATTTCAAATTTAGGAATTTCATTTGGCGGTGGATTTTTAGGCCTGCTGGAAGCCATAGGAGGCTATACGGCCATGTTACTTGGAATTATAGGCGCATCCATTATCGGTTTCATACTGATCTATATGGCGAGCCGCACGAGCCACCAATACGAAACCAATGAGCTCTCACGGTGAAGTCACTAATTTGATTATTATTTGTATTTTGACTATGCTCTTTTAGTTCAGTGGGTGCGGGTTTTATTTATATTGTGAAATGATCGTGTATTTCTAGTTTGGTCGTCAAATTCCAATTTTGCATTCAACCATCGTAAAAAAGGAAGATAGCATGTCTGTAATTTCTAGAGCTCTGGTAATAGTTTTCGTCACAATATTTATCATACCGGTAACACTGGCTTTCGCGCAAACCGCAAAGCCGGCCCGCGTAAAAGCAAATGAATTGCAAGTAGCTGTCATCGTTAGCGACAAAGACATTAGAAGGCTGCACATGATCGGCCGTAATGATCTAATAGAACAACCCTCCCGGAAAATAAGAGATGTTACGAAAAAAGACCTCGAAAAAGTTCGTTATATCAGATCCATGTCACAAAGAGATTTTGCTAAATTAATGTCTCGTACGGACATAAAGCCGGCAAACAAATCGCGATTACGACAGATAAGACGAATGCCGCAATCAGAAGTTCGTAGAATTTCTAAACTTTATCGAGTCGCTGAAATGGCTGAAGGCTCATCTGGTTTTAGCCAAGTCGAGGGAACAATTACCGAAGCCACCCTTCTTCCAGATTCTACTAGAAAACTTTATGTTGCACCTATTACCGGCTATGTAATGACCCATGAACATCCAATGGTGGCGATGTCATTTGGTGGAAATTACGCGTTTACCGGTGCAAACAATAATTTTGCCAACGGTATTATGACCAATGGTTACACAGCCAGTTGCGGCGGCTGTCAGATCGGACAGCTATGTGATCATGGCGAGGTAAAAGGTAACATTATTGCTGCATTGGGCGCTCTAGGTGGTGATATGGGTGACCATTCCTCCCGGATGGGGCCGCGGCATGATAGCTTTTCCCATGTGCGTTATAGTACCGAATGGATCAAAGAAGCTTACTCGCCACCACAAAACAGATTTCGTGATGCAAGAATGCGGATCATGGTTGCTTTTGCTTCTGATAATGAACCAATGTGCGAGACATTGTATTATCAGAACCTAGGAGGTGGTGGCACTGGTGGTAATGGTTATGCCTGTACACCGGGCGACAGTATTAGATCTTTGGAACGGCAAATTCAAAAAACCAAAGACTGGGCGGCAGCTAATAGCGACTGGATGCAAATTGCCTATTCTGCTGCTGATGCGCGGCGTATTGTAAATATGAATAAGCTGGCAATTATTATTGGCGTTGAGTCTGATTACACCTTTGGTGCTGAAAATAAAACATTTGATCCGGTTAATCGACTGAACCGTTTATATAACAAGGGTGTGCGTACGTTTTATATGGCGCATAAAGTTAATAGCCGACTGGTTGGTGCTGATGTCTTTGCCCCGAAAAGCACATCATTAGGCAAGGCCGTTAGAGCTAATCAAGCCATTGCAGGGTGTTTTTATTACGATGACAATGTCGGTGTATTTCCGCTTAGCCGGGTACTGTCCAAAGCGGAAAGGCTGACAACAAGTGCTTATCGGCATTATTACTGTGATAATGATGATCGCTGTGGCGAAAACAATATTCGGGGTTTTGGCTTTACCAATCAATGTAATGCCAAACTGAGCGAAATCTCAGAAGTCAACATGCTGAACTATGTTGTTAATAAGGGTAATGAAGAATTTAACGGCTTTAAAATTTACCCAAGTCCACCGGGATTTTCTGGTTCCGGCGGCACTACCGGTGGCAGTAATTCTGACCGTTATAATATCGAGCGGAATAATTTAGGTCTGTCTATTGATGGCGAGCGCGTTGTACGAGCTGCAATGCGCAAAGGCATGATGATTAATATTGATCATATCTCTAGCAAAGCGCGTACTGAGATGCGTAGAATTTCTGCAGAATTTAAGGGCTATCCATTAAATGCTTTCCACAATCGTCCAAATGCCATGCTGATTGGTAGATCAAGCCTGACCCAAGCAGCTAAGAGCACGCCTTATCCAAATGAATATGATTTTGACGACAATGAGCTTAATTACATAAAAAACACAGGTGGGTTTTTTGGAGCCATACTTGGGCCGATGGACGCAAAAGAAGACATGGTGGATAGCGGCGTTGACTCAAATTGCCCCCGTACAGCAACCGAGAACGCCAAAATGCTGGCTTATTTGCTCGATAAGGGTTTAAGCGTCGGATATGCACTGGACTTTGCTACGGTCACCAAGGGGTTTAGTTCGCGCACCTTTGAAGGTTGTGGTCTCTCAGAAGGTTCAGATGGTATGCAGAAATTTGGACGCCACGAAACCAATGGATTACAACACATTGGCATGATGAAAAAGTTCCATAAGGAACTTGAAACTGTTGGGCTAAAGCCAAAATATTTAAGGAAACTTAAAAATGACGGAGCTGAACAATTTCTGCAAATGTGGGAACGCTCAGAATCCAAATCAGGCACTATGCAAACTACTGTTATAATCCAGAATTAGGCGAGAATCATAAATGCTATATACAAGAAGAAACTCGCGAGGCTGCTAAAGTATTTCAACTAGATCAAGGTGAGCCGCAGACAGGTAGAATTGATGACCGCCTGTTATTGGAATTAAGCCAAGCCGTGGCAGAACGTTAAATCAGGCTCTGAAGATATGGAAGAATAAAGCATGAAAAAATTCGGCATTATTATTTTACTAGTTTTTATATCTTTTTTCTTTTTCTGGGTCTGTGGATACACAGTATTACAATATGAATTAAGCCCAAGTGAGAAGATAATTTTTGAAGTTCCAAAAGACAAGTATGATGATATTAATAAGCCAATAATAATACTTAGCTCCAGATACAAAGCAAAGGTTCAAGAAAGTAAGTTAAATCATCGTGTTCCATATTACCGGTCAGTTACTTTTGCGAATAAAAACTTTTATGTAAAATCCTATATGTATATTTACCCGGATAAAGACCAACTAGTAATTCTTAATGTTTCTTTGCAAAAATCTATAATACCGGGCTTACGTCCAAGCGAGGCGAGAACACAGGCGATGAAACAGGATTTTATTGACACCTTAACCGCAATTGAGGGGGTTAGGTTTAAAGAGGTTCAATACCTTAAACGTGAGAGCGATTAAAGCCATTGTTTATACTTCAGTGGTGTAACCAGTCTTGTCCTACTGCAATGCAGATTGGTGGTGGCGAGAGAACTTTTCTCGAACCGAAACCAAGGGTGCGACTGCGCCCCGGCGAACGTTCGCCGCCCCATCGGAGGCGCTTCTTCGCGCCGCGAGATAAAGAAAATGGTGGGCCCGGTAGGACTCGAACCTACGACCAGACCGTTATGAGTGCTGAGGCTTTTCATATTTATCGTTATTTTTCATATAGTTACATAAACCCCCGTTTACGTATGTTCACTTTTGTTCTTGATTTGTTGCGTTGATACGGTGGAGATAAAGTGGAGAA
>JAESTZ010000091.1 GCA_016763315.1 Robiginitomaculum sp.
CGAAAATAAAACCGCAGCACCTCTAGCCAGTCAGCATGCGTTTTGTAGACGGCAATATAGCGAAATTTAATCGAGATGATTTCTTTGGTTGTTTTGACTGTGCCGTCATGACCTGCATTTGGAAAAACCTGTATCAAAGACAGGGTTTTGGAAATATCTTCACGCAATAATTTCACCACATGAGGCGTGTGTTCATTTAGATATTCGATCTGGGCATTGATGTTTTCAATTGCTGTTACCCGAAAGCGAATGGGTTTCATCAGAAATTTTTGCCAAGAACTGCCAATATCTCGGATTCACTAGCAAAAATCGGGTTTTTGTCGGCGATAGCAGTCTTTACATCAGCAATTTCTTTGGGGCTTAATGAAATGGCTTTGTTGCGAGATCGCATTATAGCAACGAGATCATTTGCTATTCCGTCTTGCTGCTCTACGGGTAAGGTTTTAGCAAAATCTATAATTTGTTCTAGTTTTGTCATAAACAAAGAGTATCATATTTTTAATTGTTAAACCAGCCTTTTGCCTATTTGATGTAAAAACCACACTGCGGCTTGATTTTATCTTGCTTCAAGTCCACTTAGGTTAGGGTCAGGGTCTATTAATTGAGTGCAATTCTGTTTGAAACATAAGGATAAGATGCTAGTAAAGCAATCGCAGTACAGGTTTACCCCTATGCAAGAGGGCTTTGCGCCGCAGATTGCCTTGAGTTTCAAACCCGCAAGGGCACGGCCATTTTGCCACCTGAATGCGTCGAAAGTCCTTGAAAATGATCATATTTCCTGCAACCTTTCTCCTGTTCAGCCTGCAAAATAGCCAGCGCAGAATGAACACAATTAATAGGTCCTGACCCTAGATGAGCCAAGATGTTAAAATCATTACTCAGGGCTGTCGCCTGAACACCTTTGAATCCGAGGTAATGTTAAGTCACGCCAAACAATCCGGTATTGGTGAAACGATAATTATCAATACTTGCGCCGTTACCAATGAGGCGGTTCGTTCAGCACGTCGTTCAATACGTTTAGCCAGAAGAGACAATCCAGATGCCAGAATTGTTGCCACGGGTTGCGCAGTACAAATTGATCCGGAAAGTTTTGCGGCAATGGGCGAGTTGGATTTCGTTCTTGGCAATTCGGAAAAAATGCAAGCCAAGAGCTGGCGATTTGCGGCGGATACTGCACGGGTAAGGGTAAACGATATTGCCAGTGTCACAGAAAACTCTGGCCACCTTATTGATGCGTTTTCTACCCGGGCGCGTACTTATGTCGAAGTGCAAAACGGCTGCGACCATCGCTGTACATTTTGCATTATTCCGTTTGGCCGAGGTAATGCGAGGTCAGTTCCTGCCGGTGAGGTAGTGCGGCAAATTGCATTATTGGCTGACCAAGGGGTTGCGGAGGTAGTGCTGACCGGCGTTGATCTTACTTCATGGGGTGATGATCTTCCAAGCCGTCCAAGACTGGGGCGTTTGGTCAAGCAAATATTACACGGCGCACCGGATCTGCCGCGTCTTCGTTTATCGTCAATTGATGCGATAGAAATCGACGATGAATTGTTTGAATTGCTCACCACAGAATCTCGTATTGCCCCGCATTTACACCTGTCTTTGCAGGCCGGTGATAATATGATCCTGAAGCGAATGAAGCGTCGGCACTCTCGTGAAAAGGCGATTGATCTTTGCGAAAGGCTACATTCAATACGCCCTGAAATTGCTTTTGGTGCCGATCTTATCGCCGGTTTCCCCACTGAAAGCGAAGCAATGTTTGAAAATACTTTGGCATTGGTAGACGAATGCAATTTGTCATATTTGCATGTGTTTCCGTTTAGTCCGCGAAGTGGCACTCCGGCAGCAAGAATGCCACAAGTGGACAAGCAAATCATTAGTCAACGAGCCGCGAAATTGCGGGAACTTGGCGAGGTGAAATTACAGCAACACTTGCAAAAACACTTGCATAAAACGCAAAAGGTCTTGTTTGAAAAATCAGGCATTGGCCGTTTGGCGGATTTTTCCAAAGTGAAAGTACAAAATGCAGGTACTGCTCGCCCCGGAGCGATTTTAGATGTAAATATTATTCGCAATGATGGCCAGACCCTGCATGGAGAAATTGTTTAGATGAAATGGTTTTGGCAAAAAAATAAACCGGAAACTACTGAGCCGGAAACTAATACTAGTGTTGAAGAAACAATTGATGAGCAGGCCGCACCGGTCGTACCGGTTGAAGAAGCTTTAAGTGTTGAAACCGTTTCGGATGAAGGCTCCGCAGAAACAGAAAATGAAAGCGGGTTTTTTGCAAAACTACTCGACCAAAAACCTAAAGTGGATTCTGAACTAGAAGTAGAACCTGAGCCAGAACTAAAACCTAAGTCAGAACCAGAACCAGAACTAGAACCGGAACCAGAACCAGAGCCTGAGCCTGAAACCAAAGGTGGTTTCTTTTCTCGAATGGCCAAGGGGTTACAAAAATCTTCGTCCAAATTGGGCAAGGGTGTTACTGATATCTTCACCAAGCGCAAATTGGATGCGCAAACCTTGGAGGAGTTGGAGGATTTACTAATTTCTTCTGATCTTGGGACACCATTGGCGACAAAATTCGTTGCGCAGATGGCCAAGGATAGGTTCGATAAAGAAATTGATGAACGGGTGGTGCGCGAAGAATTGGCAACTTTAATTGCTGATACCATGTCGCCCTTGGAACAAGTGCTTGATCTTAGCGGTAAAACCCCAAAAGTTGTGTTATTTGTCGGGGTTAATGGTTCTGGCAAAACCACCACTTTGGGTAAAATAGCCGCGAAAGTTAAATCCGAAGGCGGTAAATGTTTATTGGTAGCCGGCGATACGTTTCGAGCAGCAGCTATCGAGCAATTACAGGTTTGGGGGCAGCGCACCGGTGCAGAAGTAATGTCACGTCCGCTGGGATCCGATGCTGCTGGCCTTGCTTATGATGCAATAAAGCACGCGGCCAATACCGGAATTGATGTGGTGTTGATGGATACCGCTGGTCGTTTGCAGAATAAGCAGGGTTTGATGCAGGAGCTGACAAAAATTGTTCGGGTAATAAGAAAGTTCGATGCTGATGCTCCGCATCATGTGTTATTGGTGTTGGATGCGACCGTCGGGCAAAATGCATTATCGCAAACCGAAGCTTTTACCGAACAAGCCGGGGTAACCGGCCTAGTAATGACTAAATTAGACGGCACTGCCAAGGGCGGGGTGTTGGTTGCGGTATCGGAGAAATATCAATTACCAATTCATTTCATTGGCATTGGCGAAAATATCGATGATTTGCAAAATTTTAATGCCGAAGCATTTGCCGGATCAATGACCGGACTGTTGGAATAGGAAAGACGACTAATGAAGATCAATCAAAACTTGCTCGACCTTGGGCCATTATTATTATTCCTTGCGGTATATTTTTTAACCGGCAAGAATATGATGCTGGCAATACCGGTTATTATGGTTGCTACGACGATCGCGCTAATTATCTCCTATTTGCAAAGTAAAAAAATATCGGTGATGCCGGTGATCACCTTGGTTACTGTATTATTATTTGGCGGGTTGGCTTTGTATTTTGACAATCCGGTATTTTTCATGATCAAGCCGACGATTATTTATTTGTTATTTGCCGGAGCGCTTGGTGTTGGGGTTTTCTTTGGCCAGTACTTCCTAAAAATATTGTTTGAAGGCAGTTTTGATATGCCGAACAATGTCTGGGCTAAACTTACTTGGCGCTGGGCCGGTTTTTTTCTGTTCTTAGCTGGCTTGAACGAATTTGTCTGGCGTACATTTGGCGAAAGCACTTGGGCAATAGTTAAAGTCGCCGGTTTTTTACCGCTGACATTAGTGTTTGCGATGATCAATATGCCATTGATGATGAAGTATATGGCAAAAGATAAGCAATCCTAGTAAAAGTGGGCACCGGTTTTACGGCAAAGGATTGCGACCACCCAAAAAGTTAAACAATAATATTTAGCAAAGAACCCGGTGGTAAAGGGTTTCTTGTGTCAACATGGCGTAACGGTGCTTCGCGTAAATGGCTTTGCGATACGCTTGTCGGTGCTGGATTGTTGTTAGCAGTAACTGGATCTTGGGTGGTTGTGCTGCTGGCTTTTTTAAGTTCGGCAAAGAACTTAACCGAGGCCTGGCGACCTCTGGCTGCAGCATCGCCGGTTCGTAGGTTTTGAGCTGCCAATAATGCGGCATGAGGATCAATTTTCATCAGGTTCAAGCCATTCTGCTAAACAAATTTATGGTTAATAGTTTCATAATTCGGTTAGCCAGTAGTTAATAACCGGCAATTTCTGTCCATGTGATAGACCTTGGGGCTTTGCTGGGATAAAAGGAAACGAATCTTATAATTACACCTGCAAACCACCAGCAAGGAGCCAAACATGGCACACCCAAACAGTTTTGATTGCAAATCCACTCTTGATATTGACGGTGAGGTATTTGTTTATTTTGATCTGAAAAAGGCTGAAAATAACGGATTGTCCGGAATTTCAAAATTGCCCTATTCGTTAAAGGTATTGCTGGAAAACCTTCTGCGCAAAGAAGACGGTATCAATGTCAAAAAACAGGACATTGTTGCGATTGCCGATTGGCTGCAAAACCGCAAATCAACTCATGAAATCGCTTTTTCTCCGGCTAGAGTACTAATGCAGGACTTCACCGGAGTTCCAGCCGTGGTTGATCTGGCGGCAATGCGTGATGCTGCGGTTGAGTTAGGTGTTGGTGCAAGTGCAATCAATCCATTAGTGCCGGTCGATCTGGTGATTGATCATTCGGTAATGGTCGATAATTTTGGTGCATTTGACAGTTTTAAGAAAAACGTTGAGCGCGAATATGAAAGAAATGGCGAGCGCTATACTTTCTTGCGCTGGGGCGGCGAAGCTTTTAAGAACTTACGGGTGGTGCCACCGGGAACCGGAATTTGCCATCAAGTAAACCTTGAGTATCTGGCGCAAACCGTATGGACGGCAGAAATTGACGGCGAAATGGTTGCTTATCCCGATACTTTAGTTGGCACCGACAGTCACACCACAATGATAAACGGCCTTTCCGTATTGGGTTGGGGTGTTGGCGGTATCGAAGCCGAAGCTGCCATGTTGGGTCAGCCAATATCAATGTTGATACCGGAAGTGATCGGCTTTGAATTAACCGGCACCTTACCAGAAGGTATTACCGCTACCGATCTGGTTTTGACAGTAGTGCAAATGCTGCGAGAACGCGGCGTAGTTGGTAAGTTCGTCGAATTTTACGGTGAAGGCTTGGATCATTTGTCATTGGAAGACGAGGCAACTTTGGCAAATATGGCGCCAGAATATGGTGCTACTTGTGGATTTTTCCCGATAGATGACGACACTATTAAATATTTAACCGCAACTGGCCGTGATCCAGCCCGGGTGAAATTGGTTGAGGCCTATGCTAAGGCGCAAGGTTTATGGCGAGATAGTGCGAAAAAGCCAGAATTTACCGATAGTTTGCATCTTGATATGGATAGTTTACTGCCGTCAATTTCCGGCCCCAAGCGTCCACAGGACAAAGTGTTATTATCAGAAGCGCCAAGCAGTTTTGCCGGTTCGATGGTTGGTGAGTTTGGCGTAAAAGAAGGTGGTGATATTCGCTATCCGGTCGAGGGCGAGGATTATGACCTTGGCCACGGTGATGTGATGATTGCCGCGATTACTTCTTGTACCAACACCTCGAACCCTTCGGTTATGTTGGGCGCCGGTTTATTGGCTAGAAATGCCAGAGCCAAGGGATTAACCGTAAAACCTTGGGTAAAGACATCTTTGGCTCCGGGCTCTAAGGTAGTTACTGATTATTTGCTAAAGGCTGGTTTACAGGACGATCTTGATGCGCTTGGCTTTGATCTGGTCGGTTATGGTTGTACTACTTGTATTGGTAATTCCGGGCCGTTGGCTCCGGCATTATCAAAAACTATCAACGATCACGGGCTAACATCTTGTTCGGTATTATCGGGAAATCGTAATTTTGAAGGCCGTATCGGCCCGGATATTCGCGCTAACTATCTGGCTTCGCCGCCATTGGTGGTGGCTTATGCCATTGCCGGTAATTTGAATGTAAACCTTAGTACTGATCCGCTGGGTAATGACCAAGACGGTAATCCGGTTTATTTGAAAGACATTTGGCCTAGCTCTGCCGAAATTGCCGAAGTTGTGCAAAATAGTGTTAGTCCTGAAATGTTTGCCACTCGATATGCCGATGTGTTCAAAGGTGATGCCGGCTGGCAAGAAATTGAAGTTTCCGGCGGCGAAACTTATAATTGGTCACCGGGGTCAACGTATATTCGCAACCCACCATTTTTTGAAGGCATGTCGATGGACTTGCCAGAGGTTGTAGACGTTAAAGACGCACAAATTCTGGGGTTATTTGGCGATTCTATTACTACCGATCATATATCACCGGCTGGGGCAATTTCCGGGTCATCACCTGCCGGCGATTACTTGAAAAGCCATCAGATCGCGCCAAAGGACTTTAACTCCTATGGTTCGCGCCGTGGCAATCACGAAGTGATGATGCGAGGCACATTTGCCAATATCCGTATTCGCAATCAAATGCTGGATAATGTCGAGGGCGGCTATACCAAGCATTTTCCTGATGGCGAGGTAAAGGCGATTTATGATGCCGCCATGGCGTATCAGGACGAGGGTAAATCTTCAGTGATCATTACCGGCAAGGAATATGGCACCGGTTCATCACGGGACTGGGCAGCCAAGGGCACAAGACTACTTGGTGTTCGTGCGGTTATTGCGACAAGTTTCGAGCGTATTCACCGCTCAAACTTGATCGGAATGGGGGTTTTACCATTGCAATTTGCCGAAGGCGAGGACTGGAAAAGTTTAGGTCTAAACGGCGATGAACTGGTTAGCATTTCCGGTTTTAGCGACATTAATCCGCGTGGTCAGGTCAATGTCAGCATCGAATTTGCCGATGGCAGCACTAAGGAATTACAGGCTTTGGTGCGGATCGATACCGAGACCGAACTGGAGTATTTCCGAAATGGCGGCATTTTGCATTTTGTGTTACGCAATTTGGCGCGATCGCTAAAAAGTTAGGTTAGTTCTTTGTTCACATACCTCGCGCAAGTGTGAGATGATTGTGTCTGGCGGCAATACTGTTTCAATAGTATAAGTTTTTCATGATAAAGTTTCTACTTGCACCGTTTATAGTTATTTCGCTGTTTAGCGCAGCTGTAACCGCATCAGAACCGGAACAACGGCCGGTTCTGGTGGAGTTGTTTACCTCGCAAGGTTGTGCAAATTGTCCGGGAGCAAATGAGTTTTTGGCCGGTCTTTCTGAACGTAAAGATGTGATTGCCATATCTTTGGCCGTGGACTATTGGGACTATCTTGGCTGGAAAGACACGTATGCCATGTCAGAGTTTACCAAGCGACAAGCTGTTTACGGTAAAACACTGCACACACGGCGGCCATATACCCCGCAAGTTATCATAAATGGCCAAACCTCGGTCAAAGGAACTCGTAAAAGAAAAGTATTAAAAGCAATCAAGGCGGCGCAAAAAAATTTGACCGCAGCACCGGAAATTTCCTTTGTGCGGTTAAGCGATAAAATGCAATTAAGCATTGGTGCAGGGGAAGTTCCGAAAGCAGGTGTGGCAATTATCATCGCGGATTATATGCCGGGAGTACAGCACATAGAGGTAACCGACGGCGATAATAGTGGAAAAACCCTCGATCAGGTAAATATGGTAACCAAATTGCACCAAGTCGGCGTATGGAATGGCGAAGCGATGGTTATTGATCTGCCATTGGTGCAAAGCGGCTCCTGCGTAGTTATCCTGCAAGAAGCAGGACAGGGCAAAGTATTAGCGGCAGGCCGGCTGCAAAACTAAGCTCTGGGCTTAAAAAGCCAAACCTCGCAGTGTGTTTTAAATAAAGCTCTTTGTCTCCCATCAACTTATCCAGAAAGCCTTTGAGTGGTCGCATTTGCTTGCTACAAAGCCGTCCAATTTTTTTGGCTGACGGTGTATAGCTCAAAGCAATGAAGAAATAAATTTTGGAATTTGGTGTCGACCGGAGAAAAAGCTCTCGCCTGGCCCGGGGGGCTGGGGGGGCTGTCTGGAAACCAGGTCTGGCGAAGGGAATTGCTTGCCGCCGGTCGACAATGACAAGATGGCTATCAGATAAGGCGGGTTCGGGACGGAAATAAGGCGGTTTTGTGACCTTCCCTTAAATTATGGTAATCTATTGAAATACATAGTAATATTCTGTGAGAACAAGGCTTAGTCATAGGAAAATGGCAAAAGCACGGGGTTTTCTTTAACAATCAACAATTAATTACCGTAATTGTTTTTTTGCCAGTACTGCATACAAACCATTATTGGCAAGCAAGGCTTCATGATTACCGCTTTCGACAATTTTACCATCTTCCATCACCAAAATGTTGTCGGCGTTTTTCACTGTGGTCAGGCGGTGGGCAATCACCAGTGTTGTTCGACCAACCGATAATTTAGCTAAGGCGTCCTGTACTTGGGATTCTGCATTTGAATCAAGGGCGCTGGTGGCCTCGTCTAGCAATAATATTGGCGCGTCTTTGATGATGGCTCTGGCAATGGCAATGCGTTGCCGCTGGCCGCCGGATAAACGATTGCCATTTTCCCCGACTATTGTTTCAAAGCCTAATGGCAAGTCTTCAATAAATGTAAGGGCAGCGGCATTTCTGGCGGCGGCTTTTATTTGTTGGTCGTTGGCATCGGTATTGCCAAAAGCTATATTGGCTCTAACTGTATCATTAAATAAAACTGGATGTTGGGCGACCAGAGATATTGAATGACGTAAACTTGTTAATGTGTGTTTGGTAATGTCCTGCCCGTCGATCATTATTTGACCACGACCAGCATCATAAAAACGTAATAATAAATTAAAAATACTAGTCTTGCCGGAACCTGACGGGCCGACCAGAGCCAGTGTTTTACCTGCATGGGCAGTAAATGATATATTATTTAAGGCTGGAATATCTGATCCATAGGAAAACTGGATAGTTTTAAATTCAATATTTGCTTCTTTTACTTGTAAATCTGCAGCTTTATCCGGCGAAGTGATTGTTGGTTTGTCATCAAGTATTTCATAAGCACGGCCTGTGGCGGCCATGCCTTCTTGCCAAACCACATTCAAAGTTCCCAAAGCTCTTGCGGCTGGCGCCAAGGTCGCCACTGCGGTAATAAACCCCATCAATTCCGGTATGGCCGAGCCACCTGCCACGGCGCGCAAACCGGCATAACCAAGTATAGTTGCTAAAGACAATGCGCCCAAAACCTCTAAAAATGGATCAACTCCGGCTTTGGTGGCGGTTAACCGCATGGCCAAGCGATAGCGCTCAGCAAAACCGGCGCCGGCTCTGGTTTTTTCATGAGCCTCAAGGCCAAATGAGCGCACCATGGAGCTACCACCGATGCTTTCGGTCAACATTGCGGTTAATTCACCAATTTGGTGTTGGGCGGCTAATGAGATAGCTCTTACTTTGCGACCCAATAGTATTACCGGCAAGGTGGCCAATGGGTAGATGATCAGGATAATTAATGCCAGCTTCCAGTTAAGGTACAGCATTGCCCCTAATGAGCCAATGACCACTAACAGGTCGCGTACCAGAGTGTTTGATGCGCGAACCAGTGTCTCCTTTGCCAGATTTACATCATTGGTAAATTTGGAGACCAACAGGCCGCCGGCATCGGCGTTTAGTCTCGCCATATCCATTTTCTGCACTTGTAAAAACATCGCATTTTGCAGATCTCGTACCACTCGCAAAGCCAAAGCGTTGGTAAGCAATACTTGACCATAAAGTGCTAGAGCTTTGATAATAGCTACTGCCACCAAAGTTGCTGGAACCAAGGTGAATATTCTTTTATCGGCAGACTCAAGTAATTGAAAAGCAAAATTGACCAATAATGGGTATGCCGAAGTTGCACCGGCCACCACTATCATCAATGGTATGGCAACAAACATTAAACCAAGGTGCGGGCGTACAAAATCACGCCAGAGTCTTTTATATGTCGGCGTATCAGTGATCGTCGTGTTCCGGGTCAAACAAACGATGAGCATGAATTATGAAATATCGCATGTGGGCGTTGTCTACCGAGCCATGCGCCGCAGCTTTCCAAGCGGTAAATGCAGTGGCATAATCTGGAAAAGCACCTACGAAATCAATATTTTCTAAATCCTGAAACCTTGTTTTACGAACATCTTCTAACTCACCACCGAGTACAATATGCAGTAATTGTGGTTCTTTGTTTTTAGTTTTATCAGTCATTGTTGTTAGTCGTTCCTTTGGTTTATATAATCCGATGTAATATCAAATCATGAACAGTCTTGCCAGCACATATAACGCCGATTTTGCTGGTTGATTGCAAATTATAGTGAAAAATTTGCCCATTTGTATCGGTTATTATTGCTCCGGCCTCTTCTGCTATTAAATCTGCCGCCGCTAAATCCCAGTCGGATTTAGGACGTAAGGTAAGTGTTGCATCAAACTTTCCTGCTGCCACTAAGGCTATTCTATATGCCATGGAGTTACGGCTTTCACAATTCATTGCCGGCCATTTAGTGCGCCAGTATTTTTGCCGAAACAAGCCATCAGATGCAATCATCGAACAATTTAGTAAAACCTCGCATTTGCGCACATTTATGGCTTTGCCGTTGGCCGTTGCACCTTGACCTTTGGCTGCCAAGTACATCTCGTTCAATGCCGGGTTATAAACAGCTCCGGCTATTGGTCTGCCGTTTTCGACAATTGCTAATGATATAGAAAAGTGTGGCTTGCCTTTGATAAAGGCTCTGGTTCCGTCAATCGGGTCAATTACAAACACTCGTTCAGCGCGCAGTCTCGAACCGTCATCTTTGCTTTCTTCCGAAAGCCAACCATAATCGGGGCGAGCTTTGCGTAATGTCGTGGTTAGTAACTTATCTACCGCCAGATCAGCTTCTGTTACCGGGTGGTTATTACCTTTATCCCAAACTTTTGCTTTTTGGTTTTTTGTTGAATCACCAAACCATTTCATGGCCAAAGACCCAGCTTTTTTTGCGGCATTTTCAAGTAATTGTAAATCTTGTAATAAAACCGGCGAGGTCATTGGCCGGCAACAGCCAGCTCCGGCACCAATAAACTTGGTGTTTCTACGGATTGTTCCAGTTTTAGATCAGAGGCCGGTACCATGATTTTGAAAATATCCAGCATATTGCCAGCAACAGTCATCTCGGAAAATGGCTTTGTGCGGTTCGCGCCTTCAAAATAAAATCCGGCAACACCTACCGACCAATCGCCGGTTCCACTGTTAAAGCTGGAGCCAAAAGCGTCGGTGACTATTAAGCCTTTTCCAACTTCGAGCATAAGTTCTGTCGGGGATTTACTGCCAGCAGCTACATAGACATTTGTTGATCGAATACCCGGCGGGGAACCAATTCCGGTTGCTCCGTGACCAGTTGGAGTTTCTTCTAATTGTCTGGCAGAAGATAAATTATGCAACCAGCTATTTAACTTTCCATTTTCAATAATTGCTGCAGGTTTACGTAGAAAACCCTCGCTATCGATCAATGAAGAGCCTGATCCACGTAAACGATGCGGGTCTTCGATAATATTAAAGCTATTGGCAAATAATTGCTGTCCCTTTTTGTCCTTTAGAAACGAGACACCTCTGGCAACCGAACTTCCGGATATTGCGCCAAGTAACATGTTGATAAATGTTCTGGCAGTCCTTGGCTCAAACATTACGGCCATGGTTCCGCCGGGGCCTTTTTTAGCACCTAGTCTAGAAATCGCCCGGTTTGCAGCTTCGTCTGCAATATCTTGTATTGAGCGTAAATCTTCTAACCAACAAGCCCCGCTTTGCGCCCAGTCTCGTTCCATTGCGCCATTTTTTTCGGCAAAAGCTAATACGCTTTGCCCGTGAAAAGAATTGGTGCTGTATCGATAAAGACCATTACTGGCGCGGTGGCAAACCGAACCCAGAGAAAAACTGGCGCTGGCGGTTGCCGGCAGGTTTATGCCAGCAATAGTCAAAGCAGCAGCTTCACCCTCTTTGGCTCGTTCGACTAACTGCTGCATATCGGTAATAGTTGGATCAAATTTTTTCAAATCCCTGTCCGATGTTTGCACTTGGTCAGGGTCGGCCAGCCCGCAATAGGGGTCATCAGGGGCTTCCTTGGCCATGGCACATACTCGCTCGGCCATTTTTTCCAACGATGCCGGTGATAAATCAGAGGTTGAAACACACGCCTGTTGTTGTCCGATTATCACCCGAAGTCCTAAATCTTGTGATTCAGAGCTTTCAACTTCTTCGATTTCGCCATCGCGAACGCTAACTGAAATATTTCTCGATGCGACCACCATCGCTTCGGCTTGTTTCGCACCGGCCTGTTTGGCCAAGTGCAACATATCCTTCACAGTCTTATCAAGGCTTGCTGGGGTCGGTGCGTCAAATTTGTTTTGTATGTCCATGCCCTAGCAAGTACAAACTACAATGGCTGGCGGCAAGAAAAATTATCTCAAGAAAATAAAATAAAGCAGAGAAATTGCTAATGAAATCGTAGTAAGCCCGGTGAATAATGTACCAAGAAACCGCCCTTTTGGTCGCCCTGTTACGCCTGCTTTGTTGTAAAAGTTAAGTCCATGCGCCAAGCGGGCAGCAGTAAATGTTATTCCAAGGACATGAATTAACCAAACCGGAGAGTTTAATGCTGCCAAAGCAAACAGGCCAATTAGATAAAACGGCGCGTACTCGGTAAGATTGCTGTGAATACGCATTCTGCGTTGAAGCACCTCATCATCATCACCTTGGCGGGCTTGAATTACCCGGTAAGCAACAAAAATCCCAAACATCATTAAAATGACCAGATAAAGACTGGCTGCCTGTAGTGCGGTAAAATCAAACATATTATCCCCTAAAACAATTTATTGAACCTGATCACAGAAGAACTATTTCGGCAAGCACATACCGCCTATACAGATTTGTTCTGCATTATAAAAGCTGACATGTCCTCTGGAGGTAACGCTCCGGAAATTCCGGATTTTTGATCTACGATAAATGTTGGCACAGCAGAAATGCCCATGCCAGTAAAGGCGCGCACTTCTTCTTCTATAAGTTCCTTGTCTTGACCGTCTTTGAGCAGCTTTGCCACCAACTCACCGTCCATGCCGATTGCAGAAGCTATTTCACTTAAAATCGCGTCGTCACCAATATCTTTGCCGTCGGTGAAAAACGATTTGAATAGAAACTCTTTGGCCAATAAACCTTTGTTCTGGCCTTGTGCCCACATTATCAAACGATGGGCTTTGCCAGTATGCGGGCGATGTTTGATCTTGGAAAATTGAAAATCTATACCAACTTTAGTGCCCGCTTCTTCTAGTGACTTTATTGCTGCTTTTCTTTGGTCTTTGTCGGGAAACTTCTTATCCATATAGTCATGATACTCGACACCTTCTTCGGGTAGTTTTCCATCAAGAAAGAATGGTCTGAATGTAATGGAGAATTGTTGCGTTGGGTTATTGTTCATTGCCCACATTAAGTTTCGCAATCCAACCCAACACCATGGGCAGACTGGATCTGAAACCATATCAATTTCAATAATATCTGTATTGGCCATTTTTATTAGCCTTTTTCTATCACTATTACTCCGGCAGAATAGCCAGCCCCGAACGAGCAAATCAAGCCCTTATCGCCTTTTGTAAAGTCATCTTTGGTTTTGTGAAAAGCAATTATTGATCCAGCCGACGAAGTGTTAGCATAAGTATCAAGAATTACCGGCGCAACGGTTTCCGGTACTGCATATCCCATTACCTTTTTTGCGATTAAGCTGTTCATGCTCAAATTAGCTTGATGCAGCCAAAACCGCTTTATTTCTTCGGTGTCGATACCAAGGTCTGCTAATTGTTGTTTTATGACATTGGCGACCATTGGTACGACTTCTTTGAAAACCTTGCGGCCTTCTTGAATAAATAATTTGTCATCATTTTGTGCGCTTTTAGGCGCAGCTTTGTTTAAGAACCCAAAATTATTGCGGATATTATTGGAAAACTTGGTTTTCATGGTCGAGCCGATAATCCTGTAGGATCCAGCAGGAGCCATTTTGCTGTCTTCCACCAGTATAGCAGTGGCCACGTCGCCAAAGATAAAGTGACTATCGCGATCACAAAAATTTAAATGGCCGGAGCAAATTTCCGGGTTGCAAACCAATACTGATTTTGCTTGCCCACTTTCGATCATTGCCTGAGCAGTGGCAATGCCAAAAGTTGCCGAAGAGCAAGCAACATTCATATCAAAGCCAAAGCCTTCCATTCCTAAAGCGTCTTGCACTTCAACGGCAATAGCTGGATAAGCCCGCTGTAAATTGGAACAGGCCACCAAGACAACATCAACGTCTTTTGCATCACGGTCAGCGCTTTTGAGTGCGTCTTTAGCTGCGGCCACTGCCATTTCTGCTAAAATTGAAATTTCTGAATTCGGCCGCTCGGGTATTCTTGGTGCCATTATTTTCGGATCAAGAATTGGCTCTTTCGAGACCACGAACCTTGATTTGATGCCTGATGCCTTTTCAATGAATTCAGCAGAGGATAATGGTTTGGCTTCTTTCTCTCCGGCCGCAATCAGTACGGAGTTTTGTTCATTCCAGTTATTAGCCCAGCGATTATAACTTATCACTAATTCCTCATTGGAAATACTGTCTTTTGGTGTCCACAAGCCTGTGGCAGAGATGACTGCTTTGGTCATGTCTAATGGTATCCCTTAATTTTGCGTGAAATGTGACAAGCCCCTTGTCTGGTTCCTTGATTTGTCGGTTGAATAACCGGCTTGCAAGATTGGCCGCACTTTACATCACATTTATTTAAACAAATCTAGCCCGTCCTGCAGGATAGGCTCATAGCAATGACAATCAGTACTGTGATCATTGACCATGCCTACTGCTTGCATAAAGGCATAAACAATTACCGGGCCGCAGAATTTGAAACCTCTGGATTTCAAGTCCTTGCATATTTTTTCGGAAAGATCGGTTTTTGTCGGCGCATCGCGATAATTTTTCCAAGAGTTTTGTATCGGCTTTCCGTCAACAAAGTCCCACATATAATTACTAAAGTCCGTGCCAGTATCACGCATGTTCAAAAATATCTTTGCGCCATCAATGGTTGCTTGGCATTTGGCGCGAGAACGAATTATCCCGCTATCGGATAATAAGCGATCCATGTTCTTCTCATCAAATCTTGCGACTTTTTCCGGATCAAAATCGGTAAAGGCGGCGCGTATGGTTTCGCGTTTACGTAAAATTGTGATCCACGACAGGCCAGCTTGCATTCCGTCCAGCACCAGTTTTTCCCATAATGCCGTACTGTCCAGCTCCGGCACGCCCCATTCATCATCATGATAGGAACAATAAAGCTCATCGGTTGGCGGTGCCCAGCCGCAGCGAATTGTCATTTCGTATTTTCCATTGGAGCCGTTAAGCTTATGGGCTGGCCATCAGCGGTAATTTCCCCGGCTTCTATTTTGGCCACTCTGTCAGTTCGTATCATTGCCAGTGCTAAATGCTCAAAAGATGACAACAAATGTCCCAGTTTTGCTTTACCAGCTATGATTTCGCACCCTGCTTTGGGTGCATGTTCTGTAAATTTTGCAAGTACGGTGCGTTTTTTGATATTGCCACGTCGTTTCATTCGACTGACCACTTCTTGGCCGACATAGCAGCCCTTTTTCCAAGCAATACCATTTTGTAAATCCATATTGATGTCCGAAGGGAAAACCTCGGAACTTTGATAATCAATATCTTGTTCGGGTAATATCAGCTTAAGGCGTAGGTTTTCTTTATCGTGTGGAAGTTTTTTAGTGTTTACCGGAACTAGACAACGAAAACCCATCGCCTGATTGCGAGGATCGGCAAAACAAAGCACATCAGATTTTTGATCGCTAACCAGTAATTGTAACTTGTCCGAGAGATCGTTAAGTTGCACATCAGCTCGTAAGCGAAACATGGTTAGTCGTTTTAGCAAGGTTTCAAAAGCGCCTGTCGGGCAATCGAGAAAAAATCCTCCGTCGGGGTTAGTCACCACAAAAAATGTCGAGATTACTTTACCTTGCGGGGTCAGCAATGCGGCATAAATACTGTTCTGGCTTTGTAACAAGTCCATATCATTGGTGATCATGCTTTGCAGGAAAGCATGAGCGTCATTGCCGCTAACAGACATAATGGATCGCGGACTAGGGGGTGCAAAGTATTTCATGTTAGATATAATGGGGTTGTTATTAAAAATCGCAAGATGGAAACCCTATAATGAATTATGATCTGCTAATTATTGGTGGTACTTTGGTCAATCATGACGGTGTCGGCTTTGGTGATGTCGGGGTGCGTAATGGAAAAATTGTTGCTATTGGCGATTTGAAACAAGCCAGCGCCGCCAAAACCATCAATGCCAACGGCTTGCATGTTTTGCCTGGAGTAATTGATAGCCAAGTTCATTTCCGCGAACCGGGAAGTGAGGCCAAGGAAGACCTGCAAACCGGATCGCGGGCAGCGGTTCTTGGCGGGGTAACTGCGGTTTTTGAAATGCCTAATACCGATCCAACCACGTCCAATGTTGACGCACTGCAAGAAAAATTACGTTTGGCCAAAGGGCGAATGCACTGTGATCATGCTTTTTACGGCGGAGCAACCAACGAAAATTCCGATATTTTACCGGATATGGAACACACTGCCGGTTGTTGTGGCATCAAAGTATTTATGGGGGCTAGTACCGGATCATTACTGGTTGCTGATGATGAAGGTTTAGCGCGGGTGTTGGCAAAAATAACCCGCCGGGCGGCTTTTCATTCCGAGGACGAGCCAAGAATGTTAGAGCGAAAGCATTTGGCGGTGGCCGGTGATTGGACATCGCATCCGGTAGTTCGAGATGCAAAAGCTGCAATGATTTCAACCAAGCGACTGATTACGCAGGCAAGAAAAGCCAATAAACGCATTCATGTGTTGCATATTTCTACGGCTGAGGAAATTGAGTATCTGGCCGAACATCGTGATATCGCCACTGTCGAGGTCACGCCGCAACACCTAACTTTGCAATCTCCAGATTGTTATGAGCAATTGCAAGGAAAAGCACAGATGAACCCGCCAATTCGTTCGCGCCATCATAAGATGGGCTTATGGGCCGGTATCGTAAATGGCGTGGTTGATGTAATTGGTTCTGATCATGCGCCGCACCTGTTAGATGAAAAATTAAAGCCTTATCCTGCTTCGCCATCGGGAATGCCCGGTGTGCAAACCTTGGTTCCGGTCATGTTGGATCATGTGGCAAAGGGGAGGCTTAGCCTGCACAGGTTTGTTGATCTTACTTCGGCTGGCGCCAACCGGATTTTTCAAATTGCTGAAAAAGGACGCATGACCGTGGGTTATGATGGTGACTTTACCATTGTTGACCTAGCCGCCAAACGCACTATCGACGACAATTGGATTGCCTCAAAATGTCAGTGGACACCATTTGCTGGTCGAAAGGTCACTGGCTGGCCGATCATGACGGTAATTCGTGGCCAGATAGTGATGCGCGATGATGAAGTGATCAATGAGGGTATTGGAGAGCCAGTTAAGTTCCAAGAAGTATTGGGTTAGTTTTAATGGCAACCACTTGTTTGTCTGCAAAAAATTCTGCCACTTTAGATAAGGCCGCAAGCATATTGTCCAATAATGGTTTGGTAATTGTGCCAACCGAAACTGTCTATGGAATTGCAGCGATGGCCAGTGATGGCGTAGCGATTGAGAGGATATATCAGATAAAAGGCAGGCCTGATCATAAGGCATTATTAGCGCATGTTGATGGCTTGGAAATGGCTGCAAAATTGGCAAAATTGAACCCATTGGCAGAACAATTGATAGAGCATTTTTGGCCAGGGCCATTAACTTTGGTTTTGCAAAAACTGACCGCTGCAAATATTCATGAAAATGCTGGTGGCGGTTTGGCAAGTATTGCCGTTCGTTGCCCTGATCATGACTTTACCAAAAACCTGATAGCCAAATTAAATCAGCCATTGGTCGCGCCATCGGCTAATTTTTCTGGCGAACCGCCGCCGGCTTGTTTGAGTGAGTTATCAGAGCAAATTGCCAATAATGTTGATATGATAGTTGATGGCGGAACCTGCATAAGCGGTCAGCCATCAACCTTGATTGATTTAACTGGTGCCAACCCAAAAATATTGCGCCAAGGAGCATTAAGTAAGCAGCAAATCGAACAAGTGAGTGGCTCTCTTGGTTGAACTGTCCACAAATTTTGTAACGGCATTATCAGGTGTTCTTGATCCCGATGAAATCATTTTGGATCAAGAAAAACTAACACCATATCTTAAGGAATGGCGCGGCAGGTGGCATGGCAAAACTGCAATAATGGTTTTACCAAATAGCACAGAAAAACTGGCAAAAATTGTTACATTATGTGCCGAACATCAAATTGCAATCACCTGCCAAGGTGGAAATACCGGTCTGGTCGGCGGGCAGATTCCGCAAGGGGAATTATTGTTAAACACCGCCAGAATGAGCGCCGTTCGCAATATTGATCCAAAAGCCATGACTATTACTGTTGAGGCAGGAATGACCTTACAGTCAGTTACCGATATTTGCGTAGAACATAATTTGTTGTTTGCGTTGCAAATTGCTTCTGGTGGCTCGGCTACTATTGGCGGTGCCATCGCCACCAATGCCGGTGGCATGGGGGTTTTGCGATATGGTAATATGCGGGCAATGGTTTTGGGGCTTGAAGTGGTGATGCCAGATGGCAAGGTTTGGCATGGTTTATCCGGCTTACACAAAGACAATACCGGTTATGATCTCAAGCAATTATTTATCGGCTCCGAAGGAACATTGGGAGTGATAACTGCTGCAATTTTGCAATTATTTCCAAAACCAGCAAACATTATTACTGCATGGTGTGGTCTGCAAAACGTTGAAGCAGCACTGCAATTATTATCGCATTTAAGAACAAATTCTTTTAGTCAAATATCAAAGTTTGAGTTGATTTCAAAACAAGCCCTGTCAGTGGTTTTGAAAAACTTGTCTGATAGCCGTGCGCCATTTTCCGATGCCCACGCTTATAATGTACTGGTAGAATTTGAAACAGATGAGTTTGTAGCAATTGAAGAGGCTTTGTCGCTGGCTTTGGAAATAGGAATAATCACTGATGCTGTGATCGCTAAATCACAAAAAGAAGCCGATGCTTTATTAGCTTTGCGGGAAAACATTTCGGCAGCACAAAAACCCGAAGGCGCGGCAATCAAGCACGATATTTCTTTGCCGCTCTCAGCAATTCCACAGTTTTTGCAACAAATGCAAATGGTCATTAGCGACAAGTTTCCCGGAACTAGGTTTTGTGTGTTCGGGCATTTGGGTGATGGAAATTTACATTATAATTTATTGCAGCCAGCAGATGTTAACGGCGATGAATTTTTATCTGCCCGCGATCAGATAACTTCTATGGTTCATGATCTGGTGCATGAAATGGGGGGAAGTTTTGCCGCCGAACATGGGATAGGCATTGCTAAAATTGATGACATGCAGCGTTATAAATCCCCGGTGGGGCTGAAAATGATGCGAGCCGTTAAGCAAGCAATTGACCCTGATAATATCATGAACCCGCGAGTTATATTTAAACAACCGAATTGAAATTTTCCATTAGCCAGCATAGGTATATAACCTAACTGATATTATAGGTCGTCCAATGCTTACTTTATTATCCCCAGCCAAAAAACTTGTAACACCGGCTTTTGATCCCAATTTGTCGGTAACTGCTCCGGTGTTAGGCAAGTCGGCTCAGGAATTATCTGTTGTCACCAAGAAACTGACCAGAGCGCAAATCAGGCAGATGATGAAATTGTCGGAGAATTTAACCGAGCTTACATTCGAGCGTTTTCAAGACCTGAATGTTGCTGACAAAACCAAAGGCACACCGGCGGTTTTAACTTTTGCTGGCGATGTCTACCGCGGCTTGCAAGTTGATACTCTATTGCCGCAGGATCTTGATTTTGCGCAAAACAGTTTGCGTATTTTATCGGGTCTTTATGGCGTGCTTAGACCGTTGGATATTATCCAGCCATACCGGTTGGAAATGGGTCGCAAGATCACAACTTCGCACGGCGAGGACTTGTATGATTTTTGGGGAAGCAGTATTGCCGACGAATTAAATCAACAATTACAAAGCCATGATCATCAGGTTATTATCAATTTGGCTTCTAATGAATATTTCAAAGCTGTTGATAAAAAAGCCCTGAACAGAACGATTATTTCGCCGGTTTTCAAGGAAGAAAAAGACGGCCAGCAACGAATTTTAAGTGTGTTCGCAAAACTAGCCAGAGGCCTGATGGCTAGGTGGATTGTGCAGAACCGCATAACCGATCCAGCCGATCTGAAAAACTTTGACATTGCCGGATATAGTTTTTGCACCGAGGGATCAACACTCGACAAACCACTTTTCGTCCGGCCACAACCACAAAAAAAGGCGGCTTAGGTGTGAGTGTCATCCTACAGTGGATCAAACTATTCCAGAAAAAATTAGTTGTGCAAATTAGGTGGAAGATAAATGAGACGATTACTAAATTTTTCCATATTTTTTTTACGATAATAATAATGTTCGCAGCTGTGATTGCTAGGGATATTTTCTTGATTTATGCAGTGCCAATATTTCTGGCTGGCGTGTCATTGCACCCCAGTAGAGACGGGCCTGATTTTTTGGCTGCCTCTAAGATAGGTCACTTTTTTATGCATATCATTGGGCTTTCTCTTTTGGTGTTCTTTTTAGTGGTGTTTGTTATTCAACCATGGCTAAAAACAATGGAATGGTAATGGCTTAGATATGAGTATGTATGGTTTCTTGGACAAATTCCCCATACGAGTTCAAAAGTTTTTTCGAGGCTTCTATCTGTTTTCCTATGGGCTTCTTGTTGTGCTGACGCTGATAATGGCTTTGATGTCATTATCTATATTTTATGGCTTTGTATTTCTCATATCCTGTGTAATCGCTTTATATTATTATGCAGGGCAGCGTCTTTTTGAGCCACCAAGAAAGAGTGATAAAATCAATCTAAAACTGACAATGGGCATCCTACTTGGATCAGCGTGGTTATTGTTACTGATTTTTATTATACAGATAATCAGTGCCGCTGTTGTTTTACCCTCGCAATAACTACTTTCAGTAAACTGGCGCGAAGCGTTGTTTCATGTTTTCTTTTTAGCCAGACGAGAAAAGCGATTCTGATCCCTTATAAAGTCCGAGACTAGAGCTTTTATTGGCAAATGCATATCTTTAGCTGTCGCATTTGCTCACCACAAAACCTTTTTGAGTGGTCGCAATCCTTTGCCGTAAAACTGGTATCCACTTTTCCTGGCAACGGCTCAAAATTAGACAAAGCTATTTTTAATGCCTATATTAGTTTTGCTGTGGGGCAATAGATTTTGAAAGAACGATGATGGAAATCATTTTATTGCCTAGTATATTTTATTTTTTGCCTTGGATCATTGCGCTGGTACGCGGGCATCAGGACACAACGGCTATCTTCTTTTTGACTTTGCTGCTTGGCTGGACGGGATTGTTCTGGATCATCGCCTTTGTCTGGTCACTAACCCATGTCAGACGACGGTATAAATATTGATCCGATTATTGGTTTTTATAATTCTGCTGGGCTTCAGTGCTAATCAGGCTTTTGCACAACAACGGATGCAAGTTGAGCGTCCGCCAGAAACTTCTGCGATTTTAGGCGACCTTGCTTGGGTTTTGGGTGCAAGTCATTATTTAAGCGTTTTATGTGAAGGCAAAAACACCCAGACGTGGCGTGATGCCATGGTTGAATTGCTAGAGCTGGAAAACCCGCATTATCGTTTGCGTAGGAACTTGGTAGCTGAGTTTAATTCTGGATACCAAAATCAACAGCGGCGATTTTATAGTTGCGATACTGTTAGCAAACAGCAATTACAAACCATTTCAAAACAAGGTAGAATTTTATCGGATAGTTTAGCTGATCCTTATCTCAAGTAAGCTATAAGATTACCCAGAGGCGGGATCAACCTGCCCATTGGAATGGTTTTTCGTGAGAAGTGGTGATGACAACCGAAATTACGATATCTGATCGTCTTAATAAGGACGAACAAAAGTCTACGGCTTTGGATATGATCCTGATAGCTTGGGATCAAGCCTTGAGCAAAGGTTGCTCGCCAGAAACCATTGCTACTTCTGCTATTTTCGCCGCATTGGCTGATCTTATTGATGTCTATGGCGAAGAACTGGTCGCGGAAATGTCTAGGCGTTTACCTGATCGTATCAGTAGGGGTGAGTTCTCTATGCGCGAAGGCCCGGTTAACTAGGGTCACGCGCCAAAAATAATAAGAAAACATATCAAACTGGTTCAAGGTCGGGGGTAATTCCCCGACCTTTATTTATGGCGTGGTATTTAACCTAAAACTCCGCCTTAGAGGAGCCGAGCTCGCAACTTGGTCGCAACCAGTTCATATGTGTATCTTTTATTTTGATAGGCGCTCGCAGTCGCAAAGCCTGTCCCCACGGAGTTTGCTCAATTTCACTGCAAAAATCTGATGCTCGAGGTTGCAAATTCAAATTTCCCGGTTCTGATTGTGGATGTTCCATGAGTAATGTTGCCGTTCTGGCCAATGAAAGCTGCGTATTTGTCAGGCCATTGCCTTCAATAGCTGCGGTAATTGCACGAATAACTGCTGCGGCCATTAAATATCCGGTGGCATGATCAAGTGCTTGCACCGGTAGCGGTGTTGGTTTGTTCTGTTTTGCCCAACGCATACCCGCATCGGCTATGCCGCAACTCATTTGTACCAAGCTGTCAAATCCTCGGCGTTCTGCCCATGGCCCGCTCCAGCCATAGGCGTTTAGCGATACTTCTAATAATTGCGGAGCAATAGCCGTTCTATTTTTTTCACTATAACCAAGCAAATCAAGCGCTTTCGGGCGGTACCCATGCACTAGCACATCGGCTTCTTGAAGCAATTTTTCAAAAATAGTCCGGTGGTTTTTGTTGCGTAAATTCAACCGGCAACATTTTTTACCCAAAGTAATGTCTGGTACGATATTTGCCTCGCACCAATTGGGAGGATCAATACGCAATACATTTGCGCCAAAGCCGGCAAGGGTTCTTGTTGCCACTGGCCCCGCAAGAACTCTGGTTAAATCCAGAACACGCAAGCCAGCTAATGGTTGTTCAAGAATGGCCGGCCAGTCGTTAATCGTAGATTTTCTGGTCTGTTTCTTGATGATTAAAGGCTCGGCAGCAATGGCTTTTCCTTGCGGGTGAGCGTTCCAATCATTACATGCGCGCATTTTTGCTGCAACGCCTCCGGCTTCGACAATTGCTGCTTCTAAATTTTCTGATTTCCACTTTCTAACAGCTAATGCAACATTTTCTCGGTCATCTTTGCAGGATAATACTTGCAAGGCTGCTTGACGGTGGTGTGGTGAATTAGTGTGTAATTTAATCCAGCCATCACTACATTTGTAGTCACCGGCAATGGAGTCCCATAGTGGCGGCATGTTCCAGTTAATTGGCTTAATGGATTGCCCGAACCATAATGAAGCAAGTCTATTATCCACCTGTACCATGGGTCTGTGGTTTAATAATCCGAGTTTTTCTATTAAAATCGATATAGAAACACCAACTGCACCAAGGCTGGCACTGGCAAGTTCTGAGACAGAGTAACGTGAAGAAAGTTTATCTGTCTTTGATGTTTTGTAATTGGCATTAATGTTCAGTGCGGCAAATATTTCTTTCATACCGTACTTTATCGCGTGTTTGGTGATGTGTCACTGTATCTTATAGGGGTTTTCATGGCTATTTAAATAACTATTGCATGTGTGTAATAACTGTGAAATATATTTAGCATGGTTATTGCTCGTCCCGTTGATAGAAGATTGTTTTTACTGCTTGATCGTGCTCGTCACAAATTATTCAAGCGGGCAAATGTGCGTTTATTGGCCGAAGTGGGTATAAGCACAGTACAGGGCGGTGCGCTGTTTTTTCTTGGTCGCCATGATAATTGTTTGCTTTCTGATCTTGCCGAAGGTCTGGCTTTGAATAATTCGGCAATTACTGGTTTGGCGGCCCGTATGGAGAAATCCGGTCTGATTAAGCGAAGCAGATGTGTCGTTGATGGGCGGGCGTGGCGTATTTGCCTTACTGCGCTTGGTAAAGAAAAGCGTGTTGTAGTAATGGAGCATTTGCGTCAGTTTAACACGGAAATATCAACTGGTTTCAGCGAGGAAGAAATGGATATTGTTTATCGTTTCTTATCCAGCGTAGCCGAAGTGGAGACGATAAAATAATGAGTGAAGTCGTATTGGTGAATGATGCGAACGATGTTCGCACGATTACTTTGAATCGCCCTAATAAGAAAAACGCTCTTTCACATGAAATGTATGCGTTGATGGCTGATGCAATAATTGCCGCCGAAGCTGATAACTCCTTAAAAGTAATAATACTTACCGGTAGTGATAGTTGTTTTACTGCCGGCAATGATCTTGGTGATTTTCTGGGTAGTCCACCTGAGTTGAACGCCGAAGAACGTCCGCCGGTTACAAGGTTTATGTTTGCGTTACTTGAGGCCAAAAAACCGGTAATCGCGGCCATTGAAGGCCCGGCAGTAGGTATTGGAGTCACTATGTTATTGCACTGTGAATTTGCCTATGCTGGCGAGAATGCGTATTTTTTAACTCCATTCGTTAATCTTGCTTTGCCGCCTGAATATGCTTCAACATTATTGTTGCCACAGATCGTCGGCCAGAAGAAAGCTGTAGAAATGCTGATGCTGGGCGAAAAAACCTCGGCCAATGCGGCGGTTGAAATGGGCTTGGTCACTGCTGTAACCAAATCCGGCGAGGCTCTTGCGCGGGCAAATGAAACTGCGCAAAAATTAGCCAAAAAAGCTCCGCAGGCAATACGTCTAACCAAGAAATTGCTTAACATGCCGCCGGAAGCGGTGGTCGATAGAATGAACCGCGAGGGTGAGTTGTTTGCCACTAGTTTACATTCGGCAGAGTTTAAAGAATCCGTCACTGCTTTTTTCGAAAAACGGGATCCGGATTACTCTGGTTGCGCGGAATAATTATAAATTATTACGCGTATGAAGTACATTGAGGGGCGATATGAGCAATCATCATAAAATAGACTATGTAGAGCTACCATCAACGGACTTTGCCGCGATGCAGAAATTTTACGGCTCGGTTTTTGGTTGGACATTTGAGGATTATAGCGGAAAATATGTCGCGTTTAGCGGTGCAGGGCTGGAGGGCGGATTTGCTCCGGTGGAGAAGGCTCCACCAAGAGGCGGTGCGATGGTGATATTATACTCCGATGATCTTACTGCATCAGAAAGGGCGGTAATTACCGCTGGTGCTGAAATTACTGAACACCATGATTTCCCCGGCGGTTCACGGTTTCAGTTTCTCGATCCTTCAGGAAATGAGCTGGCAATCTGGACAAAAACTTAAACTCAACCTTTCCATTAATGTCAGATCAAGCCGATAGATTCTAACCCTAGGCTTTCCAATTAGGCTTTCTGCTTTCAGAAATTGTGTTGACTTACGTTTATATTCTATCTATCCATGGAATATGCAAATGATAAACAATATTACTACGCTTTCTGCTATTGCCCATGAGGGGCGGCTGATTTTGTTCCGGTTGTTGGTTAAAGCCGGAGACGATGGTTTTCCAGCTGGAGAACTATCAAGGCTGGCAAAGGTGAACATAACGACTTCGTCGGCGCAATTATCCGTATTGGCAAATGCCAAATTGGTAACAACCGATCGCGTTGGGCGCTCAATAATTTACCGTGCAAATTATAAAACTATAAGCGATTTGCTTGGCTTTCTCATGGCGGATTGTTGCTTGGGTAGGGAAGAAGTATTGCGCCCATTACAAGGAATAACATCGTGTTGCGCCGATGATACATCTAAAAAGGAGATATTAAAGTGAATAGGTTTCATGTAAATATAACAGTTACTGACGTTAAAAAATCAGTTGAATTTTATTCGAATTTGTTCGGGCAATCGCCAAGCGTTAGCAAACCAGATTATGCTAAATGGATGTTAGACGATCCGGCGGTAAATTTTGCTATTGGTACTGCTTGTGGTGATATTAACCTCGGCATCTCGCATCTAGGAATTCAGGCCGATAGCGCAACGGGCTTACAAAGAATTGCTGATCGTCTTAAGGCCGCCAATCAAACAACAGTGGATCAACAGGCTGCGACTTGTTGTTATGCGGTATCGGACAAGACGTGGGTGCAAGATCCAAATGGCGTTAATTGGGAGACATTTTACACTCATGATACGGCAACCGAATATGGAGAAGACGAAGCACGACTGGAATTAGAAGCCGTGTTAAATACTAAGAAGTCTTGCTGTTAGCGGCGGCCAAACAGCCGCTCAATATCAGCAAGTTTCAGTTCCACATAGGTAGGCCTGCCGTGGTTGCATTGTCCCGAATGTGGTGTGGCTTCCATTTGCCGCAATAATGCGTTCATTTCATCAGCATTAAGCCGCCTTCCGGCACGAACGGATCCGTGACAGGCCATAGTAGAGCACACATCTTCGAGTTTTTCGCTTAAAGAATGAGCCGCATCAAATTGCAACAAGTCTTCAGCCAGATCACGAACTAACTGGCTTGTGTTCATTTGCCCTAACAAGGCCGGTGTTGCCCGCACCGCTATTGCTCCATTGCCAAATGACTCGATCACCAGACCCAGTTTTTCCAGCTCAGACGACCTTGCCAATAACCTGTCGGCAGCATCTTCTTCCATCTCGATTATATCCGGAATTAACAGGTTCTGCGAGGTCACTCCGTCACGGGACAGAGCCTGTTTCATCTGCTCATAAACCAGTCGTTCATGGGCGGCGTGTTGGTCAACGATGACAATTCCATCATTGGTTTGGGCGATGATATAGGTTTCGTGCAATTGCGCTCTTGCTGCACCAAGCGGCATATCGTTGATTGCTGAATTATCTTCAAGTGTTTGATCTTGCGGTGCATATTCATGCTTGGCCGTAAGATTTGCAAAATCTGCATTGGCCGGGTTTTCAGCAAAACTTGTCTGGGTTGGTAGTGTTTGTTGCCAGTTTCTTTGCGGTTGGCCACGAAAGGCAGACATGTTCGGTACTTGCATTTTTCCCAAAGCATACCCTGCCGTTTCGCTTGAGGCGCGATGTCCGGCATTGGCCAACCCATGACGCAAAGCACCAACGATCAGACCGCGTACTAACCCCGGATCACGAAACCGCACTTCGGTTTTTGCCGGATGAACATTAACGTCGACAAGGTGCGGATCAAGATCGACAAACAGCGCCAGTACTGGATGGCGATCTCGTGCCAAAAAGTCGCGATAGGCACCACGTACCGCGCCGTGTAATAACTTGTCGCGCACCGGACGACCATTAACGAACATATATTGATTTCTGCCTGAGGACTGATGAAATGTTGGCAGACCGGCAAATCCGTTAATATTGATCCCCTCGCGACTATGATCCAGCATGATTGAATTTTCGCCAAAACCTTTGCCCAAAACGTCTGATAATCGTTGCAAGCTGGCTTTTTCCCCTGAATAAGCCGGATAAGAGAAGCTTTTGCGGCCATTACTTAGCAATGAAAACTCGACATCAGGCCGCGCCATGGCCAAGCGCTTTAACACGTCGGTTATCGCCATGTTTTCGGATCGCTCGGTTTTTAGGAATTTTAGCCGCGCCGGAACTGCATAGAACAAATCGCTAATTTCGATACGGGTTCCATTGTGGCCAAATGGCGGGCAGGGCTTTGCGGTAGAAATTTTACCACCATCCACTCGCAATTCCCAACACTCACCATTTTCACTTTGCGAGCGTATTTGCATACGCGCCACTGATCCGATACTGGGCAGGGCTTCGCCGCGAAATCCCATGGTCGAGATCGCCAGTAAATCCCATTTGCCATCGTCACAGGCACGCAGTTTCGAGGTCGCGTGACGTTCCACTGCCAGTTTAATTTCATCAACTGACATGCCGTGGCCGTTGTCTTGGATCACAATTCGGGCTTTGCCGCCTTCTTCCACTGCTATGTCAATTTGCGTAGCATCGGCATCGAGGGCGTTCTCCACCAGTTCCTTAACCACACTGGCCGGACGTTCGACGACCTCGCCAGCGGCGATCTGATTGATGGTTTCGGTTGGTAGTTTATGGATTCGCGACATGGCTAAGTTGTGGCTGGCGATATAGTTCAGGTCAAGATATTTGACATAAGTGTGTCTTGTATGATGTGGCTTTAAGCTTATGGTATTGTGCCCTAACAAGAAAGAAATGAACAATATGCAGATAAGTAATCTTGAAAGTATTCCCGGAACCAAGATCATCAAACACTTGGGCATGGTGCAAGGAAACACGGTGCGCGCCAAGCATGTTGGCAGAGATATTTTGGCCGGTTTGAAGAATATCGTTGGCGGCGAGCTGCACGCTTATACTGAGCTACTCACCGAATCCAGGCAGCAAAGCACTGATCGGATGATTGCGCAGGCAACAGCTATGGGGGCAAATGCCGTGTTAAATGTACGGTTTTCTACCTCGTCGGTTAGCGCTGGCGCATCGGAAATTTATGTATATGGAACTGCTGTTGTGGTTCAAGTCGAATGATTTTTTCGTTTATTATTCCCATAAGCCTTGTATTACTGGGCTTTATTGTTGGCCGGATTAACGAAGCCAGACATTTTGCCGATTTGCAACAACGCGAAGCTAGTTTTCAGCACGTTGTTTTATCTGACCTTAAAACCATACCCGAAGGCATGAACCGCTCGCAATTTGTATCGGGAAGTGTGGTTATTTCGATTGATTATTACAAACGAATTATTGCCAGCATACGAATGTTTTTTGGTGGCGAAGTCGCCAGCTATCAAAGCTTATTGACCAGAGCGCGCCGAGAGGCAATTTTGAGAATGATTGATGAAGCTGATGATTACGACTCAAAATATATTGCCAATATTCGCATAGAAACCTCCAAGGTTTTTGAAAACGATGACGGCATCGGCTCACTTGAGGTTTATGCCTATGGTACTGCTTTGAGTTAAGTCGGGTTATTTTGCCTTCGCAAAAGTGTATTGAAACACTTTGAACATCAAGGTGAGTGCTGATTAGGCCTATTTTCGCGATAAATAAAAAACTTACCGATCTTTTTAAGATTTTTCCCAGTGGATAAATCTTAAAAAGGCTCATCGGGAAAAGATTTGTAGCTATTACAAACTCCGTTGCATACTTGCGCAAAACCCACGTTTCATTGAGTTGCTTACGTATTAACAATGTCAAACAGCCGCAAAATGACCAGTCATAACCATTTGCAAGACCATTATAGCAAGCGGCTTGATTACGGGCATGATTGAAACTTATCCCCGCCTATTGATTGCTAACAAGGGTGAATAAGGGTGCAATTTTTGCCAATTAACCCTCACTTCAAGTCACACCTTTGCCAATGATTGCTAATTAAGGGTGAACAAGGGTTTTCGCTTAAGGGTCACGTGACCCTTATTCACCCTTTATGTTTTTGATGGCGGGAAGATGAAAATGATGCGAAGTGCAACTTTTAATTCTGCACCGGCTTACCGCTCACCGTTTGGAATAAATTGATCAGCAATCAATTTATTTCCTCACCCTCTCCCAATGGGAGAGGAGGCGAACTTTGAAGCTTCAAATAAACTTCGAGACGTCACGGGTGTGACTCCCTCTCCCGGCCGGGAGAGGGTTGGTGTGAGGGGAGCAATGTTAAAATTTTCTATGATGAAACTGGATTACCCGAATAAATCGGGTAATGACGGTTCGTGGTTAAATCCGCCCCGTCGTTTACGAACTCTTTGCTTGTTTTTCCTCCCCATAAAGGGGGAGGATAAAAAGTGGGTGTTATTGATCTTGACCACAATACTAACTGGCATCAGCGGATTTGAAATCTTCTCTTTAGCGCCAGCAGCAAAAAGAACAACATCACCAATGATGAAATGCCATGCACAGTCATGACAAGACCCGTAAAAAATGGTTTTGCCAACAGGACATTTGTGAATGTTCCATCTATGTTGGGTTCAAAAAACCCGGATATAGCCATTGATATTGGCGGTAGGGAATATTGAAAGGCAAATGCCAGTGCATCTAAAAAGTACTCTTTTCCGCCGCCCAATCCGGCATATAAAACGGCTGCAAATATAGGAGCGAGAAACAGCCCCAAAAAAGGTTGCCAAATGCTTTGCCCATAATCGGAAATAAATCCATATCCCCGTGACAGAATTCGCACCAAAAGTCGTACATCCGGTGAGCCATAACGCCTTTCCCGTGCCTGCATTTCCAAACTGCCAAATTTCATTTCCTGTTCGTGATTGCGTAAGTTTTCCATGTGTTGCCGCAAGACCCGAAAAGCAGACTCATATGCTTCTGCGTCTTCGGCTTCATGCTTGCTCGTCACGGTACGCCAAATATCTTTGAACAGGTTGAGTTTTAGAACGGGAATATCAAACTTCGCATCGGCAAAACTAGTATCCTGATGAAAGGTACAGCCGTGAAATTTTGCCATAGCAGCAAATTTTGCGTTATTAAAACTTACTGCTCCGGTAAAAACACTGTCTTGAAAGGAAACACCTCCATCAAATTTGGCTGCCTCGAAAAACGTCTCCATATCAAATCTAGTATGTTTGAAATCGACCCATCCGCCAAAGCTGGCATGCTGGAATTTTGTTCTACCACCAAACCTGAAGTTCCGGATATCTAGCGTATTATCAAACCTGCTCCAAAGGGCATTTAGGTATAGCTTTATTGCCGGTTTATGATTGGTTGTTTCATTCTCTGGATGGTTGATAGAAAAATCGAAATACGCAGGAAAACAAACCCCTTGGAATTGCGCGCGATTGTCAGTTTCTCCTGAGTAATATTCACTTGCGGATCGTAGTTTCTCCCAAATGCTATTTCTCCAATTTATCCACTTTTCTGACCGCCAGTTTTCTTTTTGCAAATTCCACTTTTCACTTTTATTTCCTTCCCTATCATGCGGCGGCAGATGAAACCTTGTCCACTCTTCTCCCTTTTCGCCACAGGGGAACAAATTTCCTGCTTCTTCGAGCCAATAATATTGCAAGGTTTCGCCATCAGGGTGATTTTTAATTTTGTGTTTTTAACCCCTCCCACGAAAAATCCTTCTCCCACCATTGATCAAAATGATCCCAATAGGCCGGGTCTGGGTTTATATCTTTTTGTTGTTTGGTAAGGGCTGGTCTGCTCAATTTTGGCTCTTTTACAATGGTTCATAGGGACAATTCAACACTTGTAGCATGAGTCGCTCCGGTTCCACCACGGTCTTGCTTGGCTGGCCTGAAGACTGCACTGGATCACCGGACAAGGCCGGTGATGACATATAAATTCCGTCACTCCGGACTTGATCCGGAGTCCATCCTTGCTGTTGCAACATCAAGATCAGTTGATCATTTTTCAGCAATCATCCCTTGCGCCACTTACAGGGCTGGATACCGGCATTCGCCGGCATGACGGACGTGGTAGAGCTCGGACTCCCTCTGCCTATGGGAGAGGGCTGAGCCGAGGATCTATCTCACTCCCCTTGCGCCCGCTTTATCCATTTTTCGATTTTGGCCTCCAGCATTGCCATGGTCATGGATCCGTCTTTTAATATCTCGTCGTGAAAGGCTCTAATGTCGAACTTATCGCCAAGTTCGGTTTCGGCTTTGTGGCGCAAACGCCAGATGGTTAGCTCGCCAATTTTATAGCCCAAAGCCTGCCCGGGCCATGAAATATAACGATTGGTTTCGGTTTCGATATTGTGCAAAGCCAATGCAGAATTATCGGTAAGACAGGACTTTGCCTGTTCGCGGCTCCAGCCAAAAGCATGAATGCCGGTATCCATTACCAAACGACAAGCCCGCCACATTTCATAGGTTAACCGCCCAAAATGCTCATACGGGGTTTTGTAAATTCCCATCTCGACTGCCAATTTTTCGGTGTACAAACCCCAGCCCTCGCCAAAGGCGGTTACATATAATCTGGTGCGAAATTTCGGCACGTCTTTAAGCTCTTGCGCCAGTGCGATCTGATGATGATGGCCGGGAACCGCCTCGTGCACGCTTAATGCCGGAAGCTCGTACAAAGGCCGCGATTTAAGGTCATAAGTATTGACCATATAACCGCCGGCTCTGCCTTGTTTTATGTCACCGGGCCAATATCTGGCGGTGGTGTAATTGGGCGCAATGTTCGCCGGCACCGGACGCACGCCATAGGGCAAGCGCGGTAGTTTTCCAAAAAACTCAGGCATTTTATCGTCGGCTTGCTTCGAGATATAACTGGCGCGCATCAGTAATTCGTCTGCGGTTTTGGCGTAAAACTGTGGGTCGGTGCGTAAAAATTGCAAAAATTCGGCGAACGAACCATCAAAGCCGGTTTCGGCAATTACGCCTTGCATTTCGGCGCGGATCCTTGCCACCTCGGATTTGCCCAAGTCGTGGACTTGTTGTGCACTCATATCGGTGGTGGTAAAAGCTTTGACCATTACCTCATAATATTCACGGCCATTTGGCGCGGCTGATATGCCGATGCTGTCTCGTGATTTTGGCAATACTTCATCACGCATAAAGACATAAGTTTGTTGATAAGCCGGCAATACCTGTTGCTTGAAGGCTTGGGTTATCTGGCTGGTTAGACGTTGCTTTTCTTCGGCGCTGGTACTGGCGGGAAGTGCGTCTAATGGTGCAAGCAAGCTGTCCAACATGCTGTCATCAGCTATTTGCGCCTGTAAAGTTTCCACTACTCCTTCGACGATCAGTTTTGGCTGACTAAAGCCGCTATCCAAGCCTCTGGCGATGTTTTGCCGATGCTCAGCCAAATATCTTGGCACATCGCCAAGCCGCGCAACCCATGCTTCGCCTTGCTCTACCGAAGTAATCCGCGTGGTTCGGGCAATAAAATCAAGGCCGGTATGAAAGCCGCTATCATTGGTAAATGGCATGGTGCTGGTGTCGAAATTGCCCCGTGCCACGCGATTGCTTAAGAGATAATGCAATAAATCGGCGTTGATGCGATCAGTAGTGGCTAGGTCTTGTTGTAAAATTGCGTTGATGCGTCGTAAATATTTCTTGTTCTGGTGCTGTCTGGAAATATCGGTCTTTTGGGAGACATCAGGCATTTTACGCAAAGCCTGCATATCGCCATCACGCCCCGCAGCTATAGGATCATTGGCAAGGTCAAACGCGGCAACTTCATCAATCAATTTGTATAAATATGTTTTTGTTATTGCCACTTCACCGGATTGTGCCTTGGCGGCTGATGACAATGATAAACTGCCAAATACTCCAAAAATGATCGCTATTAATATATTTCGCACCTATCAACTCCTGTGATTACCGGCATTTCGATTTATGGTTAACAATCCTTAAAGGAATAAGCGTCTTTATGTAAGTCAGATAAAATTTGCAACGATTCGTCAATTTGACAGTTGCTTTGAACATTGGAGAATCCAAGTGTTACGCTTTGCCCTTATTACTGCTTCTGCTGTATTGTTGTCCGGTTGTTCATGGATCGGCGGCGGTTATGGCTCCAATCAACGTCCTGTTGGCCAGCGAATGAACTTGGAACTGGCAATTGGTGTCGATCCAAGCATTGATGGCGATGTTATCACTACTGATCTTGATAATTCCGGTACTGCCCAATTACTGCGCACCGATTATGGTGATGCTTATGGGCGCGGTGTGAATTATGAACTTGGTGTTTCTTATGAGGTTAGTAATACTGTCGAAATTACCGCCGCTATCAATTACTCCAAATCAAAAGGTAAAACTCTTGATGTGGGTTCGGTAAATGGCGTTGATCCAATCACCGCCGACTTTGATGATCTGGAAACATATGGTGCCGAGATCGGAGTCCGTAAGTATTTTCGTAACAAAACACTGGCTCATTTACTAAGTCCTGCCGTTACTCCTTATATCGGTGCTAGCGTTGGCATACAACAAGTTGAAAGTACCGGTGCAGTATTATCGTCAGACGGATTTGTCGGAATTGGCCAGCCAGCAATTATTAACGCTGAATTTTATGAGGACAGTATTGTTCCAACAGCGCAACTTACCATCGGTGCCGAATGGCGAGCTAGCCGTAATTTTGCTTTAGGTCTGGAAACCGGCATTAGATATACCGGCGGCCTAAATGATGGTGACGGAACATTGCCGGCAATTGGTTGGCAAGAAGCCCGTGGTAATTCGCAAAACATTTCCATTCCAGTAACTTTGCGTGGCAGATTTAAGTTTTAACAAAACCTCAACCTGAATAAATTAGCCCTGACACCTTGCGTGTTGGGGCTTTTGTTTGCACAACAAGAGTGTCTTCGGTTCAATATGAACCGAAGACACTCTAACTTATATTTTGTCGCATTTTCTTGCCGCAAAACCGGATCCACTTTTGCTCGAAAATGCTCGCATATGAAAAATGATCTTCCTTTATCTGGTGCCATTGCTCCTGGCTTTGATGCGGTGCGCGATGAATTTGTTTCTCTGTTCACCGAAGAAATTGAACGCGGCGGAGCGGTGGCGGTATATCTTGACGGCCAATTAGTCGTTGATTTGGTCGCGGGCTGGGCGGATCGTGCTTGTGAGACTGCATTTTCCACTAACCATATTGTTCCGGTGTTTTCTTGCTCCAAAGCAATATCCTCACTGGTTATCGCCAGCTTGGTCGAGCAAGAGGTTTTATCATACAGCCAAAAAGTCAGTGACATTTGGCCAGAATTTGCCGCACAAGGAAAAGCCGATATTACTGTCGGGCAAGTATTATCACATCAAGCTGGCTTGGTCGGGATCGAGGCTCCGTGGCAGGCAGAAGACTGGTTTGATTGGGATAAAACTTGCGAGCGATTGGCAGCAATGAAGCCTATGTGGGCGCTTGGCGATGGCTCCGGTTATCATCCGATAAGTTGGGGCTATCTGGCTGGCGAGATAGTATTGCGGGCAACAAATGGCCGCAGCATTGGCACTATCTTGCGTGAAGACTTTTGCCAACCAAACAATATTGATTTCATGATTGGCCTTCCGGACGCAGAACATGGCCGGGTGGCGCAAACTTCCAAGCCAACTCGTATTCCATCTGGATTTGCCAATGCCAATGAGTTCCAGCAATTAGCCTTTCTAAAACCATGGTCATCACCGGGACGCAAAGGTGGCGCAGCATGGCGGCGCATGGAAATACCCTCGGCCAATGGTCACGGAACCGCCAAAGCCATGGCACAACTAATCAGTCTTTTTGCTGGTGACGGAACGCTTGGAGGCAAACAAATTATTGGCGAAAAAACCAGAACGGATGCAATGCTTGAGCGGGTTTGCGGCCAAGATAGAGTATTGCCGCACGAGCTTGGTTTTGGTGCGGGGCTTATTTGCAATAGCAAAACCCGCCATGTTTATGGCCCCGGTGATAATACTGTTGGCCATACCGGTTTTGGTGGTTCGGTATTATTTGCTGACCCCGATAAGCGGCTATCATTTGGCTATGTCACCACCAAACAAGATAGCGAATTGGTCAAAGACGTGCGCGCCGCCAGACTTACCAAAGCGGTATATGAGTGTTTGTTGTAATTGAAAGTTAATTATTGTTAACTGGGATATGCAAAATAATCGACATGATGACATCATTCGTTTTTACGACATTCTTTCTCGATTAAAAGGACACTTCGGAGGAAACAGGCAGCTTCGCGCGTGTGCTGGGCGGTTGAGCTGGCCAATGCGAGGGGTCTACTTCTTTTTTGAGCCCGGTGAAGTCAGAACAGATTCAGGAGACGGTCTTCGCGTGGTTCGTATTGGAACGCATGCCTTAAAGAATGGATCAAAAACCACCCTTTGGAATCGGTTATCGCAACATAAGGGTACAGTGAAATCAGGCGGAGGCAATCACCGAGGCTCAATTTTTCGTTTGATTGTTGGAACCGCCGACCAAGCGCGTCAGGAAACAGTTACCTCTTCTTGGGGTAAGGGAAGCTCTGCGCCGCGTGAAATACGGGACAAAGAGTTGCATCAAGAAAGGCGAGTGAGCCAAATTATCGGGAACATGCCGTTTCTTTGGTTGCCAATAGAAGATAGTGCCACACCTGAAAGCTTGCGTGGGGTTATTGAAAGAAATTCTATTGCTTTGTTAAGTAATTTCGAAAAGCAGAAAATTGACCCGCCCTCTTTGCAATGGCTTGGGGGCGATTGTGATAGAAAGAGAGTTCGGCTCTCCGGTTTGTGGAATTCAAACCATGTAAATGAAGATTACAATCCTGACTTTCTAAATGTTTTTGATCGTCTAGTTCAAGAAATGGAGTAAGTGCTTTGATTGTCGTAATTCAATGTGCAGCTAGTAAACAGTCTCATGCAGGTTCATTACAAAGAGAGGATGGGACGAAAGTTCTATTTGTTGCTAAACCTGAATTAGCTCCAGCAGCTAACAATACTTCTTATGCTTGCCCAGATGATTTTGCGAGTTCTGATGTTACTTGGAGGGAGGAGCTTTTATCTTATAATGAAACGAAAATAGAGAATCCGCAAAAGCTATTGCCAGCGTGGGAGCTTTATCGAAACCCTGCTTATGCGGGGTTAGTGAATAAATTTGGAAAAGAAAAAGTCTATATTTTATCAGCTGGTTGGGGGCTAATTGCTGCAGATTTTCTTACACCTGTGTATGATATTACTTTTAGTGGCTCGGCAGAAAAGTATAAACGAAGAGGAAAGAAAGATAATTATGCCGATTTTCGCATGTTGCAGTCAGCAGATAATGAGCCAGTTATTTTCCTAGGTGGTAAAGATTATATTCCATTATTTTGTCACTTAACCAGTCATTTAAACACCAAAAGAGTAGTGATATACAATTCAAAGAATAAACTTTTTGCTCCGGGGTGCAGTATGAGTTTGTATAAAACGACTACCCGTACGAATTGGCATTATAAATGCGCGCAAGCAATTATAGATAATGAGTTTGTGATCACCTAAACCGCCTTTGCAACCAGCTAACCATCAGGTTTGATAATTCTTCCGGTGCTTCCCATTGCGTCCAATGGCCGCTGTTTTTGATCACATGAACTTCGAGATCAGCAATTCTATCTTCCATGCCGTCAATCAATTTTGGCGGCAGGAAAAAATCCAGATCCGCTCCGATCATCAAGCTTGGTTGATGTACGGTGTAATCGACACCGGCCATACGTTTCCAGTTGGCGGTTAGATTGCGATAATAATTGATGCCGCCGGTAAAACCGGATTTGGCATAAGTGCTCGCAAAAATCGCTCGCTCATCTTTGGGCATGACCAATGTGTTTTCTTCTGCACCGGTGAAATTGGCAAACCGCGTGAAAAAATGCGTGGCCGTAGCAGGGGTGCTGGATGTTTTATTTAGCGGTGGTTTGCCAAAGATAAAATCAAAAAACTCTTCTTCGCGGCCAGTAAACACACTTTCGGCAAACTCAGGTTCCTGAAAGCGGACAATGTAATTATCATCACCAAAGAATTTTTTGAATAGCTCAACCGGATCAACGGGCGCGCGCGGGCTGTGCGGAGTATTTACTCCGATAAGTCCGGCAACCCGATCGGGAACCAGCAATGCTGCCGGCCATGAAATAAAACCGCCCCAATCATGGCCAACCCAGATGGCTTTTTCCACGTCCAACGCATCAAGCAATCCGGTCATATCAGCCAGCAAAATATCAATACCATAAGCATCAATTTCTTGCGGACAGTCGGAGCCACCAAACCCACGCATATCTGGCGCAATCACGTAAAATCCAGCTTTGGCTAAAGCTGCCATTTGATGTTTCCATGATCTGGCAAGCTCTGGCCAACCGTGCAGTAACAAAACCGCAACGCCATCAGGTGAGCCAGCCAAATGAACCGATAGTTCAATACCATTACTGGCAATACGTCTTGGTTTAGGGAAGTTCATTGTATACTCCATCGATCCAAAAGTGGGTACGGAGCAATCCTCAGTAAAAGTGGGCACCGGTTTTACGGCAAAGGATTGCGACCACTAAGATTATTTTTAGTTAAGTTGATGGATCACAAAGAGAAAGTATACTAAAACATCGATTAATCCGGTGTTTTAGTATACTTTCCTTTTGCGGATCAAGTCCCAACTATAGATCGCTAATGCCAACCAGATCAAAACAAATGTGGTAATGCTTTGTAGGGTAAATTCTTCACCATAGAAAATTGCAAAACCAAATTGCAGGCTTGGCGCTAGATATTGGATCAGACCGACAGTGGACAGATCAAGCCTTCGCGCGCCAAAGGAAAATAAGAACAACGGAACTGCGGTTAACAGCCCACTAAATATCAATAAGGCTGGAGATATTAAACCGGTGCCTACAAAGTGGCCTTGTCCGGTGCTTTGTAGCCAAAACACGCCGACCAACAAGAACGGGGATAGCATAAGAGTTTCAACGAACAGGCCGGGGCCGGCTTCGGCTTGGACAACTTTACGTAAAATTCCATAAACCCCGAAAGTAAAAGCCAAGGACAATGCCAGCCACGGAACGCTGCCAACAATTATGATCTGGTTAGCAACCCCTAAGGCCGCCAAGCCAACAGCAAACCAACGCCAGCGGTTAAGGCGTTCTTGTAAAAAAGCAAACCCTAATAGCACATTGACCAAAGGGTTGATAAAATAACCAAGGCTGGCTTGGGCTATATGTTCATTCATTGCCGCCCATGCAAATGCAAACCAGTTAAACGCCACCATCACCGAAGTAATTGCCAAAATGCCCAAGACTTTTGGGCGCGCCATTATTGCTTTTACTTCCGAGAATTTTTTGGTCAGTAGTAATAATAAACCAACAATCAGGCACGCCCATATTGCCCGATGGAAACTGATTTCTAGTGCAGTTACCGGCGGCAGATATTTGAAATATATTGGTGAAACACCCCAGACAAAAAACGCGGCAAAAGTGGCTAGAAAGCCAATCTTACTACCAGAATTCACGCGACTAATATTCCACGATTAAGCAGCAGTTCTGCAATTTGCACCGCATTCAATGCCGCACCTTTGCGTAAATTATCGCTAACCACCCACATATTAAGACCATGTTTGACGGTTTTGTCTTCTCTGATCCGCGAGACATAAACCGCAAATTCACCAGAGACTTCAACCGGAGTGATATAACCGCCGTCTTCGTGCTTATCGATCACCATCATACCGGGGCTAGTGCGCAATAGTGACTTGGCCTTAGCAGCACTTAATGGTTTTGCCATTTCAATATTTATCGCTTCCGAATGGCCGGAAAACACCGGAACCCTAACACAAGTGACATTGACTTTAATTTTTGCATCAAGAATTTTCGCGGTTTCCTTGACCATTTTTTGTTCTTCTTTGGTGTCGCCACTGCCATCATCAAGAAAATCATCAACCTGCGGAATAACATTAAAGGCGATTTGTTTATGGAACACTTGTCTTTCCACCGGATCATTGACAAATAATCCACGGGTCTGGTTCCACAATTCATCCATGGCTGCCTTACCTGCGCCAGAGACCGATTGGTAGGTGGAAACATTGATCCGTTTAATTCCAACAAGGTCGTGGATCGGCTTTAATGCCACCATCATTTGAATGGTCGAACAATTTGGGTTGGCAATAATGTTTTTCGTCCTTGCGCCCATTACTGCGTCTGCGTTCACTTCGGGAACAATAAGCGGCACGCCCTCATCCATACGAAAGGCTGAAGAATTATCAATAACCAATGCGCCATCACGGGCAATACGCGGCGCCCATTGTTTTGCCATTTCACCAGAGGTTGCCATTAGCACCAGATCTATTTTGGTGAAGTCAAAGGTTTCAATGTTCTCGCATTTTAGAGTTTTATCACCGAAACTTACCTCGCGACCAAGGCTTTTGCGCGAAGCCAGAACATGTAGCTTTTTAAGCGGAAATAAACGCTCGGCCAAAATGGTCAGCATTTCGCGGCCAACATTTCCGGTGGCACCGATGATTGCAACATTGATAGACATTAGTTCTTTATCCTGTTTCTGGGGGAGTAAAATTGCATTATATTCAAAACACCGAATTGGGCTATGGTTCGAGCATAAATTTCTTTAGCAATCCATCAACTTATCCAAAAACCGGTACCCACTTTTTGGGTCGATGGAGTATAGCAAACTTAAAGCGGTACGTCTCCGGTAAATTCCAGCTTTATCGGCCCGCTCATCAATACATGATCATCGCTTTTGCGCCATTCAATTTCCAACTCGCCGCCATCAACAATAATTTTGGCTTTGCGCTCGGTAAATCCACGGCGGCTGGCGGCGACCAAGGCGGCGCAAGCTCCGGTGCCGCAGGCCTTGGTCAAGCCGGCTTCGCGCTCCCATACCCGCAGGCGAATTTCGGTTTTTGAGAGAATTTGCGCAAAACCAATATTGGCTTGTTCAGGGAATAACGGGTGAAACTCCAGCATCGACCCTAAGGTTTCAACGGCGGTTTTTTCGACATCATCAACAAAGAACACCGCGTGCGGATTGCCCATATTGACAGCACCGGGCAGCGCAAGAACCGGCGCATCAATCGGTCCGATTTGCAGGTCAATCCCTCTGGTATCCATGCGCTCTTCTAGTGGTATTTCTTCCCAGTCCAGTTTTGGTTTGCCCATATCGACGGTTACCATATGTTCACCGGCACGGGTGGCAATCAGCGTTCCGGCTTTGGTATCTATCAAAATTTTATCGCGGCCGGTTTCTTCCATAATCAACCAAGCAACGCACCTTGTGCCATTACCACAGGCTCCGACCTCATTGCCTTTGGAATTCCATATCCGCATGAAAATATCACTGTTTGGCGAAACAGGTTGTTCAATGGCTAATAGTTGATCGCAGCCGTCGCCAGTTGCCGGATCGCTAATGGCTATGATTTTATCGTGCTCAAGAACCAGTGGGTTACCAAGTTCCCTTGCATCGAAAATGGCAAATTCATTGCCGCAGCCGTTCATTTTCCAAAATTTCATAAGCTTTATTTAATCTAAATGCCGCTGTACCCCAAGCCCGAATTTAGGTTATAAGCAAAACTGCTGTTAAAGTTTATTTGGGGAAATTTATGAAAAACTGGATTATTGCAATTGGTGCTTTGGGGTTAATTGCCTGCGAGCCAGCAGTGGAGAATGAGCACGCAATGGATAAAGAAGCCAAAACTATGAGCGATATGACTGCAATGTCTGATAAATCCGATATGAAACAGCAAGCAGATGATAGCCGTATATGGCTTGAAGAAGTTGAAGGCGAAAAGCCGCTTGCTTGGGTTCGGGAGCAAAATGCCAGGGCTTTGGCAAAGCTGGAGGCTGATCCAAGGTTTGCAAAATTACAAGCAGATGCGCTGGCGGTGGTTAATGCGACCGACAAAATCACTTATGGCCGCCATCGCGGCGGCTTTGTTTATAATTTTTGGCAAGATGCCGATCATGTTCGTGGTTTATGGCGACGTGCGCCTTTGGGGGAGTATGTAATAGGCAATCCGAATTGGGATGTATTGATTGATTTTGATGCTCTGTCTGCGGCCGAAGGCGAAAACTGGGTATATAAGGGCAACTCATGCCTGCCACCGTCTTATGACCGGTGCATGATTAATCTCTCCCGTGGTGGCAAAGACGCCGCAGTTCGTCGCGAGTTTGATATTGCAAGTAAGTCATTTGTTGAGGGTGGTTTTGAAATTCCAGAGGCTAAAGGTTCCATTGCTTGGGTTGATGCCGATACATTGCTTGTCGGCACTGATTGGGGTGGTGATACCATGACAACCTCCGGTTATCCGTTTGTGTTAAAACTATGGGAACGCGGTAATGATCTATCCAGTGCCAAGGAGATGTTGCGCGGAGACAAGGCGGACGTTGGAGTATGGCCGTTTCGGGTCGAGATTGATGATGAAGCATTTATGTTTGCCTCGGAAGCAAGCACATTTTATGATACAACTGTGTGGTATTTACCCGAAGATAGCGCGCCAGTTAAATTGCCAATTCCGTCAAAAACCAGCTTTCGCGGTGTATTTTCCGGCCAAGCAATAATTTCGCTTGAGGAGCAATGGAGCCATAATGGTACTAATTGGCCAAAGGGCACAGTGGTCTCATTTGATCTAAAATCTTTTATGCAAACCGGAGTTATTTCCAAGGTATATCAAGTGGTATTGCCTGATGCTCGTTCTTCGGTGGATAGTATTTCTGCCGCCCGTTCTTCGTTGATTGTTGCTATGCTGGAAAATGTTGCCAGCAAGGTGTTTAGCTATAAATTTGATGGCTCAAGCTGGACTGCAACACAGCTTGATTTACCGGAAAATGGCAATATTGGCATATCATCGGTTAATGCTCATTCAGACGTGATTTTTGCCAATATGGAAAGTTTCTTGCGTCCAGACAGCTTGATGATGGTCAATGTGCCGCAGAATACTTCAAAGGTGATACAGTCACTGCCAGAGCGTTTTGATACCGGTAATTTGGTGGTCGAGCAATTAACCGCTACTTCCAAAGACGGTACCGAAGTTCCTTATTTTGTCGTGCGCAACAAAGATACCAAAATGGACGGTACTACGCCGACCTTGCTTTATGCCTATGGCGGGTTTCAGGTCAGCATGCAGCCAACTTATTCCGGTACTCTTGGCAAGTTATGGCTGGAAAATAGCGGTGCTTATGTGCTGGCAAACATTCGTGGCGGTGGCGAGTTCGGCCCGAATTGGCATCAGGCCGGCCTAAAGATGAAACGTCAGGTGATTTACGATGACTTTATTGCTGTGGCCGAAGACCTTATAGCTAACAAGCTAACCAGCCCAAAACATTTAGGCATTCGCGGTGGTTCCAATGGTGGTTTGTTGATGGGTGTGATGTACACTCAACGACCTGATCTGTGGAATGCGGTTTTGTCTCAGGTTCCTTTGCTGGATATGATGCGATACCACAAGTTACTGGCTGGTGCCAGCTGGATGGGCGAATACGGCAATCCTGATGATCCAGACGAAGGTGCATTTTTGAAGTCTATATCACCATATCATAATGTTGATGCTGACACTGACTATCCATTGATGTTCTTGATGACTTCAACCAAAGACGATCGGGTGCACCCGGCACATGCTCGTAAAATGGGGCATTTGCTTGGCGAGCTGGATAAGCCGTTTTTGTATTACGAAAATATTGATGGTGGTCATTCTGCTGCAGCAAACCTAAAAGAATCCGCCAAGCGCGAGGCTTTGGGTTATGTTTTCTTGATGCAGCAATTGATGGATTGATAGGTGTTGGTCAATGCTTAGGTAGAGCATGACGGGTATGGAGCACCAATACCCGTCATTTCTTGTCATTGGTTATTCGCCAAAAGACCCAGCGGCTCCGGGGAACACTACCGGGCTTTGCGAGCCATCATTGGCCACTGAGGCCACCCCGAAAAAGTAATTATCAATCACTAAATTGGTAAATTCATAATTATCAACCTTACCGACAAATCGTGAATACTGCCATTTTGGTTGATCGGTTTCTCGCCAGTAGACTATATATCCGGCAAGGTTTTTAGCTGCTTTGCCCTCGGCAATTTGCCATTTTAGGTCTGCTGATGCCAGTACTGCACCACTGGCCTTTACTTGTGCTGGAAATGGTGGTGCGCCAGCCATTTCGGCCAGGGAAACTACATTTAATGCGGTTAGTTTGCGGGCATAATCAAAATCAACACCGGAAATAACATCGCCAAATTCACGGCCATTCTCATTGCGTAAGTTCTGGTGTTGGCGATCATAATGTTCATGGGTTTCCATAATTCGAACCGCAGGAATACCCACTTCGTTAAATGGCCGGTGATGGCCACCCCGCCCAAACCGGTCAAGGCGGTAAATCATCATTATATCCAGTGCCGGAATATACTTATCAGCACGAACATCAATATATCTGGCTAAATTGCGCGAGGGACTATCCACTTCTCCGCCGGTAAAGCGTCTTATGCGCGCTTCTTCCTTGGTTTCATTATCTCTGGTTCCCTCAGAGAACACCCGCGCGCTTGTATTATCGGTAATACCGTCAATGCCGGTAATATTACCGATCATATCATTGTTCAGCACTGCTTTGATCCGCCAGTTATTCTTTAAAGCATGAGCGGCCAATATCTTGCCACCAAACAGACCTTGTTCCTCTCCGGCCAGACCGGCATAGATGATGGAGCCGGCAAACTGGTGTTTAGATAATACTCTGGCGGCCTCGATAACACCTGCCATGCCAGAGGCATTATCATTGGCACCGGGACTTGCAGAGGTGAAATCCATAGAATCTGTTACCCGACTATCAATATCACCGGACATCATTACATAACGGTTGGGGTCTAATGTGCCACGCTGTATAGCAATAACGCTAACCACTTCTACGGGGTCTGGAATGCGTCGCTCGCCGGAAATGGTGTCGGTGATATACATAACTTCAAGACAATTGCCGCAATCGGCGCTGATCTTTGTTAGTTCATCATAAATCCAAGTTCTGGCCGCGCCAATTCCTTGGGTTTTGGATTTTGTATCTGACAGAGTATGACGAGTGCCAAAATCAACCAGTTTTTGTACATCTGCTTGAAGTCTATCCGCCGAGACATTAGTGGCTAAATCGTGCATCAATAAAACTTCGCCCGGTGGCGCGTGTTGCGCCAATGCTGGGGTGACAAAAGCCAAGAGAAAAATGATAACGCCAAAAGCCAAAAATCGTAACTGCATCTGTTTTGCCTCTAATTTAAGTTTTGAGTATACTAACTGATATTTACCTGATTTGAAACCGGCGCTTTAATGCTAATAACAAAAAGAACAACATCACCAATGATAAAATGCCGTGCAATGTCATCACCAAACGGGTCCAAAATGGCTTATCGAGCAAAGCATTGGCAAAAACCGGATCTATTTCACCAGTAAAAAACTGCGAAGCAATGGTTGATACTGGCGGCAAAGAATATTGAAAGGCTATTGCAGTTGCCGCGCCCAAATTGGCAGCATCTTTGGCAATGAGCCAATAAGCTCCGGTGGCTAGCGCAAAGAAAATAATCAGCCAAAGAAAAGGTCGTCCCGCGCTTTGCCCATAATCAGCGAAGATGCCAAATAAACGAGACTGGAAACGCTCCCAGAAAGAAACATCGTTTGATCTCCGTTGTTTTGCCTGCATTTCAAGTCGGGCAAATTTAAAGGTACCTGCTATAGCTCCATTTTTCTCCATATGCAGACGTAATACTTGGAATGTTCTTTGGAACTTGCCTATTCTTTTGTTGTAGGTATCTTTTGTTTCGTTAGTTTTATATTTTTTGGGTAAATTAAAGACTGCATAGTCAAAGCTGGTGTCATAGTGAAATTCGCAGCCGTGAAATTTGGCGAGTCCGTAAAAGTTAGCTTTGGTAAAATCAGTTCCTTTGGGAAACATTCTATCACGAAAGTCTACATCTCCAAAAAATTTAACTTCAGAAAAATCTAAACCGTCTACAGTCTTTGTCATCTTTTGTTGTTCTTCGGACAGCGGGCCAGCAAAAGAGCAGTCTCCGAAAAACTTTGCTTTGATGAAAATTGCGTATAGGCACAAACTGTGCCTTTGTGAAGATTGCTCTGTCTTTGAACTCGGCGTCTACGAAGTTGGCCGCTATCCTAAATCGCGCTCCTCCAAAGTCCGCTACGCCTTCAAATTTGGCCTTTTCAAAAGAGGTATCATCGTCAAATTGTGTTTTTGTGAAGTTAGCACTGCCGTTGAACTGGGCATTGTTGAAGCTAGCTCCTGGCCCAAATTGTGCGTTAGAGAAATTAGCGTTTCCGCTGAATATTAGATCGCTGCAACTGGCATTGTCCCCGAATCGCGCCCAATCAGCGCGAAGGTGTATATCCATGTCTGGGTCGGCTGTTCTTGGCCTAGTAGACATAAAATTTTCTGGAAATATTACGCCGGTAAATTGAGCCACTTGTTTGGTAGATGCTTCATCAAGTTTTTTCGTAATTTCTTGCTGCCACTGGGCAATTTGATCTTCTGTAAATTCATGTCTCGGACTTAGGTTCCCGTCCTTATCATGAAACGGCAAATGAAACCGTGTCCATTTTTTTTTTGCAAACTCTATTAAATCTTCCCTTTCATCCCACCAATAATTCTGCAAGGTCTGACCTGAATTATAAATATTTTTGTTTGCCAGACCGTCCCATGAAAAATCCTGATCCCACCATCGATCAAAATGATCCCAATAGGCCGGGTCATCATTGATATCTTTTTGTTTTGAATTGAGTCCATCGGGGTTGGTTTCATCTTGCATGGTTAAATTATATCATGGGGTGAGTTGCAAGAATAGGGCGAATAGAAAGTCCTAGAAATAGCGAAGTGTATTTAACCCCACCACTTCCGTCATCGCCCGATTTATTCGTATTCTGGATACCCCGAACAAGTCGGGGTATGACAGAACGGGCAAGGGTCAAAGCCAAGGGTGAATAAGGGTTCTCATTAGCACTACTGCTTGATACTTAATTAACAATCATTGGCAAAGACTGCCCTTAAAACGAGGGTGGTTTGGCAAAGATTGCACCCTCATTGACCTTTGTGGGCAATCAAAGGAACGGGGATAAGTGCCAGACATGCCCGCTTTGTCTGCGCTTGCTATAATGGTCTTGTAAGCGGCTCTAACCGGGCAGTTTACGCTGTTTGACATTGTGAATATACGATAAACTATCAGCAAAACATGCGTTTTACTGTATTCATTTTGTGGTCGCAATGCTTTACCACAAAACCGGTTCCCACTTTTGTTAGCATTGCTTCTGAAAACATGAGTTTTAGCTGTAATTGTTGCAGGTAGTTACGCCAAAAACTAATTTGTTTTTCCTAGCCGCTGTTACTTTTATCAGCGGGGAAGAATGTAAAATACTAATGCTGGTTTTTTATTTGGTGTGTTTTTTTCCAAAATTATTCTGCCTTGAATAATTTTGACCATTCTTCTACTTGCTCATCTTCAATTTTTTTGAATAACATTTCTGGTATTGAGAACGGTAAAGCGGCGGGCAGGGCATCAAGTAAAATATTCGAGCTTTCATGCGGCCACATTTGATTGTTATCTGGTACATTCATCGCCGATAATATTTTATCAGCCGTATCGGGAATAAATGGTTTGGCGATAATGCCCATAATCACCAATAGATTTAATGCGGTACGGACAATCATTGCAGCTTGTTCTTGATCAGTCTTGATTACAGTCCATGGCGCGCATTCGGCTAGATACTCATTACCCATCGCCCATATTGCCCGGGTTTCAGCGCTTGCTTTGCGGTATTCCATATTCGAGTGGTATTGGGTCAGAGCTTTTAGGCGGCTGTCGAGTTCCGAATGCAGCTTTGTTTCCATTTCGCCGGGTTTACCGCCTGCTGGAATTTGCCCATCGAACTTGGCAGTGGTAAATTTTGTAATCCGGTTAACAAAATTACCTAATACATTTGCCAAATCGGAATTTACTGTTGCCTGGAATTGCTCAAGAGTAAAAGCCGCATCAGAGCTTTCAGGAGCATTGGCCATCAAGTGCCAGCGCCAATAATCCGAAGGCGCAATTTCCAAAGCCTGATCCATAAAAATACCGCGTTTTTCCGAGGTGGAGAATTTCCCGCCATACCAAGTAACCCAGTTAAAGGCCTTTAGCCGATCAACCGTTTTCCACGGCTCTCCTGAACCTATCAGGGTGATCGGAAAGCTAACCGTATGAAAGGCGACATTGTCTTTGCCCATGAATTGTACATAGCTAACATCATTTGCGCCTTGATCTTTGCGCCACCAATTTTGCCAGGAATTGCCAGTGGTATCAGCCCACTCTTTGGTGGCTCCGATATATTCTATTGGTGCATCAAACCAGACGTAAAACACCTTGTTTTCAAAACCGGGTCTTGTTTTGCCGTCTTTTAGAACCGGAATTCCCCATGAAAGATCACGGGTGATGGCGCGGTCATGCAATCCCTCATCAAGCCATTTAAGGGCTATGGATTTGGCTAATGGTGGCCATTGGTCGGCATTTTCGACCCAATCTCTGATGGTGTTTTGCATTGCCTCCTGCTTTAGAAACAAATGCGTGGTATCCCGTAACTCAACATTAAAGGAGCCGGAAATTGCCGAATATGGTTTGATTAGATCAACCGGATCAAGCAGACGTCCGCAAGTATCACATTGATCGCCTCTGGCTTTTTCGTCTTTGCAGTGCGGGCAGGTGCCTTCGACATAACGATCAGGTAAGAACCTTTTATCATCAATGCTATAGACTTGTTTGGAAGTGCGTTCTTCGATTAGACCTGCTGCTTCAAGCCGTTCGGCAAAATGCTGGGTGAACTCGCGGTTTTGCTGACTGGATGATCTGCCAAACCAGTCATAAGACAAGGAAAATCCTTCTCCGGCGGCGCGTTGCAACTCGTATTGCTCATCGCAATAGTCTTGTACGCTTTGCCCGGCGGCTTCGGCGGCTAGCTCCGCTGGCGTGCCATGCTCGTCAGTGGCGCAGATATACAGCACTTCCTTGCCGCGCATACGTTCAAATCTGGCATATATGTCGGCAGGCAACATGGAACCAGCTAAGTTTCCTAAGTGTTTGATACCATTGATATAAGGTAAGGCCGAGGTGATCAAAATCCGGGTCATGTCAATCTTTTCATTCGCAAAGCAGCCAAAACTGGTATATAATACCACATTAGGACGGAGTATATATGTCCTAATTAAACGGACAGCGGCAAGCTGACAACCGGCAGCAGCAATATAGGGGAATTTAAATATGCCAAAAATATTTGGATTAAATCTATTGGGCTGGATTATCACCAGCATAGCGTTCTTTTTACTAGGGTTTGTTTTTTTCGGAGTGATATTTTTGGAAAAAATGACAGAATTAATGGCCTATGATGAAAATACAGCTTGGAACTTTAACCAAGGCGTGCAGATGGCCTTGGGCTTTATCAATGTAGCTGTCGTCTCGCTGGGTATTGGCTTGGTATTAAAGTGGCAAAAAGTCGATAATATGGTGTCAGCAATTAAAACTGCTCTGATATTGGCTGTGGTATTTGCTATCACCACTGAGGCTTATGGCTGGATATACGGTGCGTATCCGATCAAAATGACTGTTATTGATGGAGCTTATACATTGATCGGCTACTCGATGGTCGCAGCGATCTGGTCGTTTTTCGACTAAAAACACCGCATATAAGTTTTGCCGGCGGGATTGGTAAGGCTGATCCCGTCAATTTTATAGCCGATTTTAGGTTTTATAAATAGCATTGAAAGTAGAGGGGCTTTTGTGCTTTTAAAGATTCGATAAAGTTCCATTTGACCATTGCCGAGCTTGGTTTATGCGGTAATTCTTGATATTTTCCTTCAATAATTTAATTTTTTTGTGAGAATATTGCAGTTAAGTTTGACTTGCTGCGAGTAATATAACTGTAATGATTACAATGTGATAAGATTGTGTGCCTGATCAGTCTTATCGTATATTACCAAAAGTTTATTGTTTTACAGCAAATTAGCTATTGATTGTTTTTCGATATGTGTTTATTGTTTATCGACATGGACGGGAGTTAACCCTTTCATGAGACCCATTTAAGAGGTCGTAACGGTCAGATGAAGGAGAAATTAAAATGGCCCGCTTTGGAAATAATGTATTTGAGTCCGTATTCGCTGTAGTTAGCTATATCGGAGTAACCGGACTTATTGGCTACGCAATCGTTAATTTGCTTGTCAATGGATTGGTGTAATTTTTACACCCAAATCTGCCGCTAGACGCAGATTCATATAAAATTTAACCCCTGCCCCCCAAGCATACTAGACCCGAAGCTCCCCGCTTCGGGTTTTTCTTTGCAAAACTGAAAAAACAAGCTGACATATCAAAAAACACCAGCTAAAAGGCCTGTTCGATTTGGTAAGCCGCTTTAGCTCAGCTGGTAGAGCATCTGATTTGTAATCAGAGGGTCGGGAGTTCGAGTCTCTCAAGCGGCACCA
>JAESTZ010000092.1 GCA_016763315.1 Robiginitomaculum sp.
CCTCCATTGCAGTGATGCCGTTTGAGGATTTTTCTGCGGCCAAGGATCAGGAATATTTCGCCAGTGGTATTTCCGAAGAACTGCTCAATGTGCTGTCACGAATAGAAGGGCTTAATGTATCGTCGCGCACATCGTCCTTTGCCTTTAAAGAGCGCGAAGCCAGCACCAAAGAGATTGCCGAGGCGTTGGGCGTAAAGCATATTCTCGAGGGCAGTATCCGCAAATCCGGCACCACTTTGCGCATTACTGCGCAACTTATCGACACAGCCAATGATGAACATATGTGGTCACAGACCTATGACCGGCCTTTAACGGCGGATAATATTTTTGCTATCCAAGACGAAATCGCCGCCGCTATTGTCGCGGAACTTAAGGGCAGGTTGTCTCTAGCGCCAATAAAACAAGCCCCGCGCACAGCTTCTCTGGAGGCCTATGAGCTTTATCTGCGGGCCCGCCAACAAATGAACCAACGCAAACCGGAGACACTACGGGCCGCAGAAGCAGGCTTTAAGCAAGTCATTGCGCTTGACCCTGAATTTGCACCGGCTTTTTCCGGTCTCGCGGACACATATATGCTGATGATAAGTTATACGGATATGCGCAAAGAAGAAAGTCATAGGCTGGCAAGGCCCAATGTCGAGCGTGCTTTGCAGTTAGCGCCAAATTCAGCCGAAAGCCTGACCACCGCCTCTATGCTTGCAAACCAAAATAATGAACTTGAAAAAGCAGTGGCATTTGCAGATCGCGCCATTGCCGCAAATCCGAACCATTCAGATGCCTATTTACGCAAATTCAACGCTGGTACCAGTGCATCAGCTAACAGTCAGGAAATTTTAGCAAACATTCAAAAAGCGCAGGCTCTTGACCCGCTTTCCGCCGTTATTCTCTCAAACGTTAGCTATAGACAATTAGATGTGGGCGACAGGGAGGCCGCCAAAAAGATTATGCTCGACAATGTTCGCTGGAACCCGGATAGCCCATTTGGCTTGCTCGATTTAGCCGAATTATCCTATCAAGACGGCGATATTGCTGCCGCCCATAGCCTGTACAAAGATGCACAAGCACTAAACCTTGAAAACGTCAGAACGCAAAACTCGCTTGCTTACATATATGTAAGTATTGGCATGTATGATGCGGCTTTGGCCGTCTCGAAACATTCTGATAACCGGGCGCTGGCATTGTTGCTTATGGGGAAAAGGGAACAAAGCCTAAAAATTGCACTAGACAATGCGGAAAATGTGCCGCCCGGCTATATTTTATATATGCACGGCGATTTAGAGGGCGCCTATCCACATATTAGAAAAAACACCACTGATTTTAATTTGTCAGGGCAATCAGCAAGTGCAAATAGTGCAAATTGGCTTGCAATTTTCGCTTTCATTTTCCAAAAAAATGGTGATGAAGATGCGGATGTTCTTATGAGTAAAATTGAGGACTATTTGGGGAAAGACGTGGCGGCTGCCGATAAGACATTAGTGCCAGACTTGGCCGCCGGAATACTATTGCAATTGCTCAAAGGTGACGCAGAGACCGCCTATATCTGGCTTGACCGCTATCTGGATTTGGGGTTTGCCGATATCCCTTTGTTAAAAGAACCAATATTCGACAGCTTGCGCGGCAGCCCGGAGTTTGAAAAACGCGTTGCCCGCATGGCCAAAAACGCCGCCAAATACCGCGCCGAGATAGAAGCGCAACTGGCCAATCCAAAACCAAATTGGATCAAAAATGAATAAATTATTCACAGAATTAAGACGCCGTAACATTTTCCGCATTGCCGGGGTATATGCTGTCACCGGCTGGATATTGATGCAAGTTGTATCGGTGATGACCCCGGCGTTGAACTTGCCCGATTGGGTCGATAGTTTCTTCGCCGTAGTGCTAATGATAGGTTTTCCGATTGCTATGTTATTAGCGTGGGCGTTCGAGATGACACCAGAGGGGGTGAAGCGTGCGGAAAACGTCAAGGATGGTGAGAGCATTACCGATAAGACCGGGCGCAAACTAGATTACACTATCGTTGGCGGACTGGTGGTCGTGGGGGCTTTGGTGGTGTGGCAGACCACACAAACACCTAATTCCGCACCCGTTCAGACGCAAGCAGAAATATCCACGCCTAATATCGCGGTTCAAACGCAAACAGACGAAAAACCCTCCATTGCAGTGATGCCGTTTGAGGATTTTTCTGCGGCCAAGGATCAGGAATATTTCGCCAGTGGTATTTCCGAAGAACTGTTAAATGTGCTGTCACGAATAGAAGGGCTTAAAGTATCGTCGCGCACATCATCGTTTGCCTTTAAAGAGCGCGAAGCCAGCACCGGCGAGATTGCCGAGGCGTTGGGCGTAAAGCATATTCTCGAGGGCAGTATCCGCAAATCCGGCACCACTTTGCGCATTACTGCACAACTTATCGACACAGCCAATGATGAGCATATGTGGTCACAGACCTATGATCGGCCTTTAACGGCGGATAATATTTTTGCTATCCAAGACGAAATCGCCGCCGCTATTGTGGCTGAACTGAAAGGGCGGCTTTCTATTGGTGAAGTTGAAGTCACTGACCGCACCGCGTCTTTGGAGGCCTATGAACTTTATTTGCGCGCCCGCCAGCAAATGAACAAACGCCTGCCGGACGCGTTACGCGCTGCTGAAGCAGGCTATAAACAGGTCATTGCTCTCGACCCCGAATTCGCTCCGGCTTTCTCCGGTCTCGCAGATACTTATATGCTGATGGAGGGTTATACCGATATGCAAGAAGACGAGAGCAATCGCTTGGCCAAACCCAATGTAGAGCGGGCTTTGCAACTGGCACCAAATTCAGCCGAAAGCCTGACCACAGCTGCTATGTTTGCCACCGACGAAAGAAGATTTGATCAGGCTGTGGCTTTGGCCAACCGTGCCATTGCCGTAAATTCCAATTATGCAGATGCATATCTTCGCAAAGCCAGAGCATTACGTTTTTTGTCACGGTATGAAGAATCTATGATTGCCATACAAAAAGCCCGCTCCCTTGATCCGCTATCTGCTGTCATTCTTGATAACCTTGGCTATCAGCAATTACTGCTTGGTGACAAGAAAGCTGCCATAAAGACAATGAGAGATAATATACGCTGGAACCCGGACAATCCCTCTGGCCTGATTGGGCTAGCCAGTATCTTCTATCTAGACGGTGATATTGTTACCGCTCATGGTCTGAACAAGGATGCGCAACCCCTTAACCCTGAACATGTGCAAATGCAAAATCAACTCGTCAATATATATCTGGATGTGGGCATGTATGATGCAGCACTTTTCGCCTCGAAAGAGCCTTATAACCGCTCGCGCGCATTATTGCTCATGGGCAAAAGGCAGCAAAGCTTAAAGCTAGTGTTAGATAATACGGAAACTGTAAGAGCCGGCTCTGTTTTATATCTACACGGGAATTTAAAGGATAGTTACCAATTTGTACAAAAAAGTGTCAGAAATTTAAGGGCTTTGGAGAACCAAGCAAGCTTTAGCTGGGTAACACTATATGCCGATTTTGCCTTTGTTTTTCAAAAAAACGGCGATGGTAATACTGATGTTATTATGGGCAAGATTGAGGACTATTTAGGTACAGAAACTGCTATGGATAAGACATTGCCAGCAGACCTGATCGCCGGAATTAAGTTGCACCTGCTCAAAGGCGACACCGACGCCGCCTATATCTGGCTAGACCGCTATCTGGATTTGGGCTTTGCCAATATTCCATTATTGAAAGAGCCGCCGTTCGACAGCTTGCGCGGCAGCCCGGAGTTTGAAAAACGCGTTGCCCGCATGGCCAAAAACGCCGCCAAATACCGCGCCGAGATAGAAGCGCAACTGGCCA
>JAESTZ010000093.1 GCA_016763315.1 Robiginitomaculum sp.
AGCCCGCGAGCACAATGTCGGCGGCGAAATCCTTTGTCACATCAGTTAAGGGGCTAAGATATGTCACGTATTGGCAAACAGCCTGTGGAGATGCCTGCCGGTGTTACCGCAAATCTGAACGGCATGGAATTAACCGTTAAAGGTCCAAAGGGCGAGCTGTCTATGACTTTCGTTAGAGAAGTTAAGCCGGCGCTTGATGGTAATGTTGTTACTATTTCAGTTGTTGATGATACACAGCGCGCTCGCGCTATGTGGGGAATGCAACGCACTTTGGTGGCCAATTTGGTCGAAGGTGTATTGAACGGTTACGAGAAAAACCTTGAACTACACGGGGTTGGTTATCGGGCGACCATGAAGGGTACTTCTATTGGTCTACTGCTTGGTTTCTCCCATGATGTAACTTATACACCACCTGCTGGAATTACTTTGACGGTTGCAAAACCTACTCAAATTAAAATTTCTGGGATCGAAAAACAGGTGGTTGGTCAAACTGCTGCTGAAATTCGTCAGTATCGTCCGCCAGAGCCATATAAAGGCAAGGGTGTTCGTTATGTTGGCGAATATGTACGTCGCAAAGAAGGCAAGAAGAAGTAGATATGAAAAATCCAAGAGATATTCTAGCCCGCAGAGCTATGCGCACCAGAACCCGCTTGAAAAAGCTGGCAAATGGTCGCCCGCGTCTGTCGGTTTTTCGCTCCAACAAATACATTTATGTTCAGCTTATTGACGATGCTAGTGGTAAAACATTGGCTCATGCTTCATCATTAGAAGCAGATGTGGCAAAGTCAGCTAAATCTACTGGTAATGTTGTTGCGGCCAAGGCTGTTGGTGAGTTGATCGCCAAACGAGCTAAAAAAGCCGGTGTTGAGCAAGTGATCTTTGATCGCGGTGCTTATATTTTTCACGGACGTGTCAAAGCGCTGGCTGATGCCGCGCGTGACAATGGTCTGCAGTTCTAGGAGAGACGATAAATGGCACGTCCAAATGAAAACAGAGGCCGCAAGCGTCGCAATGAAGAAGAACGCGATGAGCTGGTCGATCGGTTGGTGTTTATCAACCGTGTTGCCGCCACAGTAAAAGGTGGTCGCAGAATGAGTTTTGCGGCACTGGTAGTGGTTGGCGATCAAAAAGGTCAGGTTGGTTATGGTCACGGCAAAGCTCGTGAAGTTCCAGAAGCGATCAGAAAGGCCACCGAAGTTGCCAAAAAAACCATGATCCGTGTGCCGCTTAGAGAAGGTCGCACCTTGCATCATGATGGCAAAGGTCATCATGGCGCAGGTAAAGTTCTTCTTCGCGCTGCACCTCCGGGTATTGGTATTATTGCCGGCGGTCCAATGCGCGCAGTATTTGAGTGCTTGGGTATTCAAGATGTGGTGGCAAAAAGCCAAGGTACATCAAACCCTTACAACATGGTTCATGCAACAATGGACGCTTTGCGTAAGCAAACTAGCCCTAGAGGTGTTGCTGCGAAACGTGGTAAGAAAGTTTCTGATTTGGTGGCTCGTCGTCAAGATGGTGCCAGTGCGCCAGACGTTGTAACTAATGACGGTTGAACATTGATCCGCTTGAATTAAAGAGAAGTAACATGGCTAAAGCAAAAAAAACCGTAACCGTTCGCCAAACAGGTTCAGCAATTCGTCGCCCCAAAGATCAACGGGCAACATTGGTTGGGCTGGGGCTTGGTAAAATCGGTCGCACCCGGGTTCTTGAAGATACACCTTCAGTTCGCGGAATGATCAAAAAAATCTCGCACATGGTCGAGATCGTCGAAGACTAAATTTATAAGTGGAAGTCAATTTGCTTCCCGGAGAGAATATTATGCGTTTGAATGAACTTGTCGATAATCAAGGCGCAAGCCGAACTGCTAAACGATTTGGCCGTGGCCCGGGTTCGGGCAAAGGTAAAACTGCCGGTCGTGGTGTTAAAGGGCAAAAGTCACGCTCCGGTGTGGCGATTAAAGGTTTTGAAGGCGGTCAAATGCCGCTTCACATGCGCTTGCCAAAACGCGGGTTTAATAAACCGAATCGTGCAAAATGGGCCGAAGTTAATCTTGGTCGCTTGCAAACAGCGATTGATGATAAAAAAATCGATGCCAAAAAGATGATTGATGCCAAGGTGTTAGTAGCTTCTGGTGTGATTCGCCGTGAGCTTGATGGTGTGCGACTACTTGCAAAAGGAGAGCTAAAGACCAAAGTAGAAATAAGTGTCGCTGGCGCTAGTGCTGCGGCTATTGCTGCGGTCGAAAAGACCGGCGGCAAAGTTGTTCTTCCCAAAGTTGAGCCGGAACCGGTAAAAGAAAAAGGTTGAACAAAAATTGAAGTGTAAGAAAAGGGAACCAGCTTAATCATGGCTTCTGCTGCAGAACAACTCGCTGCTAATATTAACCTTAGCGCCTTTGGCAAGGCCAAGGAATTACAACAGCGCATCTGGTTTACAATTCTTGCTTTGATCGTTTATCGGTTGGGCACTTATATTCCCATTCCCGGTATTAATATCGATGCCTACGCGCAGATATTTGAAAGCCAATCTGGTGGCTTGTTGGGTATGATTAACACCTTCTCCGGTGGTGCCGTTTCAAGACTGGCGGTGTTTACGCTAACGGTGATGCCATACATTTCAGCTTCGATTATTATGCAGTTAATGCAAGCTTCGGTGCCTTCATTACAGGCTTTGAAGAAAGACGGTGAAGCAGGGCGTAAGACCTTAAATCAATATACACGTTATCTTACAGTTATTTTGGCAATAGTTCAGGCGTTTTCTATCGCCATTAGCTTGCAAAATTCACCAAATGTTGTGCTTGACCCCGGATTGTTCTTTCAAGCTTCAACCGTAATCACACTGGTTAGTGGCACCATGTTTCTGATGTGGCTTGGTGAGCAAATTACTGCCCGTGGTGTTGGTAATGGTATTTCACTGATCATTTTTGCCGGTATTGTTTCGGCTTTGCCCGGCGCCGTAGTCCAGACATTGACTATGGCCCAACAAGGATCGCTGGCACCGATCGCATTGTTGGTTATTTTTGCGCTGGCCGTTGGGGTGATTTTATTCATTGTATTCATTGAAAGATCCCAGCGCAGGTTATTAATTCAATACCCTAAGCGACAGCAGGGTAATAAGATGATGGGCGGAGACAGTAGTTTCTTGCCATTAAAATTAAATACCGCAGGTGTTATTCCGCCTATTTTTGCATCTTCATTATTGTTGTTACCAGCGACTATGGCCGGGTTTTCTGCGCAGTCTGGCCCGGATTGGTTGCGGGTTGTAGTTTCTGCCCTTGGTGATGGCAAACCGTTGTATATGATTGTTTATGCTACCGGGATTATTTTCTTTGCATTCTTTTATACGTCTATTGTTTTTAACCCCAAGGACACCGCCGATAATTTACGTAAAAACGGTGGCTTTTTGCCGGGGATCAGACCCGGTGACAGAACCGCAGTTTATCTGGATTACGTGTTGACCCGATTGACCACTATTGGTGCGATATATTTGGCCGCAGTTTGTTTGATGCCGGTGTTTGTGATGAAGTGGTATGCAGTTCCTTATTATCTTGGTGGTACGTCAATTTTGATTGTGGTGTCGGTGACTATGGATACTGTGGCACAAATTCAATCGCACTTGATTGCCCATCAATATGAGGGGCTAATCAAGAAATCTAAAATGCGGGGGCGGCGCAGATGAATATGGTGATCTTCGGGCCACCTGGTGCTGGTAAGGGTACACAGGCCAAACAGATAGTAAGAGATCGTGGCGCTGTGCAGCTTTCCACTGGTGACATGTTGCGCGCCGAGATTGCTTCATCATCAAGTATTGGCCAACAGGTCGAAAGCATTATCAAGGCTGGTGAACTGGTTCCTGATGAAATTGTCTGTGCGATGATTGACAAAAATATTGATGAAAATCCGGATGCAGCCGGTTTTATTTTTGATGGTTTTCCCAGAACCATTGCGCAAGCAGAATCTTTGGGTGAATTATTGAGTGAGAAAAAAATGAAACTGGATCATGTGATTCGGTTGAGTGTTGATGATCGTTCTCTTTTGGAACGGATTACTGCACGTTTTGAAGACCAAGGCCGTAAAGATGATAACCCTGAGACCTTTCAGGTTCGACTTGCGGCTTATAATGAACAAACAGCACCATTATTGCCGTATTATGCGGATCAGGGACTGTTAAAAGAAGTAGATGGCATGCGCGGGATTGACGAGGTAGCCCTTAATATCGCGAATGTGCTAGACGAAGTATGAAATTATCCTTGCCAAGCAGTTGACGCAACCGCTTGTGCAGTTATAAAAGCGCTTTCCGCGAAAGGGCGATGACATTACCGGCACCATGGAGGTGATCGGGGTGTTCTCTTTTGTGGTTTTTTAATGGAGGACACATCTTGGCACGAATCGCCGGTGTAAATTTACCGACCAGTAAACGGGTCGAAATCGCCTTAACCTACATTCACGGGATCGGTCCTGCGGGTGCAAAAGATATATGTGAAAAAAACAAGATTGTTTTTGAGCGCCGGATCAATGATCTAAGCGATGCCGAAGTATTGGCAATTCGTGAAACTATTGATCGCGACTTTCAAGTTGAGGGTGATCTTCGTCGTGAAGTTTCGATGAATATCAAGCGGTTGATGGATCTGGGCAATTATAGAGGTTTGCGTCATCGACGTGGCCTGCCAGTTCGTGGACAACGCACTCATACCAATGCTCGTACTCGCAAAGGCCCTGCCAGAGCGATTGCCGGCAAGAAGAAGTAGAGAATTATGGCAAAAGAAACAACAAGCAGAGTCCGCAAAGCCGACCGTAAAAACATTACGTCTGGCGTTGCGCATGTTAGTGCAACTTTCAATAATACCATTATCACCATCACCGATGCGCAGGGTAATACTATTGCCTGGTCAACTGCTGGTACTATGGGATTTAAAGGTTCTCGTAAATCAACACCGTTTGCGGCGCAAATGGCGGCGGAAGATGCCGGCAAAAAAGCTCAGGAACACGGCATGAAAACCTTGGAAGTAAATGTTTGCGGACCGGGTTCGGGGCGCGAATCTGCTCTTCGTGCCTTGCAATCGGTTGGTTTTACAATCACGACTATTCGCGACGTAACACCAATTCCGCACAATGGCTGTCGTCCACCAAAGCGTCGCCGCGTTTAATTTTTTTAATGGCGATCAAGTGCTGACAAAAGGCACATTGATCGCTCTACAGAAGGATCAGCCCAATGCTGGAAAAAAACTGGCAAGAACTTATCCACCCTATGAAACCGGTTATTGAACCAAAGGGTGATGGTGCGTTTCGCGCTAAGATTATTGCTGAGCCACTGGAACGTGGCTTTGGTACCACTATTGGTAATTCCCTGCGCCGTGTTTTACTATCGTCATTGCAAGGTTCAGCTGTAACCGCCGTTCAGATTGACGGCGTAGTGCATGAATTTTCTTCTATCCAAGGTGTTCGCGAAGATGTTACCGATATTGTTCTAAATATCAAAAAAATCGCATTACGTTTACATGTTGATGGTTCTCGGCGGGCGATCTTAAAAGCTACCGGCCCATGTGAAGTAACCGCGGGCATGATCGAAGAAACTGCTGATATCGAGATTCTAAACAAAGACCATGTGCTGTGTACCCTTGATGATGGTGCCGAAATTCGCATGGAATTCACAATTGGTAATGGCAAGGGTTATGTTCCTGCTGACAAGAACCGTCCCGAAGATGCACCAATTGGGCTCGTCGCAATTGATAGTTTGTTCTCTCCGGTAAAACGAGTGTCTTACACTGTTGAAAATGCCCGTGATGGACAGGTTTTGGATTATGACCGTTTGGTTCTAGATGTTGTTACTGATGGTTCGGTTTCGCCAGAAGATGCTGTGGCATTTGCCGCACGTATTTTGCAAGATCAGTTTCAGGTGTTCATCAATTTTGAAGAACCGGAAGATGATAAATCAGCTGCCGAAGCTCAACCTTTGGACTTCAACCCTACTTTGCTTAAGAAGGTTGATGAGCTGGAATTATCTGTTCGTTCGGCTAATTGCTTGAAAAATGACAATATAGTTTATATTGGCGATCTGATCTTGAAATCTGAAGCAGAAATGTTGCGGACTCCAAACTTTGGTCGCAAGTCATTAAACGAGATCAAGGAAGTTCTTTCTGGTCTTGGGCTTCACCTTGGTATGGACGCGCCGTCTTGGCCGCCTGAAAATATCGAAGAGCTGGCCAAAAAATTCGAAGATATGATTTAATTTATCGGTTGGCCGATTGTTTATGGTCAACCAACACTTAGGAGAATTCACATGCGACACGGATTTGCCCACCGCAAACTAAATCGCACTCATTCGCACCGCAAA
>JAESTZ010000094.1 GCA_016763315.1 Robiginitomaculum sp.
ATGAGAAGGTTCTGGCTTTACGCGCTGTCACCTCGACCGATGGCATGACCGCCGATTATTTTCCGTTTCCGCATGACTTGTTAGGGCGCACTGCCACAAGGATCATCAACGAAGTGCGCGGCATTAACCGCGTGGTCTATGACATAACCTCAAAACCTCCGGGCACCATCGAGTGGGAGTAGGGTCACGAGTGGACTGGGTGATATTGACAAATTAGCACAAAGTGACTATATTAAGTGACTATATCTAAGGCAGCGTGTGATTATGTCAGAAAAAACCATAGGAATTGCAAAGTTTAAAGCAACGTGTTTACGGGTAATTGATAGTATTTCCCAAGGTCGGGAGGCTATAACAATAACCAAGCGCGGGCATCCGGTGGCTGTTTTGATGCCGATTTCCAACGAAAAAAATACTAAGTCAATTTTTGGCCTATTTAAGGATATTCCTTTGCGATTTGACGATCCATTTGCACCGGCAACGGATATATCAGATTGGTTATCCGAAGAATGATACTTTTAGATACCCATGTTTTGATATGGGTTTTGCATGATAATGAACCTAAACGTCTTGGGTCACAGACGCGGGCGCTTATTGCAGATGCTATGCAATCCGGGAATTTGGCTGTCTGCGCGATCACGCCATGGGAAATTGCCATGCTGGTTGAAAAAGGAAGATTGTCATTTGGCATAGACGTAACAGATTGGCTTAAAACAGCTTTGGATCCGACTTGCATTAAGCTGTTACCTATTGAGCCAGATATTGCAGTGGATAGCGTCAACCTGCCGAATTATCTCTACAAAGATCCGGCAGATCGCTTGATTATTGCTACGGCACGGCATGCGGGCGCAAAATTACTTACTGCCGATCAGAAAATTCTTGATTACGGCGCGGCTGGATATTTGGATGTGTTTAACGTTTCGAAGTGATTGCAAGTGGTTTTGCTGTGCGTTGCGGCATGTGATGTGTTTTCATACAATAAAGACATTTGTTGCTATGGAGAATTGAAATGGCAAATAATACTGAAAACCAAGCATTCGCGGTGGATGTGAATAAATTACCTGATAATTGGCCAACTAATTTTCATAATGATGAGTTTTGGTCTGCCCTTGGGCGCACAATAGCAACATTCGGGGCGTTGGAGAATACTCTAGCTAAGGCCATTGCTTCGTTTTCAGGAACTATAAAATACGAAGAGGATGAAGTTGAACAAGAGTATGAAAAATGGAAACAAAAACTTGAAAAAGCTTTATCTGATCCTTTGGGGTCATTAATATCAGCATTCGAAAAAGAAGTTAAAAATCATCCAGAAACGTGCATAAGTAATCCACATGATTTAATTGCCGATCTTCGTAAGGCCGTGAAACTAAGAAATGTATTGTGTCACGGGTTTTGGGGCAAGCCCGACAAAGATGGAAAAACCATTCCTTCCTTTTATACAAGAAGCCAGCCTGAAAAGAAACTGCAGGTTTTGGATACTCCTATCGACATCGAATATCTAGAGCAAACCCGAAAGCATGTGGTCGAGTTGATTTGTGCCGTTGTAACAACAGTGACCAGTATGGGGTACCAATTTCCTGGTTCCGATGGTCCTGGTGAACCTGTTTCCTAAAATTCCCTCCAACTATTTTCGATGCCCTTTCGAGCGGTTTCTGCTATAGACTTGAAAAACATTCTGCTTCGTAGGAAAAGAACATGCAAATTTTACAAATTGGACTGGCGTTGATGATCGGTATTCATCTGCTGCCGATGATTGCGCCGGTAAAAGCTGGTTTACAGGCTAAATTGGGGGCAAACGGTTATAAGGGGTTGTTCTCGGTAATTTCCTTGGTCGGTTTTGCCTTGATTATCTGGGGTATGATTGTGGCATCAAATGTGCCGGTGTTTGAACCGCCGGTTTGGGCAAAACATTTGGCATTTCTTCTGGTGCCGATTGCGCTGATTTTGCTAGCATCTGCAAATATGAAGGGGCGTATCCGGGCAAAACTTCGTCATCCGATGATGCTCGGGATTTTTATTTGGGCAGGCATGCACTTTGTAGCTAATGGCGATTTGGCAAGTTTTTGGCTGTTTGGCAGTTTCTTTGTTTATGCCTTGGTCAGCCTGATAGCCGGGTTTTTTGGAGCCAGTCAGGTCGAGTTTGAAGTTAATCCAAAACACGATTTTATGGCTATTATTGGTGGTTTGGTGATCTCCTTGGCATTTGTATTTTTGCATCCGGTTCTATTTGGCGTACAGCTTTTCTAAAATTTGCATCTAAATTCCTGCTTCACTGCATCATTATGCTAGAACCGAATTTATCGGTCGATGAGGAAACAGGAGAATAAAAATGGAAGAAGTATTAGTACCTATAGCACTCTTTGCAATTGTTCCGGTAATTGTATTGATTGTATCGTTAAATGGTCGAAAACGTAATGCTGACTTGCAGGCAACTGTGCAAAAAGCTATCGAAAAGGGCGTGGAATTAACGCCGGAGACAATCAGGGCTCTTGGGGTGCGGGTAAAACCAAAAGACAGTGATTTACGCTCAGGGGTGATTTATGTGGCCGTTGCGCTTGCTTTTATCATTTTAGGTGTAAGCATCGAGCAAATGGCCGATGAAGATGCCTTGCCGGTAATGCTGGGGATTGCTGCATTTCCCGGGCTGATTGGTTTGGCTTTGATCTTTATGCATTTTTTGCTTCAAGATAAAAAATAGATAAGTCGTGCATCTTTGTTTTCACTTAATGCATTTGCATTGGATTTATCATGCAAGCTTCTGATCTTGAATTAGTGGCGTTGGTCGTGGCTTCGCGCGACCAACATGCCTTTGGTCTTCTGGTCAAGCGCCATGAATTGTTAATCCGTAACATGATGCTACGTATGACTTCTAATCACGCATTGGCCGACGATCTGGCGCAAAATGCCTTTTTACGAGCTTGGAATAAAATAGATAGTTTTAGCGGCAAGGGCACGTTTAAGGGCTGGTTGTGCCGCATCGCTTACACAGAGTTTTTGCAAAGTTACCGCAAGCGAAAATCTACTGCCAAGACTATGGAAAAATTCAAAGCCCACAATGAAGTTATAGTCGGACAACGTGCGAATTGGGATAATGGCGATGCGATGGATATTGATTACGCCTTAAGTAAATTATCAGAAATCGAGCGAAATTTAATTGTGCTTTGTTATTCAACCGGGCTGACTAATGATGAGGCGGCAAATGTTAGTGGATTGCCGGTTGGAACGGTAAAGTCGCATATTAAACGTGGTAAAGAAAAAATGCGAAATATGTTGATGACAAAAGAAGCGGTGGTAAGGTGATGACTATGGACGGTTCATTTGATGATAAGCTAAAAGCTGCTTTTTCCAAAGCCGATGCGCAGACTATAAATTCAACAGAGTTTGTTGATGGTGTGGTTGAAAAGCTTGATCGTTTTAACCGGCAGCGGTTAATTATTCTTGGTGGCGCGGCTTCTATTGGTTCGTTAATCGCCGCCAGCCAGTTACAACGCCTTACTACCGAATTTCAATTTGAAACCGGACTAATAGCAGAGTTGTTTGCTGTATTTCCTCCAGAAGTAATAGTTAGCATGGCTTTGGCGTTGATTATGACCGGATTTGGATATCTTCTTCCTGCAAACAATCGGTAAACATTTATTTTTGCGGGTTGCAGCAAAACAGCAACAAAGGTAGTGTCCGCCGCCGGTGCTTATTAGCACTGGTTAGTTTATGAATTTATAGCGGAAACCATTATAGTGTCAGATGTTTTTAACGAAGTAGATGAGGAATTACGCAAAGAGGTGGCAAACCGCCTGTTTCGCAAATTCTTGCCGTTGATTATTATTGTTGTTGTTTTAATAGTTGGCGGGGTTGCCGGTTATCAAGCGAATGATTGGTGGCAAACAAAACAAAAGTCGGAAGCTGCCGAAGCATATACATCGGCTGCTAAATTGCTTGAAGAAGGCAATTATCAAGAGGCACTGATAGCATTTCGAGACTTTGCGGCAACCGGACCTAAAGGCTATGCTGCATTATCCAAGATGCAGGCTGCTATTGCTACTATGAAAATGGGAAAGAATATAGAAGCAGCCACTTTGTTCACCGAAGCGGCGAAGGATATGGATGATCCTCTGTTTTCTGACTTGGCAACCATAAAATCTGTAATGATCGTGTTTGACCTTTTGACATTGACCGACCTGGAAGCAAAATTATCCAAGGTGTCGGGTGCAGGGCGCCCTTACCGGAGCATGGCTCGGGAGTTACTGGCTTTTAAGGCTATGGAAGATGGTGATCTGGATCGGGCGCGTGAGGAGTTTACTTTACTGTCATTTTCCCTTGATGCGCCTTCTGGAACTGCTCAACGGGCGAAAATGGCTCTTTCTTTGTTGGGGCCGGCTCCTGCGAAAGTTAAGCCGGAACCAATCATTATTCCTGAACCTGATCTGACACCGGATAACACTCTTGAGGACACCAACTAATGATGCGTATTTTTTTGTTTATTTCTATTATCGTTTTTGGGCTTAGTGGTTGTGCAACTATAGACCGAGCTAGAAGTATTTTGCCGTTTCAAGAAAGTGACGAAGCAAAGCAGTTGCGCGAGCAGGGTATTACACCGGACGAGGAAAAACGCATTTCCATTTTGTTGTTCGAGCAAAGCCTCACTCCTGATGCAGATGTTGCCGGATCACTGATTACTTTGCCAGGTTCGTATATGAATGATGACTGGTCACAAACCGGAGCGTTTCCAAGCCATGCTCCACAGCATTTACAAGCAACAACATCTCTGACTTTGAAATGGAAACGCAGAGCCGGGAGGGGGTCAAATAGTAAAGGTAGAGTTATGGCGCCGCCGGTTATCGCCGGCAACCAAATGTATGTCATGGATTCAAAAGGCGCGGTTCGGGCGTTGAATATTGAGACCGGGAAGACGATCTGGACAAAGAAACTAAAAGCCTATGAACAAAAGCCTGACAAACAAGACAGGCAGGCAATATATGCCGGCGGGTTTAGAGGCTTTGCTGATAAATTGCGTAATCGCTCCAAAGAAGGGTATGGCGGTGGTTTGGTCGTATCCGCCGGGCGATTGTATGTTTCGTCAGGCTTTAGTTATGTCATTGCTTTGGACGTAAATAGCGGCGAAGAAATTTGGCGGACATCTACTCCTACACCATTACATGGGGCACCGACACTTTCGGACGGTCGATTATTTGTTGTTTCGCAAGATAGCGAGTTATTCGCTATTGATGCCAATGATGGCCAAATAATCTGGAGTTTTCAGGGCATAGTAGAGTCGGCTAGCATGCTGTCATCAAGTGCTTCTGCTGTATATGGGGAGATAGTAATTGCACCGTTTTCATCTGGTGAGTTAGGAGCTTTTCGGGTTCAAAACGGACGTTCAATATGGGATGATGCTTTGACTCGCTCATCAGGCTTGACCGCATTGTCAGAGTTAAATGATATTGCTGCCAGTCCGGTGGTTTTTGATAATACGGTTTATGCAATTTCTCATTCAGGTATTCTGGCTGCGATAGATCTTCGCACAGGGCAACGATTGTGGTCAAAGCAGGTTGGCGGCATTCACATGCCTTGGATCGCAGGTAACACTATATTTGTGGTTAGTAATGATGGCGAGGTAGCCGCAATTTCGCGCAAGGACGGTAAGGTTATCTGGGTTAAACAGATGCGTGTTTTCAAAAATGAAAAGAAACGTAAGAAGCGAATTGCTTGGGCCGGTCCCATCTTGGCAAGTGGTCATTTAATAATGGCCTCGTCACGTGGCGATGTTGTACTGTTATCGCCACAGACCGGAGAAATTGTGCAGGAAGTTAAGTTCAGAGATAAGTTCTTCATTACTCCGGTAGTAGCCGGTGGTGTAGCCTATCTGGTTTCGGATAGTGCAAAGGTATATGCGCTGCATTAGTAGACTTAAAACTTAAATTAAATCCTTGGTGTTTTGCCAAAACCGGTTATAAAACCCGACAATTAAGGAGAAGCCTGTAAATGTCTATGCGGCTGGTGATTGTCGGGCGACCGAATGTAGGTAAATCAACTTTGTTTAACCGACTTGCCGGGCGCAAGTTGGCGATCGTCCATGATCAACCCGGAGTTACCAGAGACCGCCGTGAAGGACACGGAAGATTTGGGGGCATTGATCTTGCTCTTGTTGACACGGCAGGCTTTGAAACCGCAAAAAGCGGTATGGAAGCCGATATGCGAGAACAAACTCTGTCCGCTGTTGCTAATGCCGATGTTTGTTTATTTATTATTGATGCCAGAACAGCGCTAACCCCATTAGACGAGACATTCGCTAACCTGCTAAGAAAATCCGGTAGACCCGTTGTGATTGCGGCAAACAAGGCAGAAGGCATTGCTGATTGGATCGGTGTATTAGAGGGGTTTTCTTTGGGCTTTGGAGAGCCTGTAGCTGTTTCTGCCGAACATAATCAGGGTATGGGCGAGCTGTTTGAGGCACTAGCAGAAAAAGTTGATCTTGATAGCCTTGATGATGAGCATGTTGAGAAAAGTGGCGATGCCCCTTTGCGTATTGCTGTTGTCGGGAGACCGAATGCCGGTAAATCAACCTTGATCAATTCGCTTATTGGTGATGATCGACTTATTACCGGGCCAGAAGCAGGAATTACCCGGGATTCTATCGAAGTTGATTGGTCTTGGGACGGTCGTAAGGTTCGCCTTGCCGATACTGCCGGCATGCGCAAAAAAGCCAAAGTCGATAAGGGGCTGGAGAAGCTCTCGGTTAATGACAGTCTTCACGCTATTCGCTTTGCCGAAGTTGTTGTTGTTGTTGTTGATGCGTTGATGGCTTTTGACAAACAAGATCTACAAATAGCTGATCTGGCCGAACGCGAAGGCCGGGCGGTGGTAATAGTCGTCAGTAAATGGGATCTGGTGGCAGAAAAGCAGAAAAAACTAGCCGAATTGAAAAAAAGCTTAATGTACGCATTGCCGCAAATGCGCGGAATTCCACTGGTTGCCCTGTCGAGCACTACCGGCAAAGGGCTGGATTTATTGATGCCGGCAATTTTGGAAGTTTATAAAGACTGGAATGCTTTGGTTAAAACCCGTGACCTGAATGACTGGCTGCAACACCGGGTTTCCCGTCACCCGCCACCTGCGGTTCAGGGACGGCGAATTAAACCTAGATATTTAACCCAGACCAAAACCCGTCCACCTACTTTTGTGTTGATGTGTAGTCGGGCTAAATATTTGCCAATGTCATACAAACGCTTCCTGATAAATGGTTTGCGCGATGATTTCGAGCTTAGCGCAACGCCTATCCGTTTCATCGTTAAAGCCGGTAAGAACCCGTATGTTGATGGTCAACGCGGTGGGCAGGAAAAACCTAAGTCAAAGAGGCGCTAATACTGTTGTCTGTTGCCGCTGATTTTTTTTAAGACTTCTTAGCCCAATCGCTCCATTGTATTGTTTCCATGTGTAGTTGATTTGTCGGCAATGCCAGCTCGACAAATAATGGCGCAATGTCTTCTGGAGCAGGTAGTGTCGTTGGATCTTCACCGGGCATGGCCTTGGCTCGCATGGCGGTAGCAACGGGGCCGGGGGATATTAAATTAACCCGGATAGAGGATTGCGATATTTCTTTGGCGTAACATTCGGCAATAGTATCAAGTGCCGATTTACTGGCAGCGTATAACGCCCAATAGGCGTTGCGTGAATTGGCAACAGACGAAGTTACAAATATTACCCGACCGGCATCGGAAGCCCGTAATAACGGATCAAAAGAGCGGATTAATCGCCAATTTGCTGTGACATTGATTTTCATCACTCTTTCGAACAGTTTTGGATCAATGTGTGGCACAGGCGATATGGAACCTAACATTGCAGCATTGCCCACAAGAATATCAAGCTTGCCCCAACGCTCTGCCACCACTCCGCCCAAGCGGTCAATTCCGTCAAGGTCTTCCAGATCCGCCGTGATCAAAGAGCAACTGCCCCCTACGGCTTTGATTTCATCATCAAGCTCTTCCAGGCCGCCTTGGGTGCGTGCTAGCGCCAAGACGTGCGCGCCGGCCTCGGCTAGCGCTAATGCTGCACTGCGGCCAATGCCTCGTGATGCGCCGGTAACAAGTGCAATGCGTCCGTTAAGTGGTCGGGAATTAGAATTAGTCATAATTTTAAGTTTTCAAGCTACTGATAATAGGGAAAGTTGCAAATTCTTGTCGGCTTCTGCATGATCATAATCATACAGACGTGTTGGATAATCTCCAGTAAAATAATGGTCAGAAAACTTAGGATTGTCAGGATCTCTGCCGGGCTCACCCATTGCTTTATACAACCCGTCAACTGATAAAAAGCCTAAGCTTTCAATGGCTAATTCTTTTTCCATTTCCTTGATTGTATGGGTGGCGGCAATAAGTTTCTTCGGGTCGGAGAGATTAATTCCATAAAAATCCGGGTGGCATATTTTTGGGCTTGCGGAACGAAAATGTACTTCTGTAGCGCCGGCCTCCCTGACTAACCTGATTATTTTGCGAGATGTGGTTCCGCGAACTATCGAATCATCGACCAGCAAAACCCTTTTACCCTCTAGTACTGAACGGTTGGCAGCGTGTTTCATGCGAACACTAAGATCGCGGACATCTTGTGTCGGCTGGATAAAGGTTCTGCCAACATAATGATTGCGGATTATTCCCAACTCAAACGGTATGCCTGTTTCTTGTGAAAACCCCAACGCCGCCGGAACACCGGAGTCAGGAACGGGCACAATAACATCGACATCGGCTGGAAACTCTCTGGCTAATTGTCGCCCCATCTCTTTGCGTACTTGGTAGACATTGCGTCCGTCCACATAGGAATCAGGACGTGCAAAATAAACAAATTCAAATATACATGGCCGTGCTTGCACATTGGCAAATGGGCGGATGCTTTTAATTGTTCCGTCTTTATTGATGATTACCACTTCGCCGGGGTCAATATTACGAACGAATGTAGCGTCGATTATATCAAGTGCGCAGGTTTCGGAAACCAATAGCGGACTGCCGTTTAATTCTCCAAGCACCAAGGGTCTAATGCCATAAGGGTCGCGGGCGCCAATAAGTTTTTTGTTGGTCAATGCCACCAGCGCATAAGCACCCTCAATTTGCTTTAAAGCATCAATAAAACGATCAATCAGCTTGGTGCGTCGTGATCGGGCTATTAATTGCAAAACAACTTCAGTGTCTGAAGTCGACTGGAAGATAGAGCCGTTTTCAACTAATTGTTGCCGCAACGATCTTGCATTCGTAAAGTTTCCATTGTGGGCTATGGCAAGCCCGCCAGATTTCAAATCTGCATAAAGCGGCTGGACATTCCGTAATGCCGTTTCTCCTTGCGTCGAATATCGCACATGTCCAATAGCTGCGCTTCCTGGCAGTCTGTCTCTTAGGTTTTTTCCTGAAAAATTCTCAGAGACTAGGCCTAAGTGACGCTCGGTGGAGAATTTCTTTCCATCATAAGCTGCAATACCACAAGCCTCCTGACCACGATGCTGTAGACCATGTAGACCTAAAACCGCAAGCGAGGAGGCATCTGTAGCTCCCATGACGCCAAAAACTCCACATTCTTCTTTGGGCTTATCCTCAAACGGGTCGATCAATAGTTCAGGCCAACTCGCTTTATGGGAAAAAGTCATTATTGATCCGTTTCAGGTGACGCTTCAGGTTTATCTTCTTTGTCTTCAAGCCGTGTCGTTACAACTTGGTCCAGAATATTTCGATCTGACTGTTGGTAGCCGTGCTCGGTTTCAGTCTTGGGATTGCTTTTTTTAATTGAAGGCTCAGCAATTGAAGTTTGTGAAATTCTGGAGTTAGGAACCATTGACTTTAATGCCTCGGCAGTGGCGTGGATTACCGGATAAACTCTGGCCTCCTGTACCCAATGCGGGGTTTGTTCTGGTTTTGCCAAAAAATTCCAGCCTAATAACACTATAGCCAGTATGATCATTCCGCGCACCAATCCAAAGGCCAAACCTGCAGTGCGATCAAGAGCGGATACGTGGGAGTTGCGTCTTACGATATCACTAAGCTTTTGGGTTATGATGGTCATGATTACATAAACACCGATAAAAATTACAAATGAAGTAAGCACCGTTGCGATTAATTCGCTGTCAATCCAGTTCCTTGCTACGTCCCGAAACACAGAGTAGGTGAATATTGTCACCAGCGCCGCCACAACAAATGAAGCAATCGAGAGGGTTTCACGAACGAACCCTCTGGTGAGAGCTAATCCACTGGACAGTAGTAAAACAACGAATGCCAAGGCATCCATTGCTATTGCTGAATTGGCTTCCATTCAAGCCTCCTTGTGTATCTAGACTTTATTAGTCTCGAATCTGTCCACAAGATTGCCTAAATTGTTGGTTTTCGCAATGGTGCAATCCAATTGCGTGTCTAAAATCGATTTATCTTCGCTTGTTGCGATCATTGCATTTTTGAACCCCAGTTTATTAGCTTCCTTTAATCGGGCAATTGTTCGAGACACTTGGCGAATGGTTCCTGATAGCGCAATTTCGCCGAATACAACGGTTTTTGGTGGTAATGGTTGATCAAAAACCGATGACAATAAAGCAGCTGCCACCGCAAGATCAGCGGCAGGCTCACTTATTTTAAGCCCTCCTGCTACATTTAAATAAACATCTTTGCCGGCAAAAGAAATTCCGCATCTGGCCTCTAATACCGCCATTACCATTGCTAACCGTCCGGAATCCAACCCCACTACTGCTCGCCTTGGTGTTCCTAATGGCGATGGTGCAATTAAGGCTTGCACTTCGGTAAGAACCGGTCTTGTGCCTTCCATGCCGGCAAAAACCGCCGAACCGGTAGTGCCGTTGGCACAGCCATCAAGGAATAATGAAGACGGGTTGGGTACCTCGGCCAGACCTTGCTCCCCCATTTCAAAGACGCCTATTTCATCAGTCGGGCCAAAACGGTTTTTCACCCCGCGTAAAATCCGGAACTGATGAGCTCTGTCACCTTCGAAATATAAAACCGCATCTACCATGTGCTCGACCACTCTTGGCCCGGCAATCTGTCCGTCTTTGGTTACGTGGCCAATTAATACTACTGCGCTACCTGTTTTTTTTGCAAATCTGGTCAATTCCTGAGCGCATGCACGGACTTGCGCGACTGTTCCCGGCGCTGCGGCCAGAGCATCAGTCCACAAGGTTTGCATGCTGTCTATTACCACCAGGTCAGGGCGTTGGCTTTTTATTGCCTCCATAATTGGACCCAATGAAGTTTCGGAGGCTAATTGTAATGGCGCCTTTGCCATTTTAAGTCGCTTGGCGCGTGATCGCACTTGATCAACGCTTTCTTCGCCGGATATATAAACTACTGACTTGCCACTCATGGCCAATTTGGCAGCGGCTTGTAACATCAGTGTTGATTTGCCGATCCCGGGGTCACCCCCGACCAACAAAGCTGATCCCGGAACAATTCCGCCGCCGCATACTCGATCAAATTCGCAAATACCTGTAGTCATTCGTGGCAGGGGCGCTGTGTCTCCTTGTAGTCCCGTAAACTCTATTCCGCGGCCATTTTTGCGAGGTTTTGTTCTGCCCGTGGTATGTTCGGCTATTTCTTCGACCAGAGTGTTCCAGCCACCGCAGGCATCACAACGTCCAGCCCATTTGCCGTGTATCGCGCCGCAAGAATTGCAGACGAATGTATTTACTAATTTCACCATCAGAATCACCAATCAAATGTTCATGTTATGTTCTATATGATTTTTAGATTATGTCAAACCCCATGTACTGGGTTTTTAAATTTCAAGTAACTAAAAAATATTGGTGATGTTTTGAGCGTTCCCCAGTGGATAATTCTAAAAATAGCCGGCAAGGCAGATGTATTTTATTGGCAACAATCACAGCTTGTCCACACCTCGTTAACCATAAAATAGCTATTGTGAAATTGATAAGATTCGGAACATGGATAATGTTTGATTTGACCAATGAATTACAAACTCTGGTTCAGATGTACCGCACCCGCGCTGATCAAAGTAGGGGGGCGGTTTTGGCCTTTGCCAGTGCAAAAAAAGGTGCCGGTGTCTCTACTTGCGCACAAGGTTTTGCCCGTTTGCTGGCTCCTAATTTAGTGCGCGGTGTATGGTTGTTTGATCTCGATTTTTATATCAATGGACAGGCGGCAAATTTTTCATCAACGCAAGCACAACACGTTTATGGACAGTTCGGGCCGCCGCTGGATCCAACATTACAGCAAAAACCGTTTTGGCGGGTTTCACCGCAATTGGTTCGCAATGATGGTCGTGAGGTTTCATCAGCATGGCATCTGGCAATGCATCAAATTGGCCAACACCGTTTGTTTGTATCGAAATTCCGAAATCAATCGTTAGAAACCGGCCAGAGCGTGCACATAATTCGCGCACCATCATATTGGCAGAGAGTTCGTGATGCAATTGATCTTGCTATTATTGATGTTCCGTCCAGAGACCGCTCGCGTACTTTATTAGCAATAGCTCCTGATGTTGATGGTGTGGTTCTGGTGGCAGAGCATGGCACCAACCCAAATGAATTAAAGCTCTTGCAGCATGAGGTTGAGGCCGCAGGCGGAAACTGTCTGGGAGTTATTTTTAATGCTAGCGGTGAATTGCCGCAGAATTCACAACAGCAATCATACCAATAATTTGATGAATATTAACGCACAGCCAAAATATTTCCGGCTTGTGGATTTTGGCCGCATCATAGAGGTAATATTACTGTTACTTTCTTTGTTCTTATTTTCTGGTGGCTTATTGGGGCCGTTGCTTACCGACGAATATGCAACAGAAGGGCCACCACTGTTAAGGGCATTATTCTATCCGGTATATTTATTGGCAATTGTATTGTTGATATTACGGCCATGGTCGTCCGGTAATGCACTGGCTAGGAGTTTTTTATTATTACTACCGGTAATAATAGCTTTAATCTCAGTGAATTGGTCGATTGAACCTAGTTTTACACTTCGTCGGTCAATAGCATTATTGATGACTACTTTGTTCGCTATTTATCTGGCTTCACGATATGATTGGTCGCAATTTATCGAGTTGTTTGCCGGTTTGTTTTTTATTCTGGCATTGCTTAGTATTGGGACTGTGCTGGTTTTGCCAGAGCTTGGTATAATGAGCGAGATACACCCCGGAGCATGGGCTGGTATTTATTCCGAGAAAAACCAGTTCGGAATGAATATGGCGATAGCTGCGCATCTGGCACTGGTGGCAATGATATTCGTGCCCAAAAGGCGTCTGTTTTGGGGGGCTGTCTTGGTTTTTGTTATCGCTTTGGTTTTGTTATCCACCTCTAAAACCTCGTTAATTGCTTTGATGTTGACCATGACCGGAGTTTTGATGATTTATCTGGTGCGAACCAGCCCAAGGATTGCGGTGCCGGTGATTTACTTTGGACTGACTTTTGTAGCTGGTTTAAGCTTGGCTATACAGTTCTTTCCCGAATTTATGTTCTCGTTAATCGGCCGCGACCCAACTCTGACTGGCCGTACAGAAATTTGGGCGGCATTGATCGAGCAGATTAAGAACCGGCCATGGCTGGGTTATGGCTATGCTGTGTTTTGGCTTGATGAAACCGGGCCGGCGTATTGGGTGCGCCAGCAAACCCAGTGGTTGGTGCCAACTGCGCATAATGGCTGGTTGGAAACTTGGCTTTCCATTGGGCTTGTCGGGGTTGTTACTTTTGCTATTGCTTATTTGGCGGCGTTTATTTCTGCGCTGCGCGGGCTATTAACCGGAAAGCAAGCCTATTGGACAGTGATTTCAATGTTGATTTTCTTGATGTTTTCAATGTCTGAAAGTAATATTTTGCAACAAAACAGCCTTGGCTGGGTATTGTTTGTGGCAACGGCTGCCAAATTATTCGGAGCTCGTCCCTTGCAATTCGGATCCAAGTACGGCAATCCCGTAAAACCTTGGTTCAAAGCCTTTAAACCACAACAGTTTTCCCAATCCTTGAGCCGCACGATCAATAGTGTAGGCTCTGGTTTTGCGGCGCAAAACCCACAAGGGTATAGACCAAAGCCCATAGACAACCGCCTGCGCCGCCCCGACAGCCATCCAAAACCCGAGCATAGCTAGTTTTCGTTGCTGCCAAGCTGTTTGACTAGGGCCTTGGCCAAAAGAAAAAGCCTTGATCAAATTATAACGTAAACTGGCTCTACTTGGCGGTATGTCTTCAAAAATAAAGGCTTTTGCTGCCCAGCCAAAAATCGCCCCGTCGGCCTCAACCCGTATAAACAACTCGCAGTCTTCGCCGCCAATTTCATTGGTTTTGGGGTTGAAAACTTCTTTCTCATTGAAAAAATGCTTACGGCTGAACATGGAATTACCACAGCCAAAGAATTCAGTGATTACACCGGATTTCCCTGAGCCTGTACGTGTAAATGTGCTTTCAATATATTCTTGATGTGCTGCCGGTTGTTCAAGGCGTCCTATTACTGGCCCGAATACAATATCTGCATTGGTTGCCTGCTGGGTCTTGAGTAACTCGCTTAGCCAGTTTTTAGTGGCAGTTTCATCGTCATCAAGAAACGCTATCAACTCGCCTTTTGCCAGAATCAATGCGGCATTTCTGGCATTAGCAACTCCGGCATTTGGCTCATGCCCATAGACAAGTGGCCATTTTGTGCCTTGGTCAATGATCTGTTTGACGGCATCGAGGGCTGAAGCTTTAGGATCATTATCTAGAATTATAACTTCCACAGCTACGGTTATGTTTTCTTGTGCAAACACACTGTCCAGAACCGGCTTTATGCGATCCGGACGGCGAAATGTTGGAATAACTATCGAAACTTGCGGCTTCATTTTATTTGTCGTTCCTGTATTTGGCTATAAATACTGGTAACAGGTGCGATAATGTAATTTCTGGCAATTGCTTCATTTATTACTGCCCGTAGCAAAGCTGGCGAGCAGCCCCATCTGCTGAATTTAGCACGAACATCATGACTATAAAAAATCAACCAGCCGTTTTTGGCATCAAGTTGCTCGAAGAAGTTTTTGATATATTGTAAATTATCAATATCACCCTCTATTGGTACAGCGAGTAACTGATTGGCATCACTGCCCTTGCGATTTATTCCCGGTTGCACTCCGCGCAAAGTTGCAAACTTGTCTGCCAAGGCCTTTTTTGATGTAAATGAAACATCGCCATAGGGAAAAGCAAATGTATCGGCATTACTGATACCTAATGCCGATAAAACTGCCCTGTTTCTTTGTATTTCCATTTGCACCACGGCTGGCGGACTAACTGCGCAATCTATATGGTTTTGCGTGTGGCAACCAATTTCATGACCGGCGGCAAACAATCGCTCTATGTCATCAGAACTGCACAATTCGCCAAAATGGTTGCTTTGGCCAAATTGTCCGGTACAGGCATAAAACGTTCCGTGTAAGCCCTTATCTTCCAAAGACTGTGCACCAGCGATTGCGCTGGACTTGGGGAAATCATCAAAGCTAAAACTTATATATTTTTGGTCAATTGTTGGCAATAGTTTACGGCTAGCCAAGCGGGTTAGCCGACGTCGGATTTTGCCTTTGAGGCTCAAGTCAGGTAAATATGGCGCATTCATGCCAGTTTCTCCGCATACCAACCGGCGCGCCACAGCTTGAGCGCAAGTATCCGTAAAGACATGGGTACAATATGCCATTTGTCCCTTGCTAATATGGAGAACAATGGTCTTGCCAATTTTAGCCCCGGCATTTTTGCTGCCATCTTTGCCGTGCGATAGCTTGGTAATTGTCTTGCAAGTTTTGGGTGGCGTGCGACAAATCTGGCATAATTATCCGCAGAATCTCGGAACCTGCGGATCAAGGTTTCTGTGCTTTCCAGACCAATATGCAGCGCCTGATTATCCACATGGGTAATTGTGAATTTCTCGGCGGCTCTGGCCGCCCATTCCACATCTTCCCAACCCCAACCGATAAATCCGCTATCAAATGGACAAGACAGTAATATATCTTTGCGCACCAGCAAGTTGGAAGAGCAGACATGTTTGGCTGGTAATATATTGCGCTGCTGTGCTGACAGACAATCAGATCCGGCAGACAATGCCCGATGTAGATCAAAGGCTTTGTCGGTTGCATTATTGCTTACTGAAAACCCGCCAAAAATAATATCAGGGTTATCGCTTTGTATTTGTTGCAAATAGGTGTCCAGAAATGTTGCTTGTTTTGGCAGCATATCAGCATCAAGAAATAATAAATATTTACCGTTAGCAGCATCGCGTAAGCGGTTTCGGGCAATACTTCGGCCATTGTTTTGCGCAGCGGTCAATAGTTTCGCTGGCAATTTGGCAGTGGTTATCGCCTTAGTCACCCGTTGACTTAATTTTCCATCACTCGTGCCATCATCATATAAAACAAGTTCCACCTGTGGCTGGGCTTGTTGTGACAATGCGGTAATAAGAGGCACTGGATCATCATGGTAAAACGGCACAATAATTGACAATAAAACATCATCAGCTTGCGGATAATTATTAGAAAACTCTAAAACTGTATCATTGTTTGGGGCGTTCATGACTTGGCCTCAATGATTGATTTATTACTGAATTTAGCAGTAATAATTTTGCGACAATCTGCCAAGTTAAGAGCAAAAGCTGCAATCCCATACACCAGTATTCCGACACCGGCCATTATCAGTAATTTTGCGAAATCGGCCATATCATCAGGTATGGGCAAAGCTAAAACAGCTATTGCCATTAGCCCGCATGCTAATCCGGTTTTTGCGGCCTCAGCAAATGGCAGTGGTAATACAAAATGCCTTCTGCCAATTACGGCACTCATCACCATAGAGATGCTATAAGCGATAATCGTTGCCACAACTGCGCCCATAAGTCCCATAATCGGCAGTAGAGCAAAATTAAGGGCAATATTCAAAACTGCCGGAACAGCAGTGACCAGCACCATAATTCTGGTGTGCTTGGAAAGAGTAAATGCCACTAACAGATAATAAGTAGTGATGCCATTCATCAACCCGGCCAGTGTGATCCATGGAATGATTGCTGCCGCGCCTTCTCGAAACTCGACACCGGTCATCACATTGGCCAAAGGTGCCGCCACCAATGCTATTCCGGTGGCCGCTGGAAATGTCATAAAGGCCATTACCCCAAAGGCTTTTTTAGCCATGTCACGGGCTTTTTGCGGATTGCCAAGTTCCAAAGCTGCGATCAATAATGGTCCCGCCGCCATGCCCGCCCAGACGAATAATATATCCAGTCCTCGGTTAGCAGTACCGTAACCGGCGGCGTAAATTCCTACTTGCGCATTGCCAAGTACTCCGGAAATAACAAATCTGTCACCAGCTTGCAGAATATAACCAAGAATTACTGACAAGGATAATGGCATGCCATAGGCAAAAAACTGTTTTAGCTCACCGAATGAGGCCTTGCCACCTTTGGCGCGCACCAGCATTTTCGGTAATTCGAATACCAAGGCAATGCTTGCGGAGATGGCCAGACCGGCAAACGGACCGGCGGCTTTGAGGTCTGTAGTGTAAACAATGGCAATACCAAGTCCGAAACTGGCCATGACATTGAAAAATTCGACAATAGAATAACGCTTTACTTCTCTGGCGGCCTTTCTTGCTTCAAGGCTCAAAATTAAAAAACTACGGATCAGCATCGAGCCAAGCCCATAGGCCAGAACAGTTTTCATTTCCGCTGAAAAGGGCAGGGCGGTTATGGCAATAAAGCCTGTTATACCGACGATTACAGTGCCTATTAGCAAATAATGAAATGCGGTTGCCAGATGATCTGCTAGCCGCTGATCGGCCTCGGCTCTAACATATGTGCGTGCTACTGCGGCTTCGATCCAGGTGAAGGCCAATGAGTGTGTGATGGTTACAATCGAGAATACTAACGAGTACAAACCGAACTGTTCAGGAGTTAATAAGCGCGTCAAAATAAATATTCCGCCAAAACCGGCAACGGCTTGCGCAATATTTAACGGCAGATATCCAATTAGATGTCGCCAGAGCATCTTATATTTCCCAAAAAAATCAATCAAATAGCATCATAATCGTAAACAGCTAATTTGTGGTGAATGCTTATCTGGTGTTTTCGCTATCACCCAATAAACAAGGAGCTGTTTTAAGCATTATCAGCAAGTCAAACCAGAAATTGGCGCGTCCGATATATTCCACATCAAGCCGCACCCGCTCGCGCACATCATTCGCATTGTGCAACGGCCCTCTAGATCCATTGACCTGCGCCCACCCGGTTAGCCCCGGCTTTACCCGATGGCGGTGAGCGTATTCAGCGACCAGAAGCCGACTTTCCGTGTCGCCAGTGTGCATATCAATTGCGTGTGGACGTGGCCCAACCAGTGACATATTGCCCATAAGTACATTGATAAGCTGTGGCAGCTCGTCCAATGAGGTGCGCCGGATAAATTTACCAACTTTGGTGATCCGCTCGTCACCTTGGGTTACTTGTTGTAACTTTGCGCTTGGTTGCTGCACCCGCATCGAGCGAAATTTGAAAACATTGATCACTTTATTGTTAAATCCGTGGCGTTTTTGACGAAACAAAACTGGCCCTTTGGAGTCCAGTTTAATTGCCAATGCCACCAGAGCCATTATTGGTGCAAATGCTATCAACATAAGACTAGCAAACACTACGTCTTGCAGGCGTTTGGTGAATATCCGCATTTCGTTTGTCTGGCCGCCGGAAATAAACGCCATTGGCGCATTGGCGATTTTTGCCAAGCTGGTTTGTTGCGGGTTGAAATTGCCCATATCTACAAACAGAACCAAATCCTGTGGCAGGCCGCGCAATCGATCAATCATCGCCCGAACTCTAGTTGTTGCCGTTGATGTGACCGTAATAATAATACGATCAATATTTGGCAAATGCTCCCATTTAAGCAAATCATCTACATTGCCAATTACTGGAACTCCGGAAACTTGCTTGGGGCTACGTGCTGCGCGATCTTCAAAAATACCGGCTACATTTAGCTCCCCTGTTGCGGAGTTCTCTTCAATAAGTTTTTGTGCATTGGGGGTGGCTCCGACCATTACCACATTGGTAGCCAAAGCTCCCGAGCGTGTCCAAGAAGTAATTAACGCCATATAATTTGCATGTAAGGCTAATATTGCCAGCGACGATACCGATAATACCATTATTAAACCACTCATTTCAGCCAATGGTAACTGGCTCATTACTGCTAACAATGAGCTAAAGCCGGCTCCGACAATAAGTCCGCAAATCGTTTTACCCCAATGGGCGGTCAGTTTTTCATTGTGGGCGAAATTATAGCTATTGCAAATTGCCAAACCTGCGGCGACAAGGAAAGGTGCCAATACAAATTGTGCGCTAATAGCAAATGGCGCCATTCCCAATGGTAACGGCGAAACCGAATTGAATATATAAAGTGCAACAGCAACTAAAACGACAAAATCTACTGCTTGAAATAACCGCAAAGCAAAGGCTTTCGCTACTCTGGAAGATGTTGGTGGAATAGTGGTAGTAGGCGTTGCTGTAGCTTTGGTAGTCTCTTGCGCGGCTATTACTGCGGTTATCACAGGGTTTGCCAACAAAAAACCCGGATCGTTTAGCTCGTTGGCCGGCATTGTTTTGTCAATGCTTGATAGGACAGGTTGATTGTCGGATTTTATAATTGCAACCATGATCGATTTTCCCGATTCTTGTATCTGCCGGTAAATATAGGCAAACTTGCCCAACAGCCGGTTAAACATCGTGCTTAAATTTCGGTAAATGCAATGGTTAAAATATTTAATAGTTCGAGTTTGCAATAAGATAACCGGATAGAATAACCAAAGTGTGTTTTTGTTAAAAAACCGCTTGAATGCGTTTATTATAGCGGCTAAACCCGTCCACGGAGAGGTGGCCGAGTGGTCGAAGGCGCTCCCCTGCTAAGGGAGTAGGCGGTGCTCCCGTCTCGAGGGTTCGAATCCCTTCCTCTCCGCCAGCCGCCTTCATATTTCAAATAACAAATCATATGAGTTGTAAATAGCCCCGACATTGCGGGGGTTAGCGGGTTCGCTGTGTTCAGAGACCACGCACAGATGGGGTGTTTCAGGGTATTTTACGCATTAGTCTCTGTTGGGGTTTTTGTGGAGATCGGGTAGCTGGTTTTCCCTGTTATGGGGCTATTTACAGGGAAATAAGTCATTTTTACAGGGAAATGCTATTGAAAACCCCGTATAGTTCATATTTTCAATGACTTGCAGGTGATTTTCCTAAACACACAACAGGGAATTTTTGCATCGCTCGCTCTCGCCTCCGAAACGGTTGGTGTGAGTTTTCGCCGCGATTGTTGTACCATTGTCTGGTGTCGTGAATGTCTGTATTTCCAATCGTCTTCATGGCTGCTCGATATGATGTCAGTTTATCTGTAACTACTCGTTTAGGTCTCCCATAGCGTTTCATCAGTTTATGCAGAGACTTCAATGCTGCCCTACGATCCCGGCGTTTTGTAACGAATGCTTCCAGCACTTCACCTTCCTGATCCACAGCACGCCACAGATAATGAAGCTCCTCATTGATCTTCACAAAGACCTAGTCCAAATGCCAAGACCAGTTTGAATAATTCTGGTTCTTCACACGGTATTTTCTAATACCTATAGCGAACATAGACCGAACTTGTTCCACCAATACCGGGTAATTTCTGGTGATGTTTTGAAATAACGAAACGGATTTTGCATCCCCAAACTGTACGAAATGCAGGTTATTTGTTCAAAGGCATTTTAATCTAACAGTGCCAGAATTGGCTTACTCGATAAAGTAATGTATCGGTTACACATGATAACGGATCCTTCTCATACTGCAAATCTGCGCATTGCGATTGACCGCAATAGCTCGCTCTCCATGCAAGAACAAATTCGTCGCAAGATTATTGACGATATTGCCTTGGGGGTATTGATTGCCGGAACGCGTATGCCACCGAGTAGGCAATTAGCCCATGACCTTGGTGTCTCTAGAAACACCATAATCATGGCCTATGACCGGCTGGTGTCCGATGGCCATTTAATCAGTAAGGATCGACGCGGTTTGTTTGTTCGTGAGGGTATGTTCGGGCGCGATCTTGGTGCGATACAGGTCACCGGCTCCAGACAGAGTATAAACCAATCCGTATGGCACGCGCGCCTAGCCACGGTAGCATTGCCTAGTTTGACCTCGGTCTTGCCTCCAGATTGGGATCAATATCCATACCCGCTGGTCGACGGCCCTTTTGATCGCTCATTATTTCCTGTGGCGCAGTGGCGAGAAGCCAGCCGCCGCGCGCTTTCGGTTCAAGAAATCAATATTTGGACGCGCAATGCCGGTGATGCCGATGATCCGATGTTAGTGGACGAATTAAGGCGCAAAGTTTTGCCGTTAAATGGCATTAGCGTGCAGTCCGAAGAAGTTTTGGTGACCACGGGGGCGCAACAGGCCTTAAGTCTGGTATGTGATCTTTTGGTGCATGATGGCATGCGGGTAGTTCTGGAAAATCCCTGCCATCCTGAATTACGGATGCTATTGCAAAAAAAGAAAGTCCAAATTACGGCTCTTGATGTGGATGAAAACGGCATGCAACTAAGTGCCGAGGCAATACAGGCCGCGGATATTATTTTTATATCTCCTGGTTGCCAGCGCCCAACCGGGGCGACTTTGTCCGACGAGCGCCGGGCTTTGTTATTGCAGATTGCTGCAGAATCAGGGAAAATTATTGTCGAAGATGATTGCCAATGGGAAACCAGCTTGAGCACCAATGCTCTGCCAGCCTTGCGCGGCATGCCGGGCGGAGAAAACGTGATCTATATGGCGACATTGGCACAACCATTAGCACCAGCCATCCGGTTGGGGGTGCTGGTAGCGCCTATCCCGGTCATCCGCGCCGCACGAAATTTGCGACGCATTACCGCGCGCCACCCAGCCTTGAGCATACAGCGCACTTTTGCCCACATGTTGGCGCTTGGTCATTATGCGGCGCTGCTGAGGCATGTTGAAGAAGCGTTTGCTAAGCGCATGATCGCTTTGCGTGAAGCACTTAACTATTATCTGCCGAACAAAATTTCCCTTTTACCAACTCTGATTGGGACTTCAGCTTGGATAACTGGCCCTAAAACCCTAGACACCCGGCTGTTGGTAAAACGCGCCGGAACTCATGGTGTATTGATCGAGCCAGTGCACGATTATTATTCGCGCGCGGTTCCCAACAATGTTTTTCGTTTAGGTATTACCGGCCTTGTTGAAAGTAAAATTCGAGATGGTGTTGCTGCTTTTGCAAATGCTTTTCGTGAAACCATGGATCCTACTCCTTCAAAAACTAACTTTGATGCAGCGCAAGCCCTTTCTGGGTCAGCCATTAAGCGCGTCTGTAACGGAGCCAAATTACTATGTAAGACAGTATATGGCGATCCTTGCACCATCGTGCTGAGTCGTAATGGCGAGATGCAAGGTCGTGCCGGCTTTGCCAATGAAGATCGCGACCATGGTACGTGGTGGGTCGAGGGTGATTACTGGTGTCGCCAATGGCGGCAATGGTCCTATGGCGAAGTGGGTCGCTTTCGCGTGGTGTTACGGGGCGAGCGTATCGAATGGTTCCACCAAGACGGTCACCTTGTGGATTGGGCAATATTGGTGCGCCGTAACAAGAAGTAATATCCGGCTTCAGGTTTAACAAAACTGGACTCAACGATTAGGTTCATCTGGACCTATTGTTAGCCTGCTCCAACCCATAGAAGTAACTTCAGGAAAACCCCGTGCAAAGCGGGGAAAAGTATTCAGGAGGTGCTGTGTCCAAATTTGCAATTGCCGCTCTGCAACTGGAGCTGGAATCCAAAGACAATATTGACCTGTTGTGCCAAGAAATTAGAATTGTGCGCAAAAGGTTTCCTTGGGTCGATATGGTTGTGCTTGCAGAACTGGCAAGTTTTGGCACCGGCCTAAAACATGCGCAAACCATGCCCGGCACAGCAGAACAGAGCTTTTGCACGTTGGCCAAAGAAACCGGACTATGGATATTGCCCGGCAGTTTGTATGAAAAAAAAGACGACAAGGTTTTCAACACTGCTCCGGTCATAAACCCGGCAGGTGAAGTCGTTACCCGATGCCGCAAAATGTTTCCATTTTTGCCCTATGAAACCGGCGTTACCAGCGGCGAAGAATTCACGGTTTTCAATATTAACGGCGTTGGCTGTTTTGGTGTTTCCATTTGTTATGACATGTGGTTTCCCGAAACTACACGCACATTGGTCTCCATGGGTGCCGAGGTAATTTTACACCCCAGCTTAACCAATACTTTGGATCGCGATGCAGAATTAGCGATTGCCAGATCTAGTGCTGTGACCAATCAATGTTATTTTTTCGATATTAATTCTGCGGGAAAATTGGCTTTTGGGCGCTCAATCATCGCGGGGCCCGGCGGCGAAATCATCCATCAAGCGGGTGCAGGTCGCGAGATTATACCGATCGAGATTGATCTGGAATATGTGCGCCGAGTACGGACACAGGGCTGGCACAATTTAGCCCAACCTTTGAAAAGCTTTCGCGACCACAAAACACCTTTTCCAATTTATCAGAACCACAATAACTCATCTGCTCTTACGGAGCTCGGCCCATTAGCCATGGCCAAAAAAGCGAACACCAACAAAGACAATAAAAGCCAATGATCAAACCATCAAATTTCGGGGACAAAAGGAGATTTCCAATGTTTAATACACGCAAAAAACTAACAAGCCGCTCGCTACTAAGCCTATTGCTGGGCTGTACAATCCTAACGCCGGGTCTGGCTTTTGCGCAAGAAACTGAACAGGCAAAAGATGTGGATGAAATCACAGTCACGACCCAGCGCCGCGAAGAAAACATTTTAGATGTACCTTATAACATTTCTGTTGTTTCCGGTGCCGATATTGCCAATGCAATCACATTGGATTCCGCTGAGTTACTACGCACCATTCCCGGGGTCAGTCAGATTGATCAAGGACAGCGCAATATACAGTTCAACAGCATTCGTATTCGAGGCCTTAATGTAGATAGCTCGGCTTTTGGGGATTTTTTGCTCGGCTCAGCTCCAACGGTCTCTACGTATGTCAATGAAACCCCGGTTTTTGCCAATATGGCACTAATTGACCTTGATCGCGTCGAAGTGCAACGGGGGCCACAAGCCACGCTTTATGGCTCAGGGGCATTGGGTGGAACAGTAAAGTATTTCACCCGCAAGCCACAGTTTGACGAAGTTAGCGGCAGTTTTATTGGCACTGTGTCTTCGGTGAACGGCTCTGGCAGCCTTGGATATTCGGCTGGTGGTATTTTTAATGCCCCGGTAAGTGATAAATTTGCCATTCGCGCCAATGTGTTGTGGCAAGATTATCCCGGTATCACTGATTACACGAACCTGTATGTACTCGACAATAATGGCGTTCCAACCCAGCCCAATGGTATTTTTGACCTAGGCGCAGATTCAGCAGAATACCGTACCAAAAAAGATGCTGATAATTATCAAAGCCTTTATGCACGGATTAGTGCTCGTTGGGCTCCGACAGAAAACGTCGACTTTGTGGCCAGTTATTTCTACCAGTCGGATGATAGCGGCGGTCGTCGGCAACCCAGCCAAGGCAATGACGGACTAGGCAGCCCTTATGGCCAATATGAAAACGGTGCGGTGATCGAAGAACCAGCATCGCGCAATTTGGATATGGGGTCTCTGGAAGCTAATATTGACTTAGGCTTTGCAACTTTAACTTCTGCTACATCTTATTACGAAAACACTGGCAATAGTGAGACCGATAATACCGGCTTTTTTGCCAATAATCTGGCACAATTTTATGTCTCGCCCACATTTGTTTTTCCACGGCCACTTTACACAGCTAAGCGAACTTTTTCCGATAAGTCATTTGTTCAAGAAGTCCGTCTGGTTTCTAATGGAAAAAACCGCTTTGACTATGTTTTGGGCGCATTTTATCAGGATCAAACTCGCGACGCCACACAAGTAAGCGACCTTGTGGGTTTTGAAGCTTGGGCTGATGCTTTCTTTCTCACTGATTTTGTTTTTACCGATAATATATTTACCTTTGATCGCCAAGAGGATTACAGAGAAGTCGCAATTTTTGGGGAACTGACTGCCAATTTAACGGATCGCTTTAAGCTCACTGGCGGACTTCGTTATTTTGACAACGAATCCACTACCAATACCTTTGTACGTGCAGGGCCATATACCTTCTTCAATGGTCAATCCGACACTATTTTTACTGCCAAAGACAGTAAAGTTCTGTTCAGAGCTAATGCCGCCTATGAGTTTAGCGATGACGACCTGCTTTATGCGACCATTTCTGAGGGGTATCGACGTGGTGGTAGTAATGGAGTGCCGACCACTGGGCAATTTGCAAATAATCCGGCTTGGCTAACCTTTCAATCCGATACAGCCCTTAACTATGAAGTAGGTATAAAAGGCACTGCCTCGGGTCTTCGATATGATTTGAATGCGTTTTATATCGACTGGAGCAATCCACAATTTAACACCTCGACACCTAACGGCTTTTTCTTTGCCGTGGCCAATGCGGATAAAGCCCGCTCGCAAGGCATTGAGGCACAAATCAGCGGCAGTAGCGACGACGGTATGTTTAACTATTCTATCGGCTATACCCTTGTAGATGCTAATTTAACCAAAGACTTTATTGCCCCGCCGGGTTTTGGCCTTATCACGGGAACGATGGTGGCCGCCAATGGTGCACCTTTACCCGGCGTTGCCAAACATTCGTTTAATGTGGCCGCTGATTATACCATTCCTTTGAGTAATGGCATGAACTTTATCAGCCGGTTTGACGCCTTTTATCAGTCCTCAACGCAAAATGTACTGGATCAAAATGTATTTCAGGCAGTACAATTTGACGGCTTCGCGGTAGTGGATATGACCTTTACTGTGGCTGCTGATAAATGGAACGCGTCATTATTTGTTAAAAATATTGGCAATACGTCAGGCACGACTGGATCTTTTACACCGGCGGCTTTTGGTCCCAATCCAGCAGCTGATTTTTATGGTAGCAATGCCCGTAAATTCATTACCTTGCCTCGGACCATTGGCGTGGCTTTGAATGTGGGTTTCTAACGATACACTTGGTTTGGTTATAACAACGTAGTCTTACTACGGAACGGATATGCTCATGAAAGTCGTACTGGTTGCTATTAGTCTGCTTTTTCTTGTCACATCAGCCAGCGCGCAAACCTTATTTGCCGAAGACTTTCAAGACGGCAATGCCGATGGCTGGCAGTCCGCAGGCAAGGGCGATATTCGACTAACCACTTATGACGGCAATGTTTCCATGCGCCTTACCCGCTCGGCTAGTGCGCTGATTGGTCTAAATATTGAGGGGTTGGAGCAGGTGCGTATATCTGCATCATTTGCGGCAATGAATTTGGAAAAAAACGATGCCTGTATCGCAGAAGCCTCTACTTCTGGCGGCAAGCAATGGACTGAGGTGTTGCGCGTTGAAGACGGCGCTGATGATGGACTAACCCTATATACCGGTTCGGCAATTTTGGGCATCAAGGGGTCGCCTTTATTGATCCGTTTGCGTGCTGCTGGCAATCAAAAGGATGATACTTGTTGGGCAGATAATATCACCATTAGTGCTTTAAACGAGCAAACAACAGAGAAGTCGAATGCACGCACGGCCTTGTCCTTAGACTTTCTTACTGGCATGGGCAATTTGGCAAACCCCGTGCCCATGAGTGCCTACATTGCGGTCGAGGGTGCAAGCCAAACTGCGGTCAATATCCAAGGCCGTTTGTCGTTTCATGTCACCGAAGAATCAGCGCATATGAAAGTTTTACGCGATCGCTTTGGTTTTTTAGACAACCAAGCAAAAGGCTTGGGCGTACCACCGGGGTTTGATCTTAGCTTTGTGCAGGTGGGTGATCGCCTTGTGCCAAAAACCCGCGGCCTGATCCGAACCGATAATGAGGCTTGGGATATACTTGTCGAGCCGGGGCGAATTTGGCTAGAATCCGGCGATGCGGAGTTTTCTCGGGCGGCTTTGCCATTTTCCTTACAAGAACGTAACGCCAATTGCACCCATAATGGTGTGCTGAGCTTTCTCATCAAACCTGATGGCGAAACTTCCCGTGCTGCCTATCAAATCGCCTCCGAAACCTGCCTATATTTTCAATATAATATGTGGGGAACCGCAAGCATTACTTACGCACCAGGAGCGGTGGATAATGCCAAGGATTTGCGCGCGGCTTTTACGCAAGAACTACAAAACAAGATGTCAACCCGCGCCTTTAGCGCGCTTGCTACTGACCACCCGGGTCTTGATGTCAGCGCTTTTGCTTCGCCAGATGATGTAACGCCAGAAGCCATGACCGCCTATGGGGTGATACTTGATGGGGTGCATTATCTTGGCGGTTGCGAGACCCGGTATGGGCCATACCCATTTTGTGATAATTTGGCTATTCCTTCTTATTCATTAGCAAAATCCATTTTTACCGGTCTTAGCATGATGCGCCTGAAAAAGCTCTACCCAGAGGCAGAAACCGCATTGATTGAGAACTATGTACCGCAATGCGCCAAGGCTGGATGGAGCGGCATTGGTTTTGGTCATGCGCTGGATATGGCTACCGGTCGCTATAAATCGACAAAAAATGAAAAAGATGAAAACGCCGCCGTTCAAGACGGATTTTTCATTGTGCCGGATCATAAGCGCAAAATTAACCGAGCTTGTTCTTTGTACCCACGAAAAAGCAAACCGGGCACGAAGTGGGTTTATCATACTACGGATCATTATGTTTTGGGTACGGCCATGCAAGGTTTTTGGCGTGAGCGCCGTGGAATTGATGCCGATATTTACCAAGACCTGTTGGTTGATCCGATTTGGAAAGCCATAAACCTGTCTCCGCTCAGTTATAAAACTCGGCGCACTCTGGACGCGGTGGCGCAACCCTATGTCGGTTGGGGGCTTACTTTCACACCAGATGATCTAGCTAAAATCAGTCAATTCATTGCGGTAGATCATGGCCAAATCAACGGCGTGGATGTGATTGATACTCGGGCATTGCGTGCGGCCCTACAAATGGATCATGCCGATCCTGGCTTACCGGCACCGGGCAAAGACTTTCGATATAATAATGGCTTTTGGGCTTGGGATGCCAGCGGTGTCCTAAAACAAAAATCTGCGATTTGGGTGCCTTTTATGTCTGGTTTTGGCGGCTTGTCAGTGGTGCTGATGCCCAATGGCATGGTCTATTACTACATCAGCGATAACAACGAATATGCTTGGGCTAAAGCTGTTATTGCAGCCAATGCATACCGCAAATTTCCAAAGGAATTATCACAATGAACAGTGTAAAGCCACGCTTTCCTAAGGCGGCTCCAGATGGGTTGTTGGCTGCTGTTTTTTTGGCTTTTCTGGCCACTGCTGGATTGTTTTATGTCAATATTTTAGCGGCTATTGTTGATGGGCTTGTCTCTGGCATGGGGCTTAGCGAGGGCGTGGCAGGCGATATTGGGTCGGCCAATATTTATGGTGCGGCCTTGGGGGCGATTATTGCTTTTGCCGTAGTCAAGCGCCTACCGTGGCGGCCAATGGCGGTGCTGGCTCTCATTGGCTTAATTACATTGGATCTTGGCTCCATTGCCATTCGCTCGGCAGAGGTTTTGCTGCCATTGCGCTTTGTTCATGGGCTAATTGGCGGCTTTTTGGTAGGCACGGCTTTTTCTGTGATCGCCCGCACCCAATCGCCGGACCGCACATTTGGCATGTTGTTATTTGTACAATTTGGCCTTGGTGGATTGGGCGTAATGTTCCTGCCGCGTTTGGTGCCGATCTTTGGGACTCAAGCTTTATTTCTTTCATTGGCAGCGTTTAGTTTTGCCACCTTGCTCATGGTGCCGTTTTTAGATCGCTATGATGCCGACAGGGTAAGACGCCCCTTGGCAAATAAGGATAAAGTGCGCACCTTGCCTCTGGTGCAAACATTGGCGGCTATATTTTTGTTTCAAATGGCTAATATGGCTCTGCTTGCCTTCATCATTCGCCTTGGACGTGGTTATGGATTAGATACAAATTTTGTCAGCATGGCGTTGGGTTTGGCCACATGGATTGCCTTGATCGGGCCGCTAGTGGTGATGGTTATTGGCTTGCGATTTGGGAGGTTTTGGCCGCTGGCAATCGGTATTGTTTTAACCTTGGTTGGCACCGCATTGTTTCACCTTAGCGCCTCACCTTGGGCTTATTTGCTGGCTAATTGCGGCACGGGTATCACTTGGGGCATGGCCATTGCCTACCTTTTTGGCATGACCGCCGAGTTTGATAAATCCGGGCGCACGTCGGCGTTGGGCGGCTTTATTTCGAAACTAGGACTGGCAACTGGCCCGATGATCGCCGGGCGGGTATTAGATGCCGGCCTTGGCTTTGGATCACTGATCAATCTTGCCCTAATCGGTTTAGCACTTTCTGGCTTTTTAATGCTGTTTCCGGCTCGCAATCTCGATCGAGTGAACGCCCAGAATAACACACAAGAATAATGGAAATTCAAATAATGAAAACCAATGCAGACTTAATTGTTCGCCGTGAAAATGCTGTAGCCAAAGGCATCGCTACGGCAGCGCCGATTTATGTGCAGCGCGCACAAAACTCGACCCTTTGGGATGTGCAAGGACGACGTTTTATTGATTTTGCTGGCGGCATTGCGGTGTTAAACACCGGTCATTGTCATCCCAAAATAATTGCTGCGGCCAATGAACAAATGCAGCACCTGACCCATAGTGCCTTTCAAGTGGCAGCTTATGAGCCATATGTTACGCTTTGCGAGCGTCTAAACGCCGTATCGCCGATCAATGGCAAAGCCAAAACCGTTTTGTTTTCCACCGGCGCCGAAGCCGTAGAAAACGCGGTTAAGATTGCCCGCGCCGCCACTGGTCGCTCAGGCATTATCGCTTTTAGCGGTGGCTTTCACGGGCGCACCATGATGACAATGGCCTTAACCGGCAAAGTGGTACCCTATAAGGGTGCGTTTGGCCCAATGCCAGCCGAGGTCTATCATGCGCCATTTCCCATTGCGCGCTATGGCATTGATGTGCAGGCGAGCTTGAATGCGCTGACACATTTGTTTCGCGCCGATATTGCGCCCGATCGCGTGGCAGCGATTATTATCGAGCCAGTACAAGGCGAAGGCGGTTTTCATGCAGCTCCGATTGAGCTGATGCAGGCTTTGCGCAAAATATGTGATCAACACGGCATTATGCTGATCGCCGATGAAGTGCAAACCGGCTTTGGCCGTACTGGCAAATTGTTTGCTATCGAGCACAGCGACATTGCCCCTGACATGTTGGTTGCTGCCAAATCCTTGGCCGGGGGTTTTCCGCTTTCCGCCGTTATTGGCCGCGCCGATGTGATGGACAGCGTTGGCCCCGGCGGGCTCGGCGGCACCTATTCTGGCTCCCCGATTGCATGTGCCGCGGCATTAGCAGTACTGGATGTGATTGAAGATGAGAACCTGCTCAATCGCTCGGTGGAACTGGGCAAAATGGTCAAGCAACGCCTCAATGAATTTGCCGCCAATGCGAGCTTACGTCCAATGGATGCCATACGCGGCCTTGGCTCGATGGTCGCGTTTGATTTGGTCACCAAACCCGGTGGCAATACCCCCGATGCAGCCGCCGCCAAAGCGGTTACTGCAAAAGCCTTTGCAAACGGGTTGATCTTGCTTAGTTGCGGTGTTTCAGGTGAAACAATTCGGCTTTTATATCCGCTAACCATTAGCGATGAAACGCTAAATGAGGGTTTGCATATGCTTGAAAATGCACTTGAGGTTTAACATCATGTCAAAACTAAATCTGTTAAAAGAACAAGCCTATATTGACGGCGCATGGATGGATGCATTGTCCGGTAAAACCATTGCTGTCAACAATCCTGCCAATGGCGATGTTATTGCTCATGTTCCTAAAATGACTGCGCAAGAAACACGAACAGCGATCGAATCTGCTGCCAAAGCCCTAACAAATTGGCGCGCAAAAACGGGCAAAGCACGGGCTGTTATCCTGCGCCGATGGTATGAGCTAATCATGCAAAACCAAGAGTATTTAGCGCAAATCTTGAGCCTTGAGCAAGGCAAACCATTGGCTGAAGCGCGCGGCGAAATCGCCTATGGCGCAAGCTTTATCGAGTGGTTTGCCGAAGAAGCTAAGCGCACCTATGGCGAAACCATTCCCGGCCATATGCCCGGCGCGCGTTTGATGACGATTAAACAGCCCGTAGGCGTGGTTGCCGCCATTACACCGTGGAATTTTCCCAATGCCATGATTACCAGAAAGGCCGGCGCAGCATTGGCTGCGGGATGTACCATGGTGGTAAAACCTGCGGAACAGACACCCTTATCTGCGCTGGCATTGGCGGTGCTTAGCCAAGAAGCGGGCATTCCTGCCGGAGTGTTTTCGGTAATAACTGGTGATCCGGTGGCCATTGGTGGCGAGCTAACAAAAAACCATCTGGTACGTAAATTGACCTTTACAGGTTCCACAGCTACGGGGCAGCTTTTGATGCGCCAATGCGCCGATACGGTAAAGAAAATCTCGTTGGAACTTGGCGGCAATGCACCGTTTATTGTGCTCGATGATGCCGATGTGGATAAGGCCGCAGCCGGGGCCATTTTGTGCAAATTTCGCAATGCGGGGCAAACTTGCGTCTGTGCTAATCGTCTTTATGTACAAAGCGGAGTTTATGATAAATTTGTAGAAAAATTTACAGCATTGGCCGCCGATCTCACCGTTGGGCCCGGGCAAAACGAAGACAGTGATCTTGGCCCACTGATTGATGAGGCCGCTTTGACCAAAGTGCAAAGCCATTTATCCGATGCACTGGCCAAGGGTGCATCCGTTGAAACTGGCGGCGCACCCCATGCCTTGGGCGGCCTGTTCTTTGAACCCACCGTGTTGCGCGATGCCTCTCAAGACATGTTAATTACCCGCGAGGAAACCTTTGGCCCATTGGCACCAGTGATCAAGTTTGAAACCGACACAGAGGTCTTGGCAATGGCCAATGACACCCCCTTTGGCTTGGCGTCATATCTGTTTACCGGCAATATCAATCGCGCTTACACCATTGCCGAAGGTCTAGAAGCCGGCATGGTTGGCATCAATACCGGATTGATTTCGACCGAACTTGCGCCCTTTGGCGGCATCAAACAATCGGGGCTGGGGCGCGAAGGTGGCCGCCAAGGTATCGAGGAATATTTGGAAACAAAATATATCTGTCTTGAGATAGACCCGTCATGGTGACAACGCGCTCAACGAAATCACACAGCCACAATTAGAAACCCTCACAACGAAATTTGACATTAGCAGAAATAAAGCAATTTACCGTATGAATTGAGCAATATTCACACCTTTAGAGACCCTTTAGCTTTAGTCTGACAGCTCCGCCAGTTTTCTGGCTCTATTGCGGCGTGAAGGTGCGTCTCTGACGGGGCGGGCTGCCCCCCAGTAAAATCGTTGACATAATGTAATAGTTTCGGTTGCTGTCACCGTAACTCAATTAATATAAGTTGTTTTTGGCTGCATTGGGGGCAAAAGAAGGCGTTAGGTGAGTGGCTTAACACGCTAAAAGAAGGGTGTTTACACTTACTTTCGCTAACCCGCGAAAGTAGATGCAATGACGAATAAGTATTGACATGCAACCGTATGGCTGCATGTATGGTAGATATGAAATCAAATATTTTCAAAGCTTTGGCTGATGATAGCCGCCGTAAACTTTTAGACCGATTGTTTGCGGATAATGGCCAAAATTTAAATCAGCTATGTTTGGGCATGAAAATGTCGCGCCAAGCCGTCACCAAGCATTTGAAAATACTTGAGGCAGCTAATCTAGTATCTGTAACTTGGCAAGGGCGAGAGAAATTGCATTTTTTAAACCCTGTTCCATTAGCAAAGATCGTGCATCGCTGGGTTGGCAGGTTTGAGGATGCACGCTTGGAAATGCTCGTTGATCTAAAACATGAATCAGAAATCAAAGAGGGAAACCGAAATGCCATATAATGATAAACCCAAAGGGGACGCTCCTGACTTCGTTTACACTATCTATATCGCAGCCAAAGTAGAAACGGTGTGGGACGGGTTGATCAATAATGCTGTGACCAAAAAATATTGGGGTCGTCATAATAAATCAGATTGGAAAGTTGGTTCGAAATGGGAGCATACTCGAACAGATGGATCAAACATCGTTGACATTCATGGAGAGGTTTTGGAAGTTGATCCACCTCAAAAACTAGTCGTTACATGGAACGGACCTGAGGGAAACAAAAACCGGGAACCTACTCCATCAATTGTAACTTATGAACTTGTCGCTCTTGGTCCCGATACGAAGCTGACCGTAACGCACAGTAAATTGAATAAAGACTCTGCGATGCACAATGGGGTTACGCAAGGCTGGCAAGCGGTACTGTCTAATCTAAAAACCACCCTCGAAACAGGCAAACCTCTATCAAGTGAACAGTGGGGCTAATTTGACAAACCCCTTGTTGAAAACTAGCGTTTGCTCCTGCGTTACAGGCCATTAGAAAATTGACCGTGATAACTTCCCAATTCAAACAGGACGAATGAATCGCGAAGTTCACCTTCGCAGTCGTTATCCGCTCTGCTTGTCACAGTATTTATTTTGAAGTTATGAAAAAAGACAAGCGGGTAAATCCGCAAGGAGAATTAGGATGCAAACACCCATGAACACATACGCTAAAACTAGGTACGCGATTGTATTAGCAATGTCGTTATTGCTCGGTTCATGCTCCAGTTTTTCGAGCTCTGCTAGCGGTGATGCGCATATAAACTGTACACCTTGGATATCAGTCTATTATGATAAACCGAGAGAAGAACAAATGAAGGACACTAAACTGCTAAGGTGTTTCACGCCAAGAACCGACAAGACAGTGATCTTTTTTGATGATGGTAACAATATATACCAATTTGTAGATGTGATAAGATTGGGCGCGAGGTTTTATGCTCAGTATCTAGAAAAAGAAAAGCGAAGATATTTTTTGGTTTGGGCTGGGTACGGTTCGGCAGACAGTTATGGAAATTATTTCGATTATGTTCTTTATGAATTAAACCCTCCTAGAAAACTAAGCGAGGGAGTTGCTGTCCGTCCCATATCTGTTTCCGAAATACTGAAAAACAATGGTGGAGCTCCTTCGCCCAACTAGGGGGGTGGGGCCATTCAAACATTCCGATATACAGGATGAGGCAGTTCTGGGGAACAAACGGATATTTTCAAGTCAATGCAGAAGCTGCATGATCCGGGATTCAAGCAATTCATAGGTGTAATAATGACTAAATACTACTACGCACCCTCGATTCGTATTGAGGCAAATATAGAAGTAAGTACGCTTGAACAAATGGGTTGGAAAAACTATTTGGGCGTCCATGATGATACACGGTTGGTCGATGAACAAATTAACTGAAATAGAGAATGAGGTTCTTGTCTTCATCAAGGAATGGACAGCATACTCGAATATTACTCCGCAAACACTAGTAGATCGTGATTTGGGTATGTATGGCACGGATTGCGTTGAGTTTTTGTCAGGTTTTTCTGAAAAATTCAAAATGAATTTTGATGTTTCCTATATTTTTGCTTTGATAAAACTGGTTAAAGATATTTATCACGGTAGAAAAATAACTTTCTTTTATAGTGTAGATGTATCTGTGGCTGATTTAATATTGTCGGCGCAAAAAGGGTATTGGTCACCGGAAGATAGCTATCATGCTAGGGTAAGGGCGTAAGGCATGAGCAGTCCAGCACGTAGGCGGCGATCTGGTGAACCAGCTTCACCCACTTAGGAGTTTCGCTTTATCTTGCGAAACAACTATTCTTTCTCATTTTCCCCTAAAGAATTTTATTCGGAATTTTCTCCAGCAAAAAAACAGCAGTAAAGCTAAGGGGATAAAAATTATGGAAGTTAGTAATGAACTGACCAGATGCTCCGCTATTTGGCCTGCTATTAGAGTGGGATCATTTTGCCCAGCAACCGTCATATTCCACATTGCAATAATGACTATCGCAATTAGAGAAATAATGAAGTAGGCGAACAAAATTATAAAAAATGCTTTCCAAACGTTCTTGACGCGAAGCAGCATAGGCATAACTGTAGCAGCAATAATCGGGAACCAAATTAGGAAAATTTCTACCACTTACTTCTCACTTATTCTGTCCTTTTTTCTCTACATCATCATATTTCGCATTTATCTCACGCACAATTTCCACATAATCATCGCAATGGGAAATAGATTGAAACCTCCGTATTTCATCAAATGCATCATCCTTGCGATCAACTCCGAGGATATTCTCATTGTCCCAGTAGAAATGGAATAATTGCAAAGAGGCTAGCTCCCATTTAGGGGCTATTTTCACTGTTCTTTTATAATACTTTTCTGCTTCATCAAGTTGACTTAAGTTTTTTAAAGATTTTGCCAACGTAAGTAAAAATATTTTTACTTTAGGGAAATTAGACGCAAGTAGTTTTCTGAGTTTTAAGGCTTCATGCAAATTTCCTGCATCCTCAAGCGCTAAGGCTTTTTGAAAAATTGTATCAGCTTCTTCTTTATTCAAAATCTTTAAGGGCTTCTGGGCCAGTTTTCTTTCACTTGGTTAATTCGTTCAACGCATTATCAGCACGTTTCTTCTTGCAATTATGCACTAATACTTGTTGGTTGCCAACAAGTATGCCTCGAAATCGGTGGACATAAGCAAGTGTTTGCAGAAAAAGGAGAAGTAAGGAGTTTTCGTAATAGTGATGAAAAATCTGTGAGAGTCGAGAATAGTCATAGGCGTCGGAACAAAATTAAGTTCGAAAGAAAAAATCATGATGCGAGGTAATTCAATGAACATTTCTAAAAGAAATATAATAGTATCGTTAACTATTCTTGTTTCGATATCGTTGGGTGCTTGTTTAAGTTCAGCAAGACACAAGGAGCAGTCTTCTGTTTTGATAGGCAAGAATAAATCCATAATTGGTGAATTGAAAAATCAAGCTAAGTACGGATCCTGCACAACAAAAGACAAAAGGAAAATATTGTTTAGTTTAGGTGATATTTTAATCCTTGAGCATTTAAATGATGTAACTGGTTTTAAATATAGCTTGAAAAAAGAGAGCTTGTTTTCATCATTTGATGGAAGAACTAATGTGACTAGGTTAGATACTTTAATCTGCAAAGACTCAGATTGTGACCATGATTTGGATTTAGACTTGGGCTTTGTGATGTTTAAAGAAAAACCCTACATTTATTGGCAAGAAACTTATAAATACCAAGTTAAACGTCACGGGTTAATTATTGTTGATGGTTTTGACTCTAAAGTATTTTGTGATGGGAAAATTGGCGTAACAACTATAAGTAATTAAAAGTGGGTTACGGGTTAGGGTTCCTGTCACTGCGATTCCACTGTAACCTTGCAATACTAAATCACCGACTTGCAATTGCTCAATCAAACGAAGTCTGTCCTTGGTTTGCACCAACGTACCCGCAACAAAACAATTTAATTTTTAATATATTTTACTTATAAACGATTATTGCCATTTTTTAGTTCAGCTTTCAATTTTTTCACCTCAGCAATTAAGTCGGGAACATCCTGTCTCGCAGAAGCAATAAAGTCTTGGTCTGCCTGAGTTGCTCCAATTAGCTCGATGTCATCGTCATTTTTACAGTCAACTGATACTGTTATAGTGCTTGAACCTCCTAAAAAATCGCGTCCTTCAATGTACGATGTCCATGGTCCCTTGCGCGTTCGTTGAGAGCGTTGTTCAATTTTTTTAATTCTTCTTCTGTCATTTATTTGGGTTCCTTATTGTCGGAGTAAATAGCTCTTCTACTTTTTCTGGTGTAATACCACACATCGTATAATGCTTTGAATTATTAGCAGTGGGAGAAGTAACAACAAGCAATAGTGGGAATCTAGGTTGGGATAAAATCCACCCCGTCAATAAATATAATTTAGTTTCAATAGTTGCCCAGAAAATGGCAAGGAGACAGGGATTGACGCGCTATGCGCGCCGTATCTGCGCGGCAAGCCGATTGTTGTCGAAAAGAGCTCGTCCACCACTTCTGCTCCACCACCGCTTAAACCGACTTTGGCCGGTTTTAGCAGCGCTGGCGGAGAGACAGGGATTCGAACCCTGGGAACGTTCACACGCTCAACGGTTTTCGAGACCGCCCCATTCGACCAC